>NZ_JABBWX010000030.1:0-63623 GCF_014161375.1 Microbispora sp. H10830
TCGTCCGCCACGCCAAGGCCACCCGCGCCGACGTCGCCGTCCACGCCGGGGACGGACGGCTGACCCTCGTGGTGGAGGACAACGGCGTCGGCATCCCGGCCGAGGGCCGCCGCAGCGGCCTGCGCAACCTCGCCGACCGCGCCGAACGACTCGGCGGCGCCCTCACCCTCACCTCCCCCGAGGCCGGCGGCGCCCGTCTGGAGTGGAGCGTCCCGCTGGGCTGATCAGCTCGTGCCGCGTGAGGACGCCGCCGCCTCCGCCGGCTGCGGTACGTCTCCTGATCCGTCTGCCGAGCCGCAGCCTCGGGCGTCCGCACATGACAATGGGCGAGACGTGCCGCGGCGACGGTGACATCGCTCGGCACGTCCGCTTGATGTCACTGCTGGTGTTCGGCCTTGAGGCGGGCGGCGAGCGCGGCGGCCTGGGTGCGGCGCTGCATGTCGAGCTTGCTCAGCAGGTTGGACACGTAGTTCTTGACCGTCTTCTCGGCCAGGAACATCCGCTCGCCGATCTGGCGGTTGGTCAGGCCCTCGCCGATCAGCTCCAGGATCTGCCGCTCCTGGTCCGACAGCGCGGCAAGCGGGTCCTTCTTCGTGGCCTGGTCGCGCAGCCGGTGCAGCATCGCGGCCGTGGTCTGCGGGTCGAGCAGCGACTGCCCGCCGGCCACCGTGCGCACCGCGCCGACCAGGTCAGAGCCGTGGATCTGCTTGAGCACATACCCGGCCGCCCCGGCCATGACCGCGTTGAACAGCGCCTCGTCGTCGGCGTAGGAGGTCAGCATCAGGCAGGCCAGGCCGGGCAGCTTCGAGCGCACCTCACGGCAGACGTCCACCCCGCTGCCGTCGGGCAGGCGCACGTCGAGCACCGCCACATCCGGCTTCAGCGCGGGGATGCGGGCCACGGCCGACTCGGCCGTCCCCGCCTCGCCGACGACCTCGATGTCGTCCTCGGCGTCCAGCAACGCCGCCACACCACGCCGCACGACCTCGTGGTCGTCCACCAGGAACACCCGAATCATGCCTCATAAGGTAGACCCTCGCGGTGTACGCACACACGGGAGACGGACGGCTACTCCGGGGAACGCCCGTAGTAGGCGGCCCGCATCAGCGCCTGCATGTCCTCCAGCATCGGCATCCGGGGATTGGCCGGCGCGCACTGGTCCTCGTACGCGTTGAGCGCCTGCTGTGGGAGTGCGTCGACGAACGCCTTCTCGTCTACGCCGACGTCCTGGAAGGACCGCTCGATCCCGACCGCGTCGCGCAGCCGCTCGACGGCCGCGGCGAGCGATTCGACCCCCTCCGCCGGCGTGGCCGCGGGCAGGCCCAGCATCTGGGCGATCTCCTGGAACCGCTCGGGGGCGCGGTAGTCCTCATACTTGGGCCAGCCGGACAGCTTCGACGGGACGGTGCCGTTGTAGCGGATCACGTGCGGCAGCAGGATGGCGTTCGTGCGCCCGTGGGCCACGTGGAAGGTGGCGCCGAGCGTGTGGGACATGGCGTGCACGATCCCGAGGAAGGCGTTGCCGAAGGCCATGCCGGCGATCGTGCCGGCGTTGTGCATCTTCTCCCTGGCCTCCGGGTCGGCGGCGCCGCGGGTGACCGCGCGCTCCAGATACCGGAAGATGATCCTGACGGCGTGCAGGGCAGGGCCGTCGGTGAAGTCGTTGGCGTACACCGACACGTACGACTCGATGGCGTGGGTGAGAGCGTCGAAGCCGCTGTCGGCGGTGACCACCCGGGGCAGGTCGGCGGCGAGGACCGGGTCCACGATCGCGATGCTCGGGGTCAGCGCGTAGTCGGCCAGCGGATACTTCTTGCCCGTCACGGTGTCGGTGATCACGGCGAACGGCGTGACCTCCGCGCCCGTGCCCGAGGTGGTCGGCACGCACACGAGGCGGGCGCGCTCGCCCAGGGCCGGGAAGCGGAAGGCGCGCTTGCGGACGTCGAAGAACTTTTCCTTCATGTCCGCGAAGACGACCTCGGGGTGCTCGTAGCGCAGCCACATGACCTTGGCCGCGTCCATCACCGAGCCGCCGCCGAGGGCGACGATGACGTCGGGTCGGAAGGCGCGCATGAGGTCGGCGCCCTTGTCGACGGTCGCCACGCTCGGCTCGGGCTCCACGTCATCGATGATCTGCAGGGCCACCCGCTCGCCGCGCCGCCGCAGCACGTCGGTGACACGGTCGACGTACCCCAGCCGGGTCATCACGGCGTCGGTGACGATCGTGACGCGGTGCACGTCCGGCATGTCCGCCAGGTAGCGGATCGCGTTCGGCTCGAAGTAGATCTTCGGCGGCACCTTGAACCACTGGAGGTTGTTGTTGCGCCGCCCGATCCGCTTGACGTTGATCAGGTTGACGGCCGAGACGTTGTTCGACACCGAGTTGTGCCCGTAGCTGCCGCAGCCCAGGGTCAGCGAGGGCAGGAACGCGTTGTACATGTCGCCGATGCCGCCCTGGGAGGCGGGCGCGTTCCAGATCACCCGTACGGCCTTCACCCGCGTGCCGTACGTCTCGGCGAGGGCGGCGTCCTCGGTGTGGATGACGGCGCTGTGCCCGAGGCCGTCGAACTCGACCATGCGCTCGGCGAGGACCATGCCCTCCTCGCGGGTGCGGGCCCGCAGCACGGCGAGCACCGGGCACAGCTTCTCCCTGGTCAGCGGCTCGTTCGGGCCGACCTCGTCCACCGGGACGAGGATCAGGGAGGTGTCCGGCGGCACGGCGAACCCGGCCTGCTCGGCGATCCAGTGCGGAGTCCGCCCGACGACGTCGGGATTGAGCCTGGCCTCGGAGCAGGAGGCGCCGTGTGCCGTCACCCCGAACACGAACTCCTCCAGCTTCGCCTTCTCCTCCGGCGTGGCGACGTGGGCGTGCAGCCGGGCGAACTCGCCCAGCGCGGCGTCGTAGATCTCCTCGTCGAGGATGACGGCCTGCTCGGAGGCGCAGATCATGCCGTTGTCGAACGTCTTGGACAGCACGACGTCGTGCACGGCCCGGCGCAGCTTCGCCGTCCGCTCGATGTAGGCGGGGACGTTGCCCGCCCCCACGCCCAGCGCCGGCTTGCCCGCAGAGTACGCGGCTCTCACCATGGCGTTCCCGCCGGTGGCGAGGATGACCGACACGCCCTCGTGCCGCATCAGCGCGCCGGTCGCCTCCAGCGAGGGTTCCTCGATCCACTGGACGCAGTGCTCGGGCGCGCCGGCGGCGACGGCGGCGTCGCGGACGATCCTCGCCGCCTCGGCGCTGCAGCGCTGGGCCGCCGGGTGGAACGCGAACACGATGGGATTGCGGGTCTTCAACGCCAGCAGGGCCTTGAAGATCGTGGTCGAGGTGGGGTTGGTGACCGGCGTGACGCCGCAGACCACCCCGACGGGATCGGCGATCTCGACGATGCCGTTGATCTCGTCGCGGGACACCACGCCGACCGTCTTGAGGTCGGCCATGCTGTGGGTCACGTGCTCGCAGGCGAAGATGTTCTTGACCGCCTTGTCCTCGAACAGGCCGCGGCCGGTCTCCTCGACCGCCAGGCGGGCGAGCGCGGCGTGCCGGTCCAGCGCGGCGACGGACGCCTTCTTGACGATGTGGTCGACCTGCTCCTGGGTGAAGGACTCGTACTCCGTCAGTGCCTTCAGCGCGCCGGTCACCAGCGTGTCGATCGCGGCGTGCACGTCGGCGGGCAGGGCGGCTCCGGTCGGGGAGTCGGTCATCTGGATCACCTCGTGGGGCTCGGTCGGCCGGATTGTCACCTTCATCCTTCCGATGCCGGCGCGCCCGCACCGCTGCGCAAGGGCCCCGCCCCCAAGGACCAAGGTCATCGATTCGGCGGTCGCCGGCCGGGCATGGCAGCCTTGCGGTGGCGGACTCGGAGGCGAGCCCACGTGATCAGCGCGATTTTCAGCGCGACAAGCGCTACGGCGATGTCGACGGCAGCGGCGGTCCAGCGTGATTCCGCTATGACCGTGCCGGCCACGCCGACGTGCAGACCGATGAGAAGGACCACGGCCAGCGCGAGGACCACAGCCTGGCGGCCGGACCGTAAAAGCCCTCGCCGTGACTTCGATGTCACCGCACCGGTGTGCCGGAAGAGGGCGCCCGGGGTCTCCTGCCGCAGCCAGGTCACCGTCAATGGGTCCCGTCGGCTGAACCGCTCGAAGTCGCGGGTGATGATGTCGCGCATCTGAGTCAGGCCCTCCTCGCCGGGTGCGTCGATGCGAACCGTGAGGGTGCCTGCGTCGGCGGTGAGCGTACATGCGCCCCATGGTGAGAAGGTGACGGTTCCGCTGGTGTCCGACCACTCGGCGGCCACCCGCACCTCGCGGCGGGCCTCCGGTCCGTGCGGATGTAGCCGGGCGGTGTGGCCGCCGCCCATGGCGGCTGCGTGCCTGCAGAACTGGGCGAGGTAGCGCCCGGCCCGTTCGGTCTGAATCTGAGCGTGCAAGGTCGGCATCGGGGAACTTTCTTGCTCGTCTGTCGTGGAGGGATCCGGCTGATCGCGTGGGAGGTGCCGCAACGGGCGAGGATCAGGTCCGGGTGAGGGCGATGAGCCACGCCGGGATGCCGTCCTCGTCGCTGAGGCTGTCGAGGGTGGTCTCCTCGATCGAGTCCACGCGCCAGTCTTCGGTGAAGCAGGCGGTGACGTCCTCGCGCACCAGGTGGCGCGGTCCCGAGTCGCTCCGCGGGCCCCGGAAGCACAGGACGAAGTAGCGGCCACCGGACGGCACCACCGCCCGCAGCCCCTGTAGGTAGGCGAGGCGGTCCTGTTCGTCGTTTATGACGTGGACCAGCAGCCCGCTGTCCAGCACGGTGTCGAAGGACTCCCCGAGCTCGGCCAGCCGTCTGACATCGTGACGGAGGAACCGGGCGTTCAGACCCCGCTCGTGTGCCTTGCGTTCCGCGGCGTCGATCGCGGCGGCGGCGATGTCGACGCCGGTGGCGTCGAGGCCGATGTCCGCGCACATCAGCACGTGTTCGCCGGTCCCGCAGCCGACGTCGAGGACTCGGCCCGAGACGGCGCCGGACGCGGCGAGAGCGAGGAACGCCGGCTGGGGGCGGCCGATGTCCCATCGCGGCCCACGAGCGTAGATCTCTTCCCAGTTCGGGTGCTCGGTGTCCAGGTCGTGTGTGGCGCCGGCGGCGTCGTGGTGCCGGCCGGTGGTCGCGTTCCGCATGGCGGTGTCCGTTCCTTTTCGAGATGACCGCCCGCGGGTGTCGGGGAGGTCGTGGCGGGATCGACTTTTATCGATACACATTGTCTACGGCAGTTTCAGTATGTCGCGCAAGAGGACAGCCTGTATGATCTGGACGTGCCCAAGCTGTGGACCGAGACGATCGACGCGCATCGCGCAGCGGTTCGGGATGCCGCCTTGAACGCCATGGCGGCGCTGGTGGCTGAGCGCGGGCTGGTCTCGCTGACGATGTCGCAGATCGCCGAACGCGCCGGCGTCGGGCGCGCGACGCTGTACAAGTACTTCCCCGACGCCCAGGCCGTCCTCACCGCATGGCACGAACGCCAGATCAACGCACATCTCGACCGGCTCACCGCGGCGGCCGAGCCGGCCGAGCCGGCCGTCGTACGCCTGCGGGCCGCGCTGCGGGCCTTCGCGGAGATCCAGCACCACTCGGCGCGCCACCATGGCGGCGAGCTCGCCGCGCTGCTGCATCGCAGCGAACACGTCGACCGCGCGCGGCAGCGGCTACAGGAGTTCGTGGAGAACCTGATCGCCGAGGCCGCCCAGGACGGGGATGTCCGTGACGACGTGGCGGCCGGGGAACTGGCCGGTTACTGCCTGCACGCCCTCACCGCGGCCGGCACGGTCGACAGCCTTGACGCGGTCCACCGCCTGGTCGCCGTCACCATGGCCGGACTGGACGCGCAGGCTCCTCGGCCGTGATCCGTCGGCACAGCCGGGCGGCGGAAGCGGCGAGTGCGCTCGTGGCGTAGGTGGGCTGGCCTCACTTCGGGGCGGTGCCGACGCTCCTCGACACGACCGCGTGCGCGATGCGTTCCTGCTGCTCGATCTGCGCTCGCAGCTGCCCGAGGTCGTCGGCATCGACAGTGCGGAAGGCGCCTGCCATCTCGGCTGCGCGGTCGAACGCGCGCTCGCGGGTCGCCCAGAGCCGTCCGGTATCACTCCGCAGGATCCGCCAACCAGAGTGGACATGGGATTCGGGGAGCATGTTCACGGCGTAAGCACTATCTGGTCATGATCACGAATCGCCGCGGGCAGGTGGAGTTTTCTCCCCCGGACGGCCTCAACGGCGGCCACGGGAGATAAATCCACACCGAGTAGAAGATCTCTATAACCGAGCGGCTGGGCCTCTCTCGATGTCCTCCTGTGAGACTTCGCATGCTTCCTGGGGTTCCAGGTAGTGAGCCGAGGCAACCATCCAGCAGCGTCACTCGTCCTCACTCCTGTCATTCACCTTGTCAGGAGTCCCCCATGCGAACTCGTCTCCTGGTGCCGGCCGCGGTCTCGGTCGGCGCTCTACTCGTCGCTTCTCCGCCCGCGCTCGCGGCCGGCCCGGCGATCCAGATCACAAAGATCTACTACGACAGTCCCGGCAAGGACACCCGCTCGAACACGAGCCTGAACGCCGAATACGTGTGGATCAAAAACACGTCGAGCAAGACGGTCGCCGTCACCGGATGGACGCTCGCCGACGCCTCCCGCCACCGCTACACCTTCCCCGCGTTCTCCATCCCCGCCGGGAAGACCATCACCATCCGCACGGGCTCGGGCAAGAGCGGCACCAGCACCCGCTACTGGGGAATGGGCAACTACGTGTGGAACAACGACAGGGACACCGCCTCCCTGCGCAACGCCGGCGGCAAGCTCATCGACTCCTGCTCGTACAACTCCACCAAGGTCAGCTACAAGATCTGCTGACGAGGCTCGCCCCGCAGGATGGGCGGAGATCAGCTCGGGGGCACGATTTTCAACGCCTGCCGAAGCGCCTCCGCCTCCGCGGGGGTCAGCTCGGCGAGGAAGTGCACGAACGCCGCCGCCTGATTGTTGCTCGTCGCCAGCCCTCCGCGCATCAAACGCGCCGTGTACGCCTCGCGCGAGGCCACAGCCTCGTAACTGTAGGCGCGACCCTCCAACCGGCGGCGCAGCCGACGGGATCAGGGGGCCTCTCCCCGGCAGCTCCTACGACCTCACGGCCGGCCTCCATCACGATCACTAGCACGGGTAGTAGTGAGTGCTTGGGAAGGCATTGCGAGGCGATCCGGGAAGCGCGCGTATCCGTGGGTAATGTGTCCCACTGTGACCACGGGCGGTGCGGCGCGCAGGCTCGCTCCATTGAGCGGGCTGCTCCTGCTTGCCGCCGTCCTGTGCGGTCTACTGGCCATGCACGGACTGCAGCCCTCGCCTGGGCCCCTCCCCACTCCGAGCGTTCTGGCCCTGCACTCCGCTCAGACCGGTGACTCGGCGATGCCGATGGCGGGGCCCCACGACCGGCACGGCGACGGACCCGGCTCTCCCCACCCTGGGCATGGTGGCGGCCAGGTCTGTCTCGCCCTCCTCCTGGCCGGGTCGGTCCTACTACTTTTCCTCGTCATGGTGGCTGCCGGCCGCATCTTCGCCCCGCCGATCCGGCTGTTCCTGCAGGCGCTCCTCCCCCGCGGGCCGACCGCCCGCCCCCGAGGGCCGACTCTCGCGCAACTCTGTGTGATCCGGGTGTAGAAGGCGCACTCGACGGTCTGCCTGCCGTCGAGCTCCAGCGACCTGCCTGCGCCTACACACGGAGAGTGTTCATCCATGAAGCGTCTTGCCATTCCCGCCGCCCTGCTCTCGGCCGGTCTGCTCGTCAGTGCCTGCGGCTCCACGGAGACCGCCACCGGCGACATGTCCGCCACTTCGTCGATGTCCGCCACGCCTGCCGAATCGCCGGCTCCTGCCACCAGCTCGGCCGCGGACCACAACGACCGGGACATCTGGTTCGCACAGATGATGATCCCGCACCACCGCCAGGCCCTTGACATGGCGAAGCTGGCCGAAGACCGCGCCGGCAGCGGCAAGGTCAAGGAGCTGGCCAAGCGGATCGAGGCCGCCCAGGATCCCGAGATCCAGACGATGACCGGCTGGCTCGAAAGCTGGGGCGTTCAGGCTCCCGGCGAGGACGGCATGCCGATGGACCATATGGACCACGGCATGCCCGGCATGATGTCCGGCGAGGACATGAAGAAGCTCGAAGGCCTCAAGGGCGCCGCATTCGACAAGGCGTTCCTGACAATGATGATCCAGCACCACGAGGGCGCCATCACCATGGCCGAGGAGGAGCGGGGAGCCGGCGTCTACGAACCGGCCAAGCAGATGGCCGACTCCATCATGACCAGCCAGTCCGCGGAGATCAGCACCATGAAGAAGCTCCTGCGGTAGGACATTCCCGGTGGGTGGGCGACGAGTCCCTGTCGCCCACCCGAGCCTCGGATGAGCGCCGGCGCGTGGTCGGCCGCTGCGCGGCCTCTCATCTGAGGAACGGGTAGCGCCGGACCAGCGCCGTGTTCCCCCACCACCTGCCGAATCCGAGGGTGTCCCCGGCGTTCACCAGGGCCAGTCCCACTATCACGAGTGCGTAGACGAGGCGATAGTCCATGAACGGGTTGTGCTCGGGCGGCAGCTCGGCCGCCCACATGAGAAGCAGCAGCAACCCGCCCAACACCGCCGTCAGGCGCAATCCGACCCCCAGGATCAGCGCCGCTCCGACGCCCAGCAGGCCGAGCATGAACAGCCAGTCCGCCCATGCGTGCCCGGCCAGGGGAGAGAACACCGCACCCAGGGGCTTCCTCGCTGTGCCCTTGAGGTACCCCGTCGTCGGGCTCGCTCCCCCGACCCAGGCACGGCCGGCGGGAGTGCCGAACCCCCAGCCGAAGGTCTTGTCCAGGAACGCCCAGAGAAACACCCAGCCGATCGAGATCCGGACCAGCGCCCAGATGTAGTCGCTCGGACGAGTGGCCGCACCACCCGCACCGTGCTCGGCGACGTGGCCGGCCGCGGCGCCGCCCCTGTGTCCAGAACCGGCCATCACCACCGCCCCTGAGGAGTGTTACCGAGGAGTCCCGCCTCCACAGCGTGGAGTGTCAGCTCGACGTGGGGCACTGCTTGCCGAGCTTGGACACTTGGCCGGAGAAGGCCTTCGCGTGCTTCAACTCGTCTTTCGCGGTGCCGTTGAGCACAGCGGCCGCCTCGGTGTCACCGGCCGCCGAGGCCTGGCGGGCGTAATCGGGATACATCTGCGTACCCTCGTACGTCTCCCCCTTGATCGTCGCGCACAGGTTGGTCCCGGTGTCGCGCACCGCGCCGGCGAGATTCGCGTGCTCGGCGAAGTGCTCGGTGCGCTCGACGGCGGCCGTTCGGTGGAACAGCCGGGCCAGTCTCGGTTGCCCGGTCTCCCGTGCCTTGTCTCCGTACAGCGTGTATTTGGCATAGGCGAAGGCCTCGCCCTTCATCGCCGTCCGCAGGTTCTCCAGCGTCCGGGAGGAGGAAACCTTGGGTGCCCCGGCCTGGATTTCCACCGGCTTGGCCCGCACGTCGGTCGGGATCGTCGCTCCGGACGACGGGTCGGTGATGGCCTTCTGCGCCTGGAGGAACTTCTCTCGGTGCTTGGCCTCGTCCTGGCCGACTTCCGAGAAGAGCCTGGCGGCCTCCTGGTCACCGTCCGCCTTGGCCTGCTCGGCGAACTTCTTGTACATCGTCGTCGCCTCGTAGGACTCACCGCTGGTGCTGTCGCGTAGGTTCGCCGCGTTGTCGCCGACCTGGCCGATCAGCTTCGCCTGCTCGGTGAGGTGTTCACGCAGTTCCGTGTGCGCGGTGCGCCGGTACAGCGCGGCGACGTCGGGCAGGTTCTCCTTGTCGGCCTGCTTCGCGTACGCGCGGTAGGTGACGTTCGCTAACGCCTCGCCCTTCATGGAATTGGTGACGTTGGTACGCGTGGACGGGTCTACATCGTCCGAACGAGGAGCGGAGGCGGCCATCGCGCTCCCGGCTCCTACAGAGAGAAGGGCGACCGTCCCCGCGGTCGTAAGACAGAATCTCCAGCAGACGAGACCTCGGGTTCTCATGCGACCCCCCGATGTGCGTTCGGTGCGGCACAAGCAGAGTGGTTTCCTGCCCAGCCGAAGTTCCGACGGATTGACGCGTCCTCTGACCGTGGTACCCCCACGCGTCAGCCGAACCTCCCGAAGAACATTGGGCTAGGGCGGGATTGGGCAAAGTGGCAACGCCTCCGGCAGGGGCCTGCGCCGGGGTGATCGCCCGCGCACGGCGGCCGAAAGCTCTACGTCGCCGGCCACTTCGGCCTGTTCCAGGTCAGAGCGACGGACATCGCCGTCAATCGCGGGACCAGCCTCATGGTGTGTGCCGATGCCTGCGAGTATTGCGCGGAGCGCGTGTTCACCGCCCTGCATCGGACAAGGCAGGAGGCCCTATGACCTCGGCGGAGCAGACCTCAGCGAAGATTGCGCAGGCCGCACCGCGGCGGCAGATGTGGCCGCTGTACGCGGCGGGGTTCACCACCGCGTTCGGGGCTCACGGCATCGCCGCCAACCTTGGAGGCTTCTCCGAAGACGCGGTCACCTCGTTGATGGTGCTGGGGGGCCTGCTGGCCCTGTACGACGGAGCCGAGGTGCTGCTCAAGCCGTTGTTCGGCACGCTGGCGGACCGAGTCGGCGCCCGTCCGGTGCTGCTCGGCGGGCTGGCCGCCTTCGCCGTCGCATCGGCGGTGTACGTCCTGGCGGGCAGCCCTGCCTGGTTGTGGGCGGCCCGCCTGGGTCAGGGCGCTGCCGCGTCCGCGTTCTCCCCCGCGGCCTCCGCGCTGGTCGCCCGGCTGAATCCGGCGACCGGGCACGGCCGGGCGTTCGGCTCCTACGGCTTCTACAAGTCCATCGGCTACACCCTCGGCCCCCTGCTTGGCGGGGCACTGGTGTGGGCGGGAGGACTGCGGGTGCTGTTCGGCGTGCTGGCTGTGCTGGGCGCGGCGGTCGCCGTGTGGGGAGCGCTCACGGTGTCGGCCGTGCCTCCACTGCCCAAGGCCCGGCAGACGGTGCTGGACCTGGCCCGCCGGGTGGTCGACCCGGCCTTCCTGGTCCCGACGGCGGCGCTGGCCGCGGCGACCGCCGCGCTGTCGGCAGCGGTCGGCTTCCTTCCCGTTTCCGGCACGGCGGCCGGGCTGGGCACGGTGGCCACCGGCGCCGCGGTGTCGGTGCTCGCCGGCTGCGCCGCCCTCGTCCAGCCCAGGGCCGGGCGTGCACTGGACGCCGGGCGCATCACCTCGCGTGGCGGCATCACCGCAGGACTGCTGCTCACGGCAGCGGGCCTGGGATGCGCGCTGCTGCCGGGCCTGGCCGGTGTGCTGTGTGCCGCCGCGTTGATCGGTGCAGGAACAGGCCTGATCACTCCACTCGGCTTCGCCGCCCTGGCCGCCGCCACCCCCGTCGAACGGCTCGGCCAGACCATGGGCGCCGCCGAACTGGGGCGCGAACTCGGCGACGCGGGCGGCCCGCTGCTGGTCGGTGCCGTCGCCACCCTCGCCACCCTCACCTACGGCTACGCCGCGCTCGCCCTCCTGCTGGTCCTCGGCTCGGTGCTCATCCATCTCGCGTCGCGCCGCAGCACGGCGGCGCAGCCGGCGTAGTAGCCGCAGCACGCCGGCGCCGTTGACGGCACTGTCGGCGCCGATGCGCTCCAGTGCACGACACGGGTCCATCGCCCGTGCTTTGGCTCACCGCCTGAAGGCGGTTTCCACACCCGGTGTCACCACAGCGCGAAACGCCGCGTCCATCTCGGCCGGTGTGGCGGTCGACTCGCCGTCGGCCCACTTGCGCAGCAGCGCCATGAACGCCCCGACGACGCAGGTGACCATCAGGTCGAGCGAGTCCGGTGGTGTGCTTCGCGAAGGGAACGCTGCCAGCAACTCGTCACGTACGACCGTGGCCAGGATTTGCTCTCCGCGCGCCATCACGGCGCTGCCCCCGCGGCGCCCGAGCAGCGCTCGCGCCAGCCGGCGCTGCTCATGAAGGTGCTCGAACATCGGCAGGCTGAAGGCGAACAGCGGGCCCGGCCTGGACGCGGGAGCGAGACGGAGAAGGCTGGAGAGCTCTTCGAGGTTGCTGAACAGCACATCCTGTTTGTCCGTGAAGTGCGCGTAGAAGGTCGAGCGGCCGACGTTGGCGCGGTTGATGAGATCAGTGACGGTCACCGCCTCATAGCCCTTCTCCAGAATCAGCTCCACCAATGCCTGCTGAACGGCCTTCCGAGTGCGCTGCACCCGGCGATCGGAGCTCCCCCGCCGCGAGTTTCCGAACACGTCCCCCACCTCTGTCCAGTACGGCACAGCTCAACGAATTTGCTTGTTGACCATGCTGTGCCGGCGAATCGATCATTTATAACCGAACACATTGTTTCGAAACAAGAAGGAGAAGCCCTATGGGCAGGGGAAAGTTGCTGCATAGTCACTCGAAACACAGTGACGGTGGTGGCACCATCAACCATCCGCGGGGTTATGAGGTTTTGGCCGAGCTCGGTTTCGCCGGGCGCCGTCGCAGCGTTTTCACCCGCCTGGCCGCGTTGTCCGGCGCGGGGCCGAGCCATCGGATTCTGGACGTCGGCTGCGGCACCGGCTACCTGACCCGGATGTTGGCTCCTCTCGTGGGCCCCGAGGGGCGGGTGACCGGCGTTGACCCGTCACTTCCGATGATCGAGCACGCCCGCCGTCGCTCACCTGACAACTGCTCCTATCAGGTGGGCGAGGGGCAGGCGCTGCCCTTCCCCGACGCCTCGTTCGACATCGTGGTCTCCAGCTTCGCCGTTCACCACATGCCCGTCTCCGCCCGCGGCACCGCCGTGAGGGAGATCTTCCGCGTCCTGCGACCGGGTGGGCGACTGCTGATCGCCGAGTTCCGCCCGCCGGTCAACCCCCTCGCCGCCCGTCTGGTCGGGATACTGGCCGGCCCCGCGATGCGGCCCACCATGCCGGAACTGCTCGACGATCTGGTCCCCGGTGCCGGTCTCCGCGTCGAGAGCACAGGCACCGTGGGGCCGGTGCTGTACTACGTCAACGCCGTCCGTCCGCCCGAAACCCGTTCCTGAAATACCCCGCTGTTTCACCTGTCGGACAGATCGTCCGCCGAAGCACTGAGCACGGCGCCCGGCCTGGGCACACCACCACGGGGTCGTCGGACAGGCAATCGCCCTTCTCCACCGCTGACCGGTCGACAGTGACGATTTGGGGTCGTTCGGCTCTATCGGTCGTCAGGGCAGGGCGGTCGTATGGAGGGCAGCACTCTCATCGTCTCGTCATTGTGGAGGCGCGACATGCTGCGCTCTCTTGGTGCCGTGGGTGGTCGGTGGCGTGAGCCGGTGTTCCTGGCAGCGACCGGTGGCGCGCTGGTCGGCGGAGGTGTGGCCTGGTTGGCCGGAGCTACGGCTGTCGCGGACGGATTCTGGATGGCGGGGACCGCGGTGGCCATCGTGCCCGCGGTGGTGTGGGTGGTCGCCGCACTGCGGAAGGGACGGGCGGGCGTCGATGTGATCGCGGCGCTGGCGCTGGCCGGGACCCTGGCGGTCGGGGAATACCTGGCGGGGGCTTTGATCGCGGTGATGCTGGCCACCGGGCGGGCGCTGGACGCGGCGGCGGAGCGTCGGGCATCGCGTGACCTGCGTGCGCTGCTGGAGCGTGCGCCGCGCTCTGCTCGCCGCCGAAGCGGCGATGAGGTGGTCGTCGTCGCCCTGACGGATGTGCGGGCGAAAGACGTGGTGGTGGTCGGCCCGGGCGAGGTGGTGCCGGTGGACGGCCGGGTGCTCACCGGGCCGGCGATGCTGGATGAGGCCGCGCTGACCGGGGAGTCCACCCTGATCGAACGCGGTGTCGGCGAGGCGGTCCGCAGCGGGGTGGTCAACGCCGGCGGTGCGATCGACATCGAGGCGACGGCTACCGCCGAGGACAGCACGTACGCGCAGATCGTCCGGCTGGCCGAGCAGGCAGGTGCGCAGCGGGCGCCGGTGGTGCGGCTGGCCGAGCGGTACGCCGCCTGGTTCCTGCCGCTGTCGCTGGGAGTCGCCGGGGCGGCGTATCTGATCAGCGGTTCTGCGGTGCGGGCGGTGGCGGTCTTGGTGGTGGCGACCCCGTGCCCGCTGCTGCTGGCCGCTCCGGTCGCGATCGTCTCGGGATTGTCGCGGGCGGCGCGCCAGGGCGTCATCGTCCGGGACGGTGGGGCGCTGGAGCGGCTGGGGCGGGCTCGCACTCTGCTGCTGGACAAAACAGGCACGTTGACTACGGGCCGTCCGCGGGTTCTGCAGGTCGCCGCGGCTCCCGGCCGGACACCGTCGGAGGTGCTGCGGCTCGCGGCGTCACTCGACCAGATGTCGGCTCACGTGCTGGCTGAGGCGATCGTCGGGGAAGCGCGGGCCCGCGGCTTGGCGCTGTCGGCGCCGCGGGAGGTGACCGAGGAGCCCGGCCGCGGAGCGTCCGGCGTCGTGGACGGGCGGCGCGTGAGCGTGGGCAAGACCGTGATACCGCTCGAGGCCCGTCCCGGCTGGGCTCGCGCGGCTGACAACCGGGCCGCCTTGGACGGCGCCGCCGTCGCCTGGCTCACCGTCGACGACGCGTTGAGTGGTGCGATCTTGCTGCTGGACCCGTTGCGTCACGACGCTCCCCGTACGCTGCGGCGGCTGCGCTCGGCGGGAATCGGCCGCCTGCTGATGCTGACGGGCGATCGCGCCGAGCCCGCCCGGGAGGTGGCCGCGGTGGTCGGGCTGGACGAGGTACGGGCCGAGCAGTTGCCCGCCGACAAGGTCGCCGCGGTCAGAGCGGAAACCTCGCGGGCGGTGACGGTCATGGTCGGCGACGGCGTCAACGACGCCCCGGCGCTGTCGGCGGCCGACGTCGGGGTGGCGATGGGAGCGCGCGGGTCCACCGCCTCCTCCGAGGCCGCCGACGTGGTGCTGGTCACCGACCGGGTGGACCGGCTCGCCGACGCCATGGAGATCGCGGTGCGCACCCGGCGTATCGCCGTGCAGTCGGCCGCGGGCGGCATGGCCATGTCGCTGGCGGCCATGGTGGCCGCGTTGCTGGGCCGGCTGCCGCCCGCGGCCGGGGCGCTGCTGCAGGAGGCGATCGACGTGGTGGTCATCGTCAACGCGTTGCGTGCCGTGCTGCCCCAGCGCGGCGCCCGGCCGGTGCTGGAGCCGGCCACCGAGGACCTGATCCGCCGCTTCGCCGCCGAGCATGACGATCTCGCCGACGTGCTGGACGCCGTACGCGATGCCGCGAGCCTGCTGGCCGTCGAGCAGGGGCCGCGCGTGCTGGGCGCCGTGCGGGAGGTCGACCGGTTGCTGACCGAGCGGCTGCTGCCGCATGAGTACGCCGAGGAGCATGAGCTCTATCCGGCGCTGGCCGCTCCCCTGGGTGGAGGAGAGGCGACCGCGACCATGAGCCGGGCCCACAGCGAGATCGATCGCCTGGCCCGCCGGATCGCCACGCACGTGAAGGTCGCCGATACCGCCGGCCGGTTGCGGCCCGAGCAACTGGAGGATCTACGAGCCTGCCTGTACGGGCTGCACTCGGTGCTGCGGCTGCATTTCGTCCAGGAAGAGGAGAACTACTTCTCCCTCGCCCCGTGACCGTCGGCGGCGCGAGGCATCAAGCCGTACCCGTAGAAAGACGGCCGGGCCGACCCGTCGCGGTGACGCCCCTTCCACAGGAGCAGGTAGGCGATCGCCGCTGTGACGGCCGCGGCGCCGGCCAGCAGCGCGGCGATGCCCCAGGCGGTGTGGAACAGCGCGGGAGGGGCCTGCTGGATGAGCACGAAACCGCCCATCACGAGGACGAACCAGCCGAATCCCGTGCGCAGGCGGTCGGCGTGGACGCGCCCCGCGAGCCATCCTCCGGCGAGACCGCCGGCGACCGCGGCCGCCGTGACGGGCAGGGCGATCGACCAGTCGACCGGGACGGTCTGCAGATAACCGGCCAGTCCGGCGAACGACTTCATCGAGATCACCACCAGGGAGGTGGCGACGGCCGTGCCCATCGGCATGCCGCCCAGCAGCACGAGCGCGGGGACGACGAGGAACCCGCCGCCGGCCCCGACCAGCCCGGTGACCAGGCCGACGACGACGCCTTCGACGACGACGTGGAGGATCGGCAGCTCCTTGTGGGCCGGGGCGGCCTCGGGCGTCCCGCGGCCGCGGATCATGGCCACAGCGGTGGCCACCATCATCAGCGCGAAGCCCGCCAGCAGCGCCACCGCGGGCAGATGCGGCCCGAGCAGGCCCCCGCCGTACGCGCCGGCCATCCCGGCCAGGCCGAAGACCAGGCCGGTCTTCCACCGGATGCGGCCGGCACGGGCGTGGCCCGCGGCGCTGACCACGCTGGTCACGCCGACGACGAACAGGGACATGGCGATCGCGGCCTTCGCCGGGACGCCCGCGACGTAGACGAGCAGGGGGACGGTCAGGATCGATCCTCCGCCGCCGAACAGGCCCAGGGTCAGGCCGACGACGACGGCGCCGGCGAGGATGAGAGCGGTCATGTCGTCGCCTCGGATCCGTCAGGCCGCGCTGCGGCCGGGGCGGCGGATACAGGCGAGGGCGGCGTCCACGTCGGCGCCCTCGCCGCGGTTGTACGGCAGGCGGGCGAGCAGCATGCCCATGGCACAGGTGTCGGTCAGCCCGGCGAAGACCAGGCCCGCGCCGACGAAGGCCCCGGCGAAGCGCATACCCGGCAGCCACAGGTCGGCCACGATGGACGCCAGCACGATGCCGCCCGCGACCAGGCGGACCTGGCGCTCCAGGCTCCACCGCTGCGCGCCGCGCACGACGGGGGCGCCGGAGGCGATCCACGCGTTCATCCCGCCGGTGAGCACGACCGCGTCGGGCAGTCCCGCGTCGCAGAGCTTCTTGTGCGCCTGGGTAGCCCGGCCGCCGGACTGGCAGATGAGCAGCATCGTGCCGCCTGCGTCGTCGACGATCCGCCGCAGGTGGGCGTCGACCTGGTCGAGCGGCAGGTTGATCGCGCCGCTGATGTGCGCGGTCTCGAACTCGGCGGGAGTCCGCACGTCCACGACCAGCACGTCCGGGTTGGAGGCGATAAGCGCGCGGGCCGTCGCGGTGTCGATGTTCGGGGATTCGGTGTTCACGGCTTCCTTCTCGTTTTCGTCGCAGGTGGGGTGGTCAGGCGGCGCGGCGGGCCCGCAGTTCGGCGGCCACGTCGGGCACGCCCGCACCGTCGAGCACCGCCGGGATGTATCCCTCGCGGATGAGCAGGGTGGCGGCGATGGCCGCGCGCCGGCCCGATCCGCAGGCCACGAGCACTGGATGGCCGCGGTCCAGCTCGGCGGGCACGCCCTCGGCCACCAGATCGGCGAGGAACCGTTCGGCGGCTCCTTCCAGGTGTGCGGCCGCGCGCTCGTTCGGCATGCGCACGTCCAGCACCTGGGCGCCGGGCTGGGCAGCTCGCGCGGTGAAGGTCGCCAGGTCCAGCCGTTCGAACGTCGCGGTCGCGGCCGGGCCGAGGTCGCGTACGACGCCGCGTACGGTGTCGATCCCGATTCGTGCGAGCTGGGTCACCGCCTCGGCCGCGTCCTGGCCCGGCTCGGCCACCAGCACGATCGGGGACCGGTACGGCAGCAGCCACCCGGCCCAGCTGCCGAAGTCGTCGCCGAGCTCGATGCCGATCGAGCCGGGCAGGAAGCCGTCCGCCTGCCTCTTGCGCGGGCGGACGTCGATCACCTGTGCGTCCTGGGGCAGGTCGCCGATGGCCAGTTCGGGTGCCGCGGTCGAGGGCATCGGCGGCACGCCGAGCGTGTTGGCGGGGCCCATGTACCGGTAGAAGGCCGGGATCGGCATGGGCGCGGCGAGCAGTTCGTCGGCCAGATGTTCGGCGTCCTCGACGGCGAGCAGGGGGTTGGACCTGATCTCCTCGCCGATCGTCGAGGTGTAGCGGCCCGCCCCGCTCGCGGAGCAGAACGACCCCTCGCCGTGCGTCGGGAACAGCCCGATCTCGGGGGGCAGCGCCGCCAGCCGGCGCAGCGAGCCGTGCTGCAGCCGGGCCAGGGTCCGGGCCCGGGCCGCGCCGAGCAGGTCGGGCCGGCCCGCCGAGGCCACCAGGAGGCTGCCGCCGGAGAACACCGCGACCGGCTCACCCTCGATGAGCACCAGGTAGCTGATGTGCTCGGGGGTGTGCCCCGGGGTGTGGATCGGTCGTAGGGACAGGCCGTCCCCGCCCTCGATGTCCTCCATGTGGAAGGCCGGGGTGTGAGGGTAGGCGGGCGCGGCGGCGGCGGGCAGGACCAGCTCGGCTCCGGTGCGCAGAGCCGCCTGCTCGCCACCCGACACGTAGTCGTTGTGCAGGTGGGTCTCCACGACGAGACGCAGCTCCACGTCACGCTCGGCCGCCGCCCGCAGGAACCGGTCGATGTCGCGCTGGGGGTCGACGAGCACCCCCTTGCCCTCGTGAGTCAGCAGGTAGGTCTGGTCACCGAGACCCGGAGTGCGGAAGGACACGATCTCCACAAGGAACACCTTTCTTCTAGATACCCCGGGGGGTATATGGCGAGCAAAAAAAGAGACCGGCGGCCAGGCGACGTAGGCGGGACGGTCGCGCGACACTTCGCCGTCCGCCACCGCCCCGTCAGGCCGTCGAACGGGATCGGCAGCTCGGAACATACCCCCGGGGGTATCCAGGGGACATGAAAAGGCGAACCTTCCCCGGAAGGGCCGCCTATGCCAGGGCCAGAAACAGCTTCTCCAGCTCGGCCACACTCATCGGAGCCTCCTCGCCCCGCTCCTGCGCAGCCTGACAGTGCCGCAGTCCGCTGGCGACCAGCTTGAACCCGGCCCGATCGAGCGCCTTGGAGACCGCGGCCAGCTGGGTCAGCACCTTGGCGCAATCCTCGCCGGCCTCGATCATCGCGATCACTCCCGCGAGCTGACCGTGTGCTCGCCGCAGCCGCGTCACCGCGTCGCCGACCATCGCCTCGTTCATCTGCACGCCTCGTTTATACCCCCGGGGGTACTCTTCGAGCAAGTCGGTGAGCCTCGGCGCGGGAGCGTCACCGCCAGGCGCGCGCGAGGCCGTCCGCCAAGCTCACCACGGACTGAAGCGCTCCGGGTCGGGTGGCGACCCTACGGGCCGGCCCCAGCCACTGGCTGGGGCCGGTGTCGAGCGTAGTAGTCGGTCTCGTGTCCGGTACGCGGGATGTGCCCGATCGCGGCGTGCAGGCGCTGGTGATTGAATCACCCCCGAGGGGCGGCGCCGTCGAGGGCCGGCGGCAGTCCGCACAGCCCGAACAGGCCGGCGTCGAGGAACGCGACGACCCGGGCGACACCGGCGGCCGTGACGGTGAGGACATGAAGGGCGTGCGCGCGGTACACGCCGTCGCCGTCGCGCGAGTAGGACCCGAACGCGGGCTGCCCGTTCACGCTCGTCGGGACCATCCGCTGCTCGCCCGCGGCCAGGACCCTGGCCCCGAGGAACCGCAGGACCGTCTCCCTCCCCGCGAACCATGTGGGGATCGGCGGCATCTCCCAGACCGCGTCGTCGGTCAGCACCCCCGCCAACACGCCGACGTCGGCGCTCTCGAACGCCGCGGCGTACCGGTCGAGCAACGCCCGCCGGGCCGGGTCGGCCGGTTCCGCGATCCCGTCCTGGGTGGGGGCGATCTGGCTGAGCTGGGCCCGGGCACGCTGCAGCGCGCTGTTGACCGCGGCGGTCGTGGTGCCGAGCAGGCCGGCGACCTCACTCGCCCGCCAGGCCAGCGCGTCGCGCAGGATCAGCACCGCCCGCTGCCGGCCGGACAGGTGCTGCAACGCCGCGATGAACCCCAGCCGCATGGTCTGCCTCGTCTCGACGATGGCGGCCGGATCGGCCTGGGCCGAGCCGAACAGCGCGTCGGGGGCGGGTTGCAGCCACGGCACCTCCGCCGACCCGTGGCGCGGCGGCTCGTCCGGGTGATCGCTCGGGCTGCCCAGGCCGGACGGCAGCGGGCGCCGGCCGTTGCCCTCCAGCGCCTTGAGGCACGCCCGGGTCGCGATGCGGTACAGCCAGGTGCGCATCGAGGAGCGCCCTTCGAAGCGGGCGTAGCCGCGCCACGCCTGCAGGTAGATCTCCTGGAGCACGTCCTCGGCGTCGTGGATCGACCCGAGCATGCGGTAGCAGTACGCCAGCAGTTCGCGCCGGAAGGGCTCGCTCCGCCGGACGAACTCCTCGTCTGACGTGCCGGCCGCCGTGGTCGCCGTCCGCGTCATCGTCCCTTCACTCATCCCATCGGCCAGAACATCGTGGCCATCGCCGCGGCCATGAGAGCGTGCGCCACATCGGAGATCCTTTCCGCGGCGCCCGGCGCCGCGCCACCTGAGCCGGGTCGCACTCCACGGATCAGGAACCACGCCGCCGTGCCCGCGAGCACGAGGATGAGCATCCACCTGAGTGTCAGGGACTCGATCATTCCGGGACTCCCGTGTTCGAGACGGACGGGTGACGCCCCCTGGCGAGGCGTCACCCAAGATGCGGTCGGCGTCTGCTCAGTGGTGATGGGCGTGGTGGGAGTGGTCCGCACCACCCTCGTACGTGTCGTGATAGGGGAACTCGTTGACGTAGCGCCGCCGGCCCAGGGGGGTCAGGTCGAGGTAGTGGTAGGTGCTCAGCATGACCTCCGCGCCCCGGCCGTACGTCGAGTAGGTGTGGAAGACGCTGTCCTCGTCGCGGACGAAGACGCTGATCCCCTGGGCGTCGCCGTGCACCGCGTACCCCAGGCCCTCCCGCTCCAGGGTCGCCTTGTCCTTGTAGTTGTACTCCACCGGCGCGACGGCCTCGTCGTTCGTGACGTGGAAGTCGTAGTTGAAGTCGCTCCCGGCCGAGGAGTACCACGGGATGGTCCACCCCATCCGCGCCTTCCACCTTTCGATCTTGGCCAGGGGCACGCGGGAGACGAGCGCGAGCGTCGTGTCACCGGCGTGCAGGTGCTCCAGTCGGCCCACGTTGTCGACCGCGAACGAGCAGCTCGGGCAGCCGTCCTCCCAGTCCTCGTTCCACATGAAGTGGTACACGAGGAGCTGACGGCGACCCTCGAACAGGTCGGCCAGGCGGGCCGTGCCGCCCGGGCCCTCGAAGACGTAGTCCTTGTCCATCCTGACCATCGGCAGCTCCTGACGCCGCGCGGTGACGGCGTCCTGCGCCCGCATGGCGTCCTTCTCCTGCTCCAGCAGCTTCAGCCGCGCCGCCAGCCACTCGTCGCGTGACGCCGTCCGTGGGAGAGTCATCGTCTTCTCCTTCTGCTCTGAATGTTTCATGACCGGAACAGGCGGTAGGAGCCGACCAGCGTGGCGCCGGCACTGACCGGCGGGACGGCCATGCGACCGGCCGCGCCGTGCTGGAACTCGGCGAAAGCCGCCGACCGCCGGAGCGGGTTGTCGTCCCCCTCGATCAGGGCGACGTGCACGAAGCCGACTCCGTCGGCCAGGCGGAACGCCCCGTAGCGCAGCCCCTCCGGGGCCGTCTCGTTCAGCTCGCGGAACACGCGCTCCACCAGCCGCTGGTTCTCCGCCGCCGCGTCGGCGCGTGTCTCGTAACGCACCACGACTGTCTCGCTCATCTGGACGACACTCCTCATCCGCCTGAAGTCACACCGGAAAGCGGCCGCGCCGTTCTCCGGTCGTCTACAGGTACAGAGGCGCCGCGTCGAAGAAATTCATCGGCCGGACGCGAATGATGTCGATCCGTCGGCCGTTCCATGCGTCCGGGAAGGTGGGCGGCCCATCCGGGCTGCACAGGATGGGACGCGCGGCATGGCGAAATATCTGGTGCTCATTCACGGCGGCGAACGGCAGTGGGCGGCAGTGGGCGGCGATGTCCCGCTCGGCCGTGGCGTGCGGCCGTCAGCCATGGAATGGGCATCGGGCACCGGTGGGGCCTCAGGCGCGGTCGCGGACGACCACGCGACCGATCTCGGTCAGGTCGCTTGGTGATCGTACGGCCCGGCTCCGACGCACGCAATCCTTTGCTCCCCACCTCCGCTGCGGCCATGGTCCCACCGCTTTCCTGAATTGGGCAATCGTGTGCGGAAGAAAACTCGCCTGGCTAACAGTCTTGACGGCCAGACAAGTTCACCGTACGTTTCCGGCTCGGAAAACCTTTGCGCACAGTTGCCAAACTCGGCTTGTGTGCGCTGCGTCGTCGTGACCACCGCACAGGCACCGATCTGGGGAATCCCATGTCCAGCGAGTCTTCCGCTTCCTCCGCGATCGGCGCGGTCGAGGACCGAGGCCATGGCTACCCGGCCGCCGGTACCCGTGGACGCGGTCCCCGGCCGGCGACCTCCGCGGTCCGCTCGGCACAACCACCCCCCAACCACTCCTCAGGAGAGACGCAGTGAAGACGACCAAACCCAGAGCCGGGCAGGCCGCCGCCCTGCTCACCTCGCTCGCACTCACCGCAGCCGGCGCGACCATCGCCGCCGCTCCCGCCCACGCCGCCGCGAGTGCCTCGACCACCCTGGTGGTCAGCGCGAACCAGCCCTTCCGGCCGGTGACGTATGTGGCCAGCGGCTCGCTGTACGGCCTGGCGGACGCGACGACGCCGTCGGACAGCCTGGCCCAGGCCATCAAGCCGAACACCTTCGTCCAGAAGCCCCAGGGCGGCAAGCAGCAGCCGACGGGTGACATCCTGACCGTCGCCCCGAAGGCGGCCAGGGCAGGCGCGAAGGTCGTGAACCGGCTGTCCGACGTCTACGCGGGCTGGCCCTACCAGTTCAGCTGGAGCAACTGGTTCAGCCTGGTCGACCAGCAGATCGCGCAGACCAAGTCGTCGGGCATCACCAACCTGGCCGCCTACGAGCTGTGGAACGAGTCGGACAACACCTGGAACTCGTCCAACGGCACGTACGAGGACTTCTGGACCAGGACCTACCGTGAGGTGCGGGCCAAGGACCCGACGACCCCGATCCAGGGGCCGAGCTTCTCGGACAACATCAGCGACATGGACAACTTCCTGAGGAACGCGGTCGCGACCAACACCGTCCCGGACATCATCGCCTGGCACGAACTGACCAGGGCCTCGAAGATCGCCGGTGACGTCGCCACGGTCGTCAACCTCGAGAAGAAGTACGGCATCAGCCCGCGCCCGATCGCCATCGAGGAGTACGCCTCGCCATCCGAGGTCGGCATCCCCGGCGCCCTCGTCAGTTACATCGCCAAGTTCGAGCGGCTGGGCGTCCACGACGCCGAACTGGCGTTCTGGAACCAGTCCGGCACGCTCGGCGACCTGCTCACCGGCCGGGGCGGCTCGCCCAACGGCGCCTACTGGCTCTACAGGTGGTACGCCGACATGAGCGGCAACATGGTGACGACCACCCCGCCCGCGCAGACCGGCATCGACGGCGCCGCGGCGATGAACAGCGCGGGCAACCAGCTCAGCGTCATCTTCGGAGGCGGCTCCGGCGACAGCGCCGTGGTGATCAACGGGCTCGGCTCCTTCGGCGGCACCGCCCACGTGAAGCTGGAGTACACCCCCTCCCCCGGCCGTACGGTGGCCGTCTCCGGGCCCTCCACGCTGAGCGAGTCGAACTACACCGTGAGCAACGGCTCCATCACCGTGCCCGTCTCGGCGATGAACTCCACCTACGGCTACCACCTGGTCGTCACCCCGGGCAGCGGCAGCGGCAACCCCGGTACCTCGCTGGCCGGCACCTACCAGATCAAGAACGTGAACAGCGGCCTCGCGCTGGACACGCAGAACTCCGGCACCGCCCAGGGCACCCTGGTCGACCAGGCCACTCCCTCATCCGGCAACACCCAGACCTGGACCCTCGTCGACAGCGGCTCCGGCCTTTACAAGATCGTCAACAGGGCCGGCGGGCTGGTCCTCGGCATCACCAACATGAGCACCAGCAACGGCGGGACCGCCCTGATCTGGGGCGACAACGGCACCGCCGACCACCTGTGGTCGTTCATCTCGGACGGGAACGGCCACTACAAGATCCGCAACTACAACAGCGGTCTGCTGCTCGGCGTCAACGGCATGAGCAAGTCCTCCGGCGCCCAGGTCCTCCAGTGGGAAGACAACGGCACCGCCGACCACCTCTGGACTCTCACGCCGCGCTAGGACCTGTGCGGAGCTGAGATCACGCGGTTGCGCATTCAGCTCCGCCGGAGCCGCCGACGCCGGTAGATCACCTCGTCGTGGCGCGTGGTGACCCACTGATGACGAGTGGTCCGGGATCGAGCCCCACCTGCCCCTGGGCGAGCGGGGCCCGATCCCGGACCTGCGACGGCAGCGCCTCACCCCTTCGGTGGTGAGCACGGCGTGGACGGCACGGACACCGCGGCCGTCTGGCGCAGCAGCTGCTCGGTGAGCCGCTCCTTGGCCAGGGCGAGGTGGCGCCGGTACGTGCCGTAGGGCACCCCCAGCCGTCGGGCGGCCGCCTTGCAGCGACGTCAGGCACGTCGCCGGGCCGGAGGGCGGTGTCCTCGACATGGGGGTGCGCCCGCCAGTCGTACAGGTCGTCCGGGCCGCCCTGGTCGCGGAAGAGGAGCATCCACTCCGCGACGCGCACCAGCACATCGTCCTCGGAGGCGGAGCGCACCGCTTGCAGACACGCGACCGAGACGCGTACGCGTACGTCGTCGTAGCGCTCGGTGTCCCGCCAGCGCAGGTCGGCCTCGAGCATGGCCCGCACCGCGTCGTGAGGATGCAGCCTCGCAGAACCGGTCATCTCCGCGATCCACACGAGCTACATGCGGGTCCGCGCGTACGCCTGCAGTGCGTCGCGGACGAACATCGCCCCCGCGGCGTCGTCGTACATGGCGGCGAAGCGGGGGTCGTCGACGTACATGTCCCCCAGGCATTGCACCATCTCGATCGAGCGCTCCCGGTCGCCCTCGGCCGTGGGGGTACCCGGGATCTGGCTCAGCCACCGGACGTGCCGGGCAGCCAGTGACTGCGCGTGTTCCGATGTCGGAGACACCCCGGCCTTCACCGCGGCGACCCATGCGGCGACGAGGTCTTCGGCGGCCTGCTTCCAGGCCCGCTGCTGGTCAAGTGTCTTGCCGTGCCACCAGTCGTTGCTCACTTGGAACGCGCGCTCGCCCCAGCGTGAGATCACCTCGTCCTTGTAGCGGTCGTTGAACCCCGCCACCATGACGTCCATCCGCGGTTCCACCCCCGCCTGCAGAGCCTCGAGCGTGTGACGCACAGACCGGATCTGCCGTTCGATGCGGTCCCGTTCCTCTTCCAGTGCGGCGATGTGGGCGCGGAGCCCGTCACACGTGTCCACCTCGTCGGCCAGGACCTCGGCGATGGCCGACAATCCCATGCCGAGCCGGCGCATGAGCAGGATCCGCTGTAGCCGGGCGACCGCGGTGGGGTTGTAGTAGCGGTACCCGTTCGCGCCGACCCGGGACGGGGCCAGGAGCCCGACGCGGTCGTAGTGACGCAGGGTGCGGCTGGTGATGCCGGCCCTCGTCGCGAGTTCCTGGATCGTCCACTCCATCGCTCCAGTGTCACCCGCGGCGGAGCGTGGCGGCGATGACCTCCGAGCTGCCGGCGTGCAGGGCCTGCGCCGCCGTCTGCCCGGTCGCCGCCAGGTAGGTGTCGGCCAGCCGGTTGCCCGCGGCGTACCCGGCGCCCATGGGCAGTCCCACCGGGGTGAGGCCGAAGCGCTCGGCGCTGGGGTCGCCGTGCACCCAGGCGGTGAAGTTCTGCATGCCTGTCACGTCGAGCCCGGTGAGTACCTTGCCGAAGATCTCGTCGTCGTGCAGGTGCGGCACGCCGATGCGGGTGGGGCCGAGCTCGTCGCCGTAGAGCTGGCGGGCGAAGGCGTCGGCCAGGCCCTCGGAGACGATGTGCTCGCCGACCGTGACGGTCATCGGGTCCCACACAACCCCGCCCGGGACGAACCGCAGATTGTGGTGGAGTTCGTGCACGGCGGTGGCCTCCAGCCGCTCCACGTTCTCTGGGAAGGGCCAGAACGTGATCACGATGTGGCCCGAGATGCCGCCGAACCCGGTCACTCCTCGGCAGGGACCCATGAAGTGCTCGTCACCCGGATCGCCGAGCACGAACAGCACGGTGATGTCCGGGGCCGCCAGCCCCGGCGTCGCCTCCAGCAGCACGGCGAGAGCGTCGTCGAGAGCGCGTCGCATCCGCTCCCAGGCTCCGGCCGCCGCCAGGGTCTCGAGCGCCTCGAGGCAACGCTCCTCGTCGCGGTCGATGGGGAACCCGGACGCTTCGAGGTGCATGGCCACCAGGTCGACCTCGCCGGGGTGGTAGCGGTACATGCCCCTGATGGGCTCCAGCATCGAACGCAGCAGGTCAACGCGGTCCGCGACCGGGGCCAGCAGGATCCGCCTCATGGCGGAGTAGGTGTCGAGAACAGTGATCGACATGGCCCCGATGTTAGAAGTTGACGCAGCGTCAACGTCAAACCGGCGGCGCTCTTCGTCGAGGTACGGCCGGCGCGCCGTCACCCGGTCCCGTCATGACCGGCGGTTCGCCGCTGCGATGGACCCCCGCCGTCAACGCCGCGGCACCCCGGCCGCCGAAGGGCCGGGGTGCCGGGCTCCCCCGGGAGGCGGAAGGGGCCCGTCCGCTCCTCACCATCCCGGGGAGGAGGCGAACTCGCGGTAGCGGCCGGAGTGAAAGAGCAGCGGCTCCCCTCCTGACCGCTGATGGTGCTCCACCTCGCCGACGAAGATGTGGTGATCGCCGCCGGCGTGGACGGTCACCGTACGGCAGGAGAATGTGGCCAGGGTTCCGGCGAGCATGGGCAGCCCGGTGGGGGTGGCGAGCACGTCCACTCCGGCGAACTTGTCCGGCGCCGGCGTCGCGAACCGCCGCGACAGCTCGTCCTGGCCGGCGGCCAGGACGTTGACCGCGAAACGCCCCGCGCGAAGGAAGACGGGCGCGCTGGGAGCGCGGTCCGACAGGCACCACAGCACCAGCGGCGGATCGAGCGAGACCGAGCTGAAGGAGTTCACCGTCACCCCTGCCCGCTCCCCGCTCGGGGTCGCGGTGGTGACCACCGCGACCCCGGTGGCGAACTGGCCCAACGCCTCGCGCAGCGATCTCATGACGCGACCCGGTCGAGGTAGGCCTGTGCCTTGTCGGCGTCCATGAACCACTCGGCGTAGTCGGCGGGGTCGTCGAAGCCGTTGACGAAGCGGGAGGCGATCTCCGGCACCTGGCCGGCGGCGCCCAGAAGCGCCAGGTGGTGCGGTTCGGCCGGGGCCAGCAGCGCGTTGGTCCAGCGGGTGACGTGCTGGGCCTGCGCCCAGAAGCGATCGAAGGTCTGCCGCATCCAGGGCGCGTCGAACGGCTGCTCGCCGCGCTCCAGGATGGCCTGGAGGTAGGTGGCGGCGCACTTGGCGGCGTTGTTGCTGCCCTGCCCGGTGATCGGGTCGTTGAGCACCACCACGTCGGCGACCCCGAGCACCGGTGCGCCCGACGGCAGGACGGCGACCGGGCGGCGCACGGTGGGGCTGAAGCGCCCGGTCAGCACCCCGTTGGCGTCGGTGAGCTCGATCCCGGAGCAGCGTTCCGCCTCCCAGGGGAAGAAGCTCTCCAGGATTTGGCGGCTGCGCGCCAGGTGCTCGGCGGGGCCGCGCACATCGCCCCAGCAGTCCATCGGCCCGCCCGGCACACCTTCGAACACCATGATCTCGCACGGGCCGCTGTGCGTCAGAGCGGGGAAGACGAAGTACTCGCCGACGCCGGGCAGCAGGTTGAAGCTGACCGCGGAGTGCTCGGGCCGGGGGGTGAGGCCGTTGACGTAGGTGACCGCCAGCGCCCGCTGCGGGGTGCTGTATGTCGAGCGCGCCGCGTCCCGCTCGAACAGCGAGGCGATCTCCCCCTTCCCCGCGGCGACCAGGATCAGGTCGTGCTGGGCCGCGTAGGTCTCCAGATCCTCCTGAGTGGCGTCGTGGATGACGAGCTTGCCGCCGAGCCGTTCGACCTCGTCCAGCCAGGCCGGCATCTTCACCCGCTGGTCGACCGCGAGGGCGGGAGTCCTCAGCCGGGCCGCCCAGCCGAGAGCCTTGCCACCCGCGGGGCTCGGGACGGATAACTCGATGCCCTCGATGGGCGGGCAGACGTCCGCCCACCAGTCCAGGCCGAGCGCGCGCTCATGTGCCCGGGCGGTGCCGAACATGCACTGGCCCGACATCACCCGGCCGTCGCGAATCGATTCCGGGGTGCGGTTGGAGACCACGGTGACGTCGTAGCCGTTCTGCAGCAGGCCGATGGCCAGGTGCAGACCCGCCTGACCGGCACCGACGACGAGGATTCTGCGCATGAGGGTGTTTCCTTTCGCTGAAAGTTGCGGTTTCAGCGAAATTACGGCCGAAGCGGCCCGGTGATCCATCCGCTCAGCGCGGATTCCGTCCATCTGGCGCGGGATCCGCCTCAGCCGCGTCTCAGGGTCTCCGACGGGTGCCGGCCGTACTTCTGGCGATAGAGCGCGGCGAACCGGCCCTGGTGGAGGAAGCCCCAGCGGGCGGCGACGCTCGTGACGGTGTAGCGGGCCGGATCCCCGGCCGCGAGCTCCTCGTGCACCTTGGTCAGCCGTACCTCCCTGAGCTGGGCCATCGGCGTGCGGCCCACGTGGACGCGGAAGCCCTCCTGAAGCGAGCGGCCGCTGACCGCCACGGCCCGCGCGACGTCCTCGGTGCTGATCGGGAGGTGGGCGTGCTGCTCGATGAACTCCAGCGCCCGGCGCACCACCTTGGGAAGCACGGGCGGCCGAGGCGCCGCCAGCCGGTCCCGGTAGTTGGAGGGCTGCATCGTGAGCAGGGAGGTGAGCAGCGCGTTCTCCAGGTGGGCGACGGCGAGCGGCTGCGCGGTCAGCCCGTCGTCGTGCTCGGCCTCGCGGACGATCAGGTCGGCCATCGCCCGCCAGGCGCGCGTCCATCCCGCGGTCAGGTCCACGCCCAGGTCGAACACGACCGGCCGGTCGAGCGGCTCGCCGAGCATCTGCTCCAGGGAACGCTCGACCGCCGTGCGCTCGAACTTGACGATCAGCTTGGGAGTGCCCGCGGCCCACCGCATGTCGAGATGCTGCGTCGGAGAGGGGAGGGCGGCCGTCGTCGGGGTCGAGACGATCTCCTGGCTCCCACTGCGGATGAGGCTGCGTCCGGCCAGCGGGATCATCACCAGGAAGAAGGTGCCGAGGTCGCCGGGTTCGATCCGGACGTCGGCCCCGTAGTCGAGGTAGCTGATCCGGACCGAGCCGAGCCCGACGGAGTTGAACCGGGCCGACAGCAGGGACGCCGCGCCGGTCAGGTCCAGCCGATGCGGGCAGAAGATCCTCGCCACCTCCTCACGGACCTCGTCGAGGTCGGTGCTGGCGAAGACGGGTCTGTTGCCGAGCAGCACTTCCATCGATCTCCCCCACTCCGACGACCTGTCATTCGGATAATCGCGGGAGGCTTCTCGGCGTTCCATGCAAAAGGACGGTTCCGCGGGAAATTCTTATTAGGACCAGGTGGCGTACGTTTTTGTCCGCCGTTCTCCGTAAACCGCCCCGGCGTCGGTGGAGACCATTGATTCCAGCGGGTTCGCTGGGGTGGCGTGAGCGTTGGAGGAGTGCAGGCGGGTGGTGGTGAACCACTCGGCCCACCTCAGGATCTTGTCCGAGGTGCGGTTCGTGCTGGTCGCCCGCGTCGGCACCGCGACAGACCGGCTTGCGGGCGATGCCGGGCACGGCCACGCCCAGTCGCTGCGCGAACGCGACGTGGCCGTGCCTCACATCGCAGGGCTGACCAGTCCTGTTTGATAAGCGATGACGACCAGTTGCGCACGGTCGCGCGCACCCAGTTTCACCATCGCACGGCTGACGTGGGTGCGCGCGGTGGCCGGGCTGAGAAACAACTCGGCACCGATCTCGTGGTTGCTCAGTCCCCGCCCCACCAGGGCCAGCACTTCGCGCTCACGCTCGGTCAGCACCGCGAGCCGGTCCTCCCCGGCCCGGGCGGCTGTTCGCAGCGCGGCGAACCGGCCGATGAGGCGTCGGGTGATCCGCGGCGCGAGCAGCGCGTCTCCGGCGGCGACCACCCGGATGGCGTGCAGGAGCTCGGCCGGCCCGGCGTCCTTGAGCAGGAAGCCGCTGGCGCCGGCTTGCAATGCGTCGAAGACGTACTCGTCGGTGTCGTAGGTGGTGAGGATGAGAACTCGGACCTGCTCCAACCCGTGCGTCCCGGCGATCCGGGCGGTGGCTTGAATCCCGTCCAGCTTGGGCATGCGGATGTCCATGACGACGACGTCGGGGCGGGCGGCGCGGGCCCGTTCGACGGCTTCGGCACCGTTGGTGGCTTCTCCCACCACCGTGATGTCGTCCTCGAGGTCGAGCAGGACCTTGAACCCGGAACGCACGAGACCCTCGTCATCGGCGAGCAGCACCTTGATCTGGGCGTTGGTCGACGGTGAGGCGGCCGCCGCGTTCATCAGCGCGGCCCGGCCGGCGCGAGGGGCAGTCGTGCCTTGACTTCGAACCCGCCACCCGGAAGCGGCCCGGCGTCGAGTTCTCCGCCCAGCAGCCGGCAGCGCTCGCGCATGCCGACGATGCCGCGGCCGGGCTTGGCCGAGACTCCGGTGCCGCTCGGATACCGGGCCGGTAGGCGCGGATCCGCGGAGTCGTGACCGGGGGCGGCGCGGCGGCCCTCGTCGGTTACGCGGATCTCCAAGGCCTCGATTCCGGGGTGCAGCGCTACCGTCACCCGAGTCGGACCGACGTGGCGGACCACGTTGGTGATCGACTCCTGAACGATTCGGTAGGCGGCACTGCCCACCGCGCTGGGCAACGGCGTCGCGGGCGAGGCGTCCTCGACCTTGAGGTCGAGTCCCGCCTCGCGTGCCTTGGCGGCCAGTTCGTCGATCTGCCCCAACCCGGGGTAGGGCACCCGCCCCTCGTTGTCGTCACCGTCGTCGTGACGGAGCACCCCGAGGACGGCCCGCATCTCCTGCAGCGCCCGGGAACTGGTCTGCTCGATGGCGCGCAGCGCCTCGCGCGCCACTTCCGGCCGTTTGTCGAGCACATGCGCGGTGACACCGGACTGGACGTTGATGATCGCTATGGCGTGCGCGACGGTGTCGTGGACCTCGCGCGCGATCCGGAGCCGTTCGGCGTCCACACGCGCCCGCGCTTCCTCCTCGCGAGTCCGTTCAGCCAACTCAGCGCGCTCCTGGGCCTCGGCCGCGATGACCTGCCGGGACCGGACGGACTCGCCAAGGGCCGCGCTCATGACCGACGCGCCGATCCGGAAGAACACCCAGCCGATGGCCGCACGTGGCTCGATGTCGGCCGCAGCGACCAGCCAGCCGATGGCGAGCACCGAGGTGCCCACGGCGGCGATCACCAGCGACCGGCGCCCGTCCCCGTAGGCGGCGAGGGTGTACAGGGCGACGAAGAGCCCGAGCCAGCCGGGCCCGTCCGGGAAGTCGAGGCCGTAGTACACCAAGCTGGCGAGCGCGGCGGTGACGAACACCGGCACCGGCCACCGGCGGCGGACGGCGACGACCACGCCACTCACGATCAGCAGGACATATCCCAGGTTTCCGAGGTCGGTAAGGGGACGCTGTACCACCTCGCCGGCATTGCGGACTATCGTGCCCTGAACCTGCATCACGGTGATGAACAGCGCGAGCAACACGTCCTGCGCCGGCACCGGCAGGCGCAACGACACCACGCGGTGTTCCATGCCGCGATCCTACGGTTCCCCGTGTGCGGGACCACTCCGCCCAGACGCGCGACCGCCCTACCGCCGGGAGCGTACCTGGGTGCGAGTCGTCTACGCAGAACTGCGTAGACGCCGCCGTCCGCTGTCGGAGGCCCCGGCCGCCTCGACGGCTCGATGATCGATTCCGTGTCACCCCTCCCAGGCGCTCGGGACCGGCGCCTCGACCCGCATGGGCGATTCACCGCGCTGCACACGCCGCCGACGCCCGTCATCCAACCGAAAGGATCCTCATGTCCCTCCGTCACGTGCCGGCCACCGCCGCAGCCGCCCTGCTCGGAATCACGGGGCTCGCCACGCCGGCAGCCGCGCACGTTCTGGTCGAACCCGTCGGTGCTTACACCTTGACCGCCGGGCGTCTCTGGTCCGTGGTGGCCGCGCTGCTGGGGTTGGCCGGCGTCGTCATCGGCGGGCTGGCTCTGGCCCGCTCCGCCGGTCGTATCGGCACCGGCACCGGGAGAAGAGGGGCCATCGTGGCCCTGGCGGCGGGGCTGGCCTGCACGGTCATCGGCGGGCTGGTCGTGGCCGCCGCCGAGGGTGGTCCCGGCACCGGCTACGGAATAGTCGGGGGCTACGTGGACCTGGTGGTCGGGCCGATCGCCATGGTCCTCGGCGGGCTGGCTCTGGCCCGCTCCCGCCGCACAGTCTGACCCGGCGCCGGGTCAGTGCCCGTGTCGTTTCCGTCTGGGTGCGACTGGATGTTTCAATCATCATGCGGCGATCCCCGAGGACGCCGAGGTGCCGCGCATCGGTCCATACGGCTCGCGAAGTCGGCGAGGTAGTCCAACCGCCAGCGGCTGACGGTCTTCGCTCCAGGCCAGACACCCTCGGCGGCCGCCGGACCCTGGTCGTCGCACCACCAGTTGCGGTGGGTTGTCGACGGGCACTTCCAACGCTCCTCAGGCGGCGGTGCGGCGGTGAACCCACCCGTCAGACCTTCAAGGTCGGGGTGTGTGCTCTGAACGACGATGGACATCGGGCGCGCGTCCCTCGGAGAGTAGCGGAACCGAAGCGCATCGCCTTCGTCGACGCCTGTCGGGAACGGACCGCCCAGGCGGTTGTCGACGACGAACCGCGTCGTGTCCGACTCGCCGTACCCCACCGGTTTCGAGATCAGCCACTCGACGACGCCGTAGGCCTCGACGACGTCGGCTGTGGTGGTGAGGCGATCGAAGATGGTCTTGCGGCCGTCCCAAACGGGGACGTACTGGCCGCCCCAGCCAGGGTGTCCGGGGTTGCCGTCTCCGTTGAGATGCCACGTCACAGATGGGGTGTCGCCCATCTTGACGCCGCTGAGGAGACCGGCGAAGAAGCTGCCGAGAGCTCCATGTCCGTCCACGTGCTTCTCGACGAAAGTGGTGTTGCTCCACTCGCCGGTCTGGTCGCCGCCGGTGAAGAATCCGCGGTAGGTCGAGTTCGACTCGATCACCCAAAGGTCGGGGTGGTGTGTCTCGATGTAGTCGTAGGCGTTGACGGACCACAACTTGTTCGGACCGCCGATGAAGTACACCCGCAGGTTGGGCAGGATGTCAGGAGCGTCGTGCAGCGCCTGAGCCAGGTCGTCGATACCACCCCAGACCAGCACGTTCAGGGGGCGGGGATCACGCCTGCGCGCGCAGCGGATGATCCATTGCGAGCCCTCGGTCGATGTGCCCACCCCACCGGGGCCGGCCGATTCGAGCGCTCCCTGCTTGCTCAGTGACCGCAGCGCTTCGGGCCTGGGGTAGTGGGGTGACCACGTCCGGAGGTTGCCGAAGTCTCTGTCATAGAGGTCGATCACCCGCAAGATGTCCGCCTTGCGTCCCGCGCCGAACGGCGAGGAGACGATGCCCTCCAAATGGAAGCGATCGGCAGCGACCAGAAGGTGGACCATGGACTGAAAGTCGTCGGGATCGGTCCCCCCGATGTCGGTGCACACCAGCAATCGGGGGCGCCCGGGGCCACGAGACGGTCGCAGGCCCTCCTGGGCAGCGTCCGCATGAGCCGGGCCTGCCATGCCCAAGAGGCCGGCCGAGGTGACCGCGGCCCCATACAGGAGTCGGCGCCGAGTGATACTCACATTGCCTCCGAACAGTTATTCACGGCCGCCTCTACTCCATAGCTGAACTGAACGCCGCGTACCCAAGCGCGGCCTCATCGCGGCTCCAGTGGAGCCCCCGCTCCGCTGGAATTCCGCCGTCTTACGTCAGGAGCTGATCGCGAAGTCCTTCACCTTGCCGGCGTTGTCCTTGTTGACCAGTACGCAGTCGACGGACTGCTTCTCCGGCTGACCGGTGCTGCCGGTCTTGATGTGCTTGTCGGCCTGGTCGACCGCCATCTGTGCGATCTGACTGGCCGGCTGCAGCACAGTGGCCTTGACGCCGTCGTTGAGAATGGAGTCGACCACGTCGGGGCTGCCGTCGAACCCGACGACGATGACGTCGGTCTTCTTGGCGGCCTTGAGCGCGGCGTATGCGCCGAGCGCCATGGTGTCGTTGCCCGCGATGATCCCCTTGAGGTCGGGATGCGCCTGCAGGATCGTCTGCGTGATGTTGAGCGCGGTCGTCTGGTCCCAGTTGGCCGCCTGCTGCGCGACCATCTTCATGCCGCTGTACTGGTCGAGGATGCTGTGATAGCCCTGCGACCGGACGCCCGCGTTGGTGTCGGTGGGCTTGCCGGTGAGCTCGGCGTACTTGCCGCTGTTGTCCATGAGCTTGGCGAACTCCTGGCCGCCGAGGGCCGCCCCCTGGGCGTTGTTGGCGACGATCTGCGCGACGGCCACACCCGTCTTGTTGATCTCCCGGTCGATCAGGAAGCTGGGGATGCCGGCGTCCTTGGCCTTCTGGATCGCCGTCACGGACGCGTCCGCGCCGGCGTTGTCGAGGATGATGGCGGCCGCCTTGCGGGAGATCGCCGTGTCGATCTCCTGGCTCTGCTTGGTCGGATCGTCGTCGTGGCTGAGGACCAGCGTCTCGTATCCGAGCTTCTTGGCTTCAGCCGCCGCCGCGTCCTGCTCCGCCTTGAAGAAGACGTTGTCCGGGGACGGCGTGATGATGACGATGAGCTTCGAACCGGCGGCGCCCGAGCTTGCGCTGGGAGCGCCGGATGCGCTCGAGTCGCCCTCCGAACTGCCGCAGCCCGTGAGAGCCAGCAGAGCGACGGCGGCCAACGCGGCCACCGCGCGGCGTGGTGGTGCTGATAGAGGTGTCATCCCGTCGACTTCCCTTCGGATGGATATTCGGTTTCGCGGCCGAATCCGCGCAGCCTCGTATGGCCGGCTGTCGGCCGACGTCTGGGAGATGGAACTGGTGAGTGCCCTGCCCGGGCGGGTTATCGCGAGGCCATCCGGGCCTGGACGCGCTGTTGTGCCTGTTCCATCACAACAGCCAGGACGATGACGCTTCCCTTCACGACGAGCTGCCAGAAGGCCGAGACCCCGACGAGCACGAGGCCGTCGCTGAGGAATCCGATGACGAAGGCGCCCATGACGGTGCCCACGATGGTGCCCCTGCCACCGAACAGTGAGGTGCCGCCGAGTACGGCCGCGGCGATCGCGTTGAGTTCGTAGGTCGTCGCGGTGTCGGGGTACGCCGCGCCGAGTTCGGAGGTGAGAAGCAGTCCGGCGAGCGCGGCACAGGCACCGGAGATCATGTACGTCGCGGCCTTGATCCGGCTGGTCCGTATGCCGGCGAGGACGGCCGCGCGCTCATTGCCGCCCACGGCGTAGACGCGCCGGCCGAAGGCAGTGCGGTTGGTGACGAGAACGGCCGCGGCCGCGACCACCACCATGATCCACACTGCCACGGGAAGGCCGAGCCAGCTGTCCACGCCGATGATCGAGAAGCCGGTGTTGCCGCGTGACGGGCGCCCGGCCAGATCGGGAAAGGTGCCGCCGTTGCTGCGCAGGTCGGCGAAGCCACGCGCGACGTAGAGCATGCCGAGGGTGGCGATGAACGGTGCCACGCGTAGCCGGGTGATGAGCAGACCGTTGACCGCGCCCACGCCGGTGCCGACCAGGATGCCGATGAGGATGACCATCACGGCCGAGAAGTAGACGGTGTTTCCCGGCAGCCGCAGTCCCTCGTACAGCAGACCGCCGACGATCATGCCGGCCAGTCCCGCGATCGAGCCGACCGACAGGTCGATCCCGCCGGTGAGGATGACGAACGTGACGCCGATGGCCAGGATCGCGTTGATGGACACGTGCTTGGTCATCAGCGTGAGGTTGCTCTGGCTGAGATAGTGCGGGGACAGTGCGTTGAAGATGACGATCAGTAGCACCAGGACGATGGCGGTGCGCCCGCGCAGCAGCAGAAGCAGCACGGCCCGCGGTGACCACCGCGACGCGTCCCGCGGCTCGGCCGATGTCGACGTGGGTGTCGTCTCACCCTTGACGGTGGCGGTCACGCTTGCCCTCCGAGTGCCTTCTCCGACGCGGATGCCGCGACGAGTTCCTTTTCACTGACCCGGCCCGCCTCGAATTCGCCCGTGATCCGCCCCTTGGCCATGACCAGGATGCGGTCGGCCATGGCCATCACCTCGGCGAGTTCCGATGAGGCGAACAGGACGCCCAGCCCTCGCCCGGCGAGATCGCTGATGACCCGTGAGATCTCGGCCTTGGCACCGACGTCGACACCGCGGGTCGGCTCGTCCAGCAGCAGCACGGTCGGCTCGGTGAGCAGCGCGCGCGCCAGCACCACCTTCTGCTGGTTTCCTCCGCTCAGCGCGGTGACCTCGGCGTCCAGGGCCGGTGTCTTGATACGCAGGTCCGCCACCTGCTCGCGGGCACAGGACTTCTCCCGCCGGGGCGAGAGCAACCAGCGCCGGCTGAGGGCGGTCAGGCTGGACAGCAGGACGTTGTCCTTCACCGACAGCGTCTGCACCAGACCTTCGCGCTGGCGATCCTCGGGTACGAGCGCCAGCCCCGCGGCGAGACGAGCGGGCACGTTCGCCTCGGCGCACAACCGGCCGCGTACCCGGATCTCGCCCGCGCCGGCCCGGCGGGAGCCCATCAGGCATTCCATGAGCTCCGTACGCCCGGCGCCCATCAGCCCGTACACCCCGACGACCTCCCCCTGACGCACCTCGAGGGAGACGGAGTCGAGGACGGGCCCGGCCGGGCCAGGCGCGGTCAGGCCGGTTACCGACAGCAGCGCCTCGCCGACCTCGGCGCTGTTGTGCGCGAACAGCCCTTCCTGACCGCGCCCCACCATCTGCCGCACGATCCAGCCGGTGTCGGTCTCGGTCATCGGCGCGTGCGCGACCAGTCCCCCGTCACGCAGCACCGTGACGTGGTCGCCGATCCGGCGGAACTCTTCGAGACGATGCGAGATGTAGATGACGGTCACGCCGTCCCGCCTCAGATCGTCCATCACTTCGAAGAGGGTGTCGACCTCCTGGTTGCTCAGCGCGGACGTCGGCTCGTCCATGATGAGGACGCGGACGTCCTCGGCGAGCACGCGCCCGATCTCGACCAGTTGCTGCTGGCCGATCGGCAGCGCGCCGACCGGCGTGGCGGGGTCCACGCGCAGGCCGAGGCGGGCCAGGACCGCGGCGGCCTGTGCCCTTTCCGCCGCGAAGTCGACCATGCGAAGCGCCCCACGCGGCTCCCTGCCGGCGAAGATGTTCTCCGCGATGCTCAGGTTGGGGAAGAGGCTCAGCTCCTGGTGGATGATGCCGATGCCATGGCTCATCGCGTCGCGCGGGGACCTGAAGGAGACCTCCTCGCCGTCGAGCAGGATCGTGCCGGAGGTCGGCGCCTCCGCCCCGGCCAGGATCTTCATGAGGGTCGACTTGCCCGCGCCGTTCTCCCCCACCAGCACGTTCACCTTGCCCTCGTAGGCGGTGAACGTCACGTTCCGCAGTGCGCGTACGCCGCCGTAGGACTTGCTGATGTCCCGCGCCACCAGGATGGGCCGGTCGTCCGGGGTCGTCACGAGATCTCCAGCTGCGCAGGTGTCACCACGATGTTCTTCGGGTCCAGCAGCTGGAAGGCGCCGGCGAAGGTGACCGTTCTGCCCTCCGCGGTGCCGAGGTCGACGGGAGCCACGACCTTCTGGCGTACCTCGCTGTTGAGCGCGGTCGCCGCGCCGGCGTAGTCGACCTGGTTGGTGAACTGACCGAAGTCGATGAACCCGACCGCGTCGCGCAGGGCGGTGCCGAGGAAGACCGGGCCGATCGCGATGTTCAGGTCGGCCTTTCCGTCGGGCGGGTTCAGGTCCACCTGGAGCTGACCCGCGCCGGTGGACTTCGCCACCGACAGCACCTTCCCGGCACCCTTGATCATGACGGCGTACGGGCTTCCCGTGCCGGTCTGCCGCCCGTACTTCTTTCCGGCCTCGGCGGGGTCCGCCTTGACGGCCTTGAGAACCGTCTCCGCCTCGACGGCCTTGGCGAGCACGGTCGGCACGACCTTCGCCGACCAGATGCCGGCCGCGTACGCCGTGGCGTCGAAGGCGCCGTCCTGGGCGGCCGCACGGGAGCCCGGCTTCTCGACCACATAGACGCCTGGCACCCGGGCGCAGCCGGCCACGGCCACGGTGACGACGAGTGCGGCCACCAGCCCGAGCGCCGACCACCGGGGTATGCCGTCACGCCGCTTGTCTCGACTGTCCGGACCGACCATTGAATTTCCATTCACTTACGATTGAAGATGCGTATAGTGTCGCTCTGTGTTGCCGCCAGGTCAACCACGCGAAGACGTCGTGACCTGGTCGTTAAATCGAGGTAACGGCGCTGGTCAGCCGGTGGTCTCGTCCGGCAGGCGCAGACGGGCCCTGGCCACCGCCGCGTGCCAGGAGGCGACCCGTGCCGCGGGCCCGGCGCCGTCGGGGCACGGTGTGAAGACGTCGCGCTCCCTGGGCAGTTCGCGCAGGTCGTCGTCGTTCCAGACACCCGACGTACGGCCGGCCAGGTGGGCCGCCCCCAGCGCCGAGAGGTCCGCGGTCCGCGCCCGCCGCACCGGCGTCCGGCTGAGGTCGGCCTGCAGTTGCATCAGCGTGCCGTTGGCACTGCCGCCGCCGTCGGCGAGCAGGCAGCGCACCGGGCCCACGCCTCGGGTCACGGCGTCCACCACGTCGTTGACCTGCAGGGCGATCGACTCGATGGCGGCGCGGGCGAGCTGCTCCGGAGTGGCGCCCAGGGCGAGCCCGCTGATGGTGGCCGTGGCGTGCTCGTCCCACCAGGGAGCGGCGAGCCCGCCGAAGGCCGGCACGATGTCCACGCCCGCGCTGCTCGCGCCCTCCGCCATGACGACCAGGTCGTCCGGCGTCGTCCGCAGCAGCGTCGCCAGCCACGCCAGCACGGCGCCGGCGGCCCGGATGTTGCCCTCCACCGCATACGCGGCCGCGCCGTCGTCCCACGCGATGGTCAGGCACATCCCCTGCGGGACCTCGTCGAGGCCGTCGACGAGCCCCATCACCGAGGCCCCGGTCCCGTACGTCGCCTTGACCAGCCCGGAGGTGACGGCGCCGTGCGCCAGGAGGGCCGCGTGCGAATCCCCCAGCACACCGGCCAGCGGTACCGACGGCGGCAGCCCGGGCAGGTTCCGGACCTCGCCGAAGGGCCCGTCCGACCGTGTCAGGGTGGGCAGCACCTCGGGCGGCACGCCGAACAGGTCCAGCAGCTGGTCGCTCCAGGCCCGCCGGCGGACGTCGAGCAGCTGGGTGCGCGCGGCGTTGCCCATCTCGATGCGGTGCGAACCGGTCAGCTGCCAGATCAGCCAGGAGTCGACGGTGCCCAGGCACAGCTCACCGCGCCCGGACCGCCGCCGGTCCGGGTCGTAGTGGTCCAGCAGCCACCGGGCCTTGAGCGCGCTGAACATCGGATCGAGCGGCAGCCCGCTGATGTCGCGCACCAGTTCGCCGGCACCGCTCGCCCGCACCCGCCGGCACGCGTCGACGGTCCGCTGGTCCTGCCAGCCGAGCATCGGCCCCACCGGGAGCCCCGTGGCGCGCTCCCACAGCATCAGGGACTCGCGTTGGTTGCTGATCCCGACGGCGGCGACGGCGGCCGGGTCATGACCGGCCAGGCACCGGGCGACGCCGTCGCGCACGCTCGCCCAGATGTCCATCGGGGACTGCTGGACCCAGCCGGGGTGCGGGTACTCGATGCCCACGGGGGCCGAGGCACGAGCCACGACATGTCCGGCGGCATCCACGAGCAGGCACTTGGTGGCACTCGTGCCCTGGTCGATCGCGAGGATCAGCGGGTCACCCACGGTGGTGACCCGCGAGATCCCGCGCGGCGGCGGCGATGCCCTCCGCGGTCAGGCCGAAGTGCTCGAGGAGGAAGTCCGTCTCGCCGGTGGGCGCGAACACCCCCGGCACACCCAGCAGCCTCATCGGCACCGGTGCGTGCTGGACCACGAACTCCGCGACCGCTCCGCCCAGCCCGCCGTAGACGGTCGCCTCTTCGGCCGTGACGATCCCGCGCGTCTGCGTGGCCGCGGCGAGGACGGCCGCCTCGTCCAGCGGCTTGATGGTCGCCATGTTCAGCACGCGGGCGCGGATGCCGGAGGCGCGCAGCCGGCCGGCCGCCTCGACGGCACGCGAAACGAGCGTGCCGGCGGCCACGATCGTGACGTCGTCGCCCTCCACGAGCGTGCCGGCGCGGCCGATCTGGAACGGCTCCCCGTCCGGTATCACCTGGGGCACCTTGAAGCGGCCGACACGCAGGAAGACCGGACCCGCGTGGTCGAGGGCCCACCGCACCGCCCCGCGGGTCTGCACCGGATCGGCGGGAACCACGATGGTCATGCCGGCGATGGCCCTCAGCCAGGCGAGGTCTTCGATCGAGTGGTGGGTCGGCCCCAGCGGGCCGTAGGCCATGCCGGGGCTCATCCCGCACAGCACGACGTGGGCGTTGCTGTAGGCGAGGTCCGCCTTGATCTGCTCCAGCGCCCGTCCGGTCAGGAACGGCGAGGCGCCGCAGACGAACGGCACGTAGCCGCCTCCGGCCAGACCGGCCGCGACGCCCACCATGTCCTGTTCGGCGATGCCGACGTTGATCAGGCGATCGGGAAACTCCTCGGCGAACCCCCCGAGATTGCTGGAGCCGACGGAGTCGTTGCAGACGGCCACGATCCGCTCGTCGTCGCGCGCCAGCGCGCGCAGCTCGTCGGCGAAGGCGACACGGCAGTCGAAGGTCTCTCCTGTGGTCACGGCGCCGCTCACTGAGCCAGTTCCAGGAGTGCGGCTTCGGTCTGCTGCGGCGAGGGCACCTTGTGGTGCCACTCCACTCGGTCTTCCATGAAAGAGACGCCCTTGCCCTTCACCGTGTTCGCGATGACACACGTCGGCCGCCCGGTGGACTCGGGCGCCAGGGCCGGCAGCAGCGCCAGGTGATCATGACCGTCCACCTCGCTCACCTGCCAGCCGAAGCTGCGCCACTTGTCCGCCAGCGGTTCCAGCCGGTTGGTCGCCTCCGTACGCGCACCCTGCTGTAGCCGGTTACGGTCCACCACGGCGATGAGATTGTCCAGCCCCCGGTGCCCGGCGGCCATCGCCGCCTCCCAGTTGCTGCCCTCCTGCAATTCGCCGTCGCCGAGCACGACGTACACCCGCCGGGACGATCCGGCGAGACGCCCGGCGATGGCCGCGCCCACACCGACCGGCAAGCCATGGCCGAGCGGGCCGGTGTTGGTCTCCACACCCGGCACCTTGGTGCGGTCCGGGTGCCCGTTCAGCGGCGAGAGCGGCGCCATGAACGTTCCAAGCGCCGACGGCGGGAAGAACCCGCTGTGCGCGAGCGTGGTGTACAGAGCGGCGGCGCAGTGGCCCTTGCTCAGGATGAACCGATCCCGGTCCGGCCAGTCGGGCCACTCGGGGTCGACCCGCAGCACCGCCGCGTACAGGCAGGTCAGGATGTCGAGCACGGACAGATCGCCGCCCACGTGGCCCATGCCGGCCGTACGGATCGTCCGGAGGACGGCCGCACGCGAGCTGTCCGACGCCGCGTGCAGCGCCTGGGCCTGAGCCTGGGGATCCGAGGTCTCGACGAGGCGTCGCAATGCCCGCCACCGCTTGACCTGTTCCCTGTCCACTTGGAGCATCGAATACCTATTCAGTAGTGAATTGATTCTCAGGCTCATCTTGGCGTCACGTCGAAGCGCAGTCAACAGTGAATGGAAATTCAGCTACGATGAGGGCGTGAGGGGTCCCCACCCCCGGTCGCCAAAGGAGTCCCGTGCCCAGCGAACGCAGCAACCTGCGAGAGCCCGTCATCGGTGGTCTGGCGCCCGGTCAGCTACGACTGCTGACCAAGGTCGCCCGCTTGTATCACGAACACGGCATGCGTCAGCCGCAGATCGCCGAGCAGCTGCACATCTCCCAACCCCGGGTGTCCCGCCTGCTGAAGCAGGCCGTCGAGCTGGGCATCGTCCGCACGACGGTGGTGACCCCGGCCGGCGTGCACGCCGAGCTGGAGGAGCAGATCGAGCGCCGCTTCGGCCTGCGGGACGTGGTGGTGGCCGACCCCGGCCACCCCTCGCCGAGCGAGCAGTCCACCCTGCAGGCCATCGGCGCGGCCGCCGCCGTTTACCTGGAGACCACGCTCACCGGCGGCGACCGCATCGGCATCTCCTCCTGGAGTTCGACGCTGCTGGCCACCGTCGACGCCATGCGCCCTCGGCCCACTCCGGTCGCCGACCGGGTCGTCCAGATCATCGGCGGTGTCGGCAACAGCACGTCGCAGGTCTACGCCACTCGCATAGCCGACCGGCTGGCCGTTCTCACCGGCGCCGAGGCGGTCTTCCTTCCGGCTCCCGGACTGGCCGCGTCGCCCGCGGCGCGCGAGGCGCTGATGGCCGATCCGCACATCAGCGACGTCCTCGCCACGTACGACAGCCTGACGATGGTGCTCGCCGGGGTGGGCAGTCTCGAGCCCTCACCGCTCCTCGTGGAGAGCGGCAACGCGATCGCCGACGCCGAGCAGGAGGCGTTGCGCAAGCTCGGCGCGGTCGGCGACATCTGTCTGCGCTTCTTCGACGAGAAGGGCGAGCTCGTCAAGTCCGCGCTGGACGACCGGGTGCTGGGCATCGACGCCGAGACACTGCGATCGATACCGCGCCGGGTCGCGATCGCGGGCGGCACCCGCAAGTACACCTCGATCCGTGCGGCGCTGCGCGGCGGCTGGATCGACGTCCTGGTCACCGACCTCGGCGTGGCACGCCGCCTCGCCGAGGAGCCCGACGGCCAGTAGTGCTTCGACGCGGCCTCTTCCCGGCCGTGCGATCCAGATCGCATCGGCCGGGAAGGCCATCACGCCCTGGCGGGGTGACCTGGGAGCATCCCGCCCGCCTCTCGGCGGCACGGTCCCGGACAAACCCTTGCGTCCGCAAGGGAGAACCCACCGGCTGAGGCGCGAGCACGGTCACCTGCACCCTGACGACGCTCGCCCCTCAAGCTCGATCTTTCCCGGTCCTCACCCGAACAGCGCACGCCGCACGATGCGCTGGGCGGCCAGGGCGTCATGGCTCGCCCGCGCCTCCGCCAGCTCCTCCGCCGGCAACCGCCGGGCCCGCTCGCGCAGCAGGTCGATGGCGTCCAGGCTGTCCCTCACCGCCACGACCGGGTCTTCGCGGTACGGGAACAGGTCGAGCTTGAGGGGTGCGTCCCAGCCCAGCTGCTCGACGGTGTGCAGGAATTCGACCGTCTCGATGACATGCAGCGCCCCGACGGTCAGGTCGTCGTCCCACTCGCGGTAGTTGTCGCACAGCTCGACATCGACAAGCCGGCCACGTGCGTGCGCGAGCGTCAGCGCCTCGGCCGGGTTCTCCTTCGCGAACAACGAGTGCCCGAAGTCGATCACCAGGCCCACGTTGTCGACGCGCATGTCCTCGATCGCCAGCAGGCTGGCCGCCGCCGTGCTCCAGAACAGCCGGGTGCGCGGCTCCTTCAGCTTGTACTCGATGCCGAACCGGACGTCGGGATGAGCGGCCGCCACACTGCCGATGCCCTCCAGGCTCCAGCGCCGCAGCTGTGCGTAGTCCACCTGGAAGGGGTAGTCGTAGCCGTCCTGACCCGGCCAGAACTTCACATAGTCGGCGCCAAGCCGCCTGGCCACCTCCACCGACTCGTGCGCCAGATCGATGGCCTCGGCGCGCACCTTGGCATCGGGATGCGTGAACGACCCGCGGGCGAAGCTCCGGCCATAGATCACCGGCGTGATCGTGCGGGCGTGCAGGCCGTGCTTGTCCAGCGCCCCCTGCACGTCGTGGTCGGTGATGTCCGGCGAGGACCACGGATAGTTCAGGTCCACCCCCGATAGGCGACCCGTGCTGCCCGCTGCCTCGATCGCGTCGATCGTGCTGACCGTCGGTCCGTAGCCGTCGGTCGCGTACCGGTCCAGGATCTGACCGAACACCCAGATACCCGCTGTGTAAGCCACGCCGAGGCCTCCTTAAATAAAAATTCAGTGCCGAATAAACCCCAGCATCCGGCATGCCGGCAAGCCGCGTCAAGCCATGGGGGTGCCGCGACCGGGACTGGCCACGGCCACCACGCGATCGACGAAGGTCGTCACGTGGTGGCCGTCTCCGTGCGATCTCAAGCAGGAAGATCGCTATGTGTCACCGGAGTGCCGCCGGCCGGTCTAGCCGAAGTTGACGACGAGGTGGCCGTCCGAGGCGAAGGACCAATGCATGGCGCCCCGGTAGGAGGAGCACCGGGACCCGTTCGAGCCGGTCCAGAACTGGTTGGAGCTGTCGGCGTTGCCGACGATCGAGTCGTTGGGGCTGCTGCTGGTGAAGCGGCAGGAGGTGTTGTCGCGGAACGTCGAACTGCCGGCGCCCCAGTAGAAGTTGCGGTTCTTGTTGTCGATGCTGACGTTGTCCGACACCGTCATCGAGCCGGGGTTCTTGTTGTAGGTGAACCCGGTCGCGCCGTTCTGGTAGGCGATGTTGCCCCGGATGGTGTGGTTGACGGCGATGTTCTCCCCGCCGAGCTTGAAACCGTTGCGGTCGCCGTTGGTGTTCTGGGTGCCGTCGGTGAGGGTGCCGTTGCCGTAGGACAGGGAGTTCTCGATGGTGACCGGGCCGATGGCTCCCGTCGCCGCCTTGGTGTAGAGGTCCCAGCCGTCGTCGATGTTGTTGTGGGCCACGTCGTAGCGGAAGACGTTGCCGGTGCCGGAGGTGAGCTTGGCGGCGAAGCCGTCGGCGTTCTCACCGCTGGGGTCGACGTTGTCGTACGACTCGGAGCTCACGATGAGATTGTTGGACGGCCAGTTGGAGTTGCTGGACCCGCTCCGGCCGAGCTGGAGACCGGTGTCGGCGTTCTGACGCGTGACCACGCGCTCGATGATGTTGTTGCTGCCGCCCATGTAGATCCCGTTGTCACCGGCCTTCTGAACGACGATGCCGTACACGTGCCAGTACGACCCGTTGAGGATGAGGCCGCGCTGACCCACGGCCTCGGCCGAGAAGTCCAGGATCGGGGTCTCGCCGGGGTAGGCCGACAGGGTCTTGCGGGCACCCGAGGTGCCGCTGTTGCTCACCTGGACAGTGATCGTCTCCGAGTACCTGTACGTCCCGCCGAGCATGTAGATCGTCCCACCGGCGGCGACGCGCGTGAGTGCCGATTCGAGCGTCGTCGGGTTCGACTTCGTTCCGGCCGCGCCGGAGCTGCCGTTCGGCGACACGTAGATGGCACCGTTCGTCGGTGTGGTCGTGGGCGTCGCGGTGGGCGAGGACGTCGGGCTCTTGGTGGGCGTGGCCGTGGGGGTGGACGTCGGGGTCTTGGTCGGGGTGGCGGTGGGGGTCGAGGTGGTGGTGGAGCCGGTGCAGGTGACGCCGTTCAGCTTGAAGGTCGTCGGCTTGGGGTTGGCGCTCGTCCAGGTGCCGTTGAAGCCGATGCCCACGGACGCCCCGGTGGCGATGGCGGCGTTGTAGTCGACGTTCTTGGCGGTGACGTTCTGCCCGCTCTGGCTGTAGATGGCCGACCAGCCGTCGCCCACCTTCTGTCCGGAGTCGGGGAAGGTCCAGGTGAGGGTCCAGCCGTTGATCGCGCTGCCCAGGTTCTGGATCGTGATGTTGGCGGTGAACCCGCCCTGCCAGTCGCTGGTGGTGTACGTGACCGCACATCCGGTCGCGGCCTGGGCCGGGGCCGCCACAGCGAACGCGGCCGCGGCGAGAGGGACGGCCGCTGTCGCGGCGGCCAGGCGGGCCACGCGGGCCCGGCGGATGATCGGACGCATCGAATGCTCCTCAGTGGTGGGGGTGGTGTTCGCCGTCGAGGGGGCCGTGCCGGCCCCGGGCTCCGGCGGGGTGTGAGGTTGTGGTCAGAGGCCGGTGGCGGGCGGCGGGCCGGCTGCGAAAACCGCGGCCGGGCGGCGCCTCCTCCAGGCGGTCGTCGGGATCGGCTGCCGAGCGCCTACCGCGGCCCGGCGCAGCGGGTGACGATGGCGGGCACGTCCTGGGCGTTGTCCAGGGTGTAGCTGTAGGGCGGGTTGGTGAAGGGGGTGACGCCACCACCGACGCCCCCGGCTCCGGTGTCCCTCTTACCGGTGGTGTTGTCGTAGGCGTTGCCGCGGGCGGTGATGTACGACGGACGGTCGTACATGAACTGGTGCGGGTTCTTCACGTCCTTGAAGTAGTTGCTCTCGATCAGGACCGAGGCGAGCGCGCCCACGCCGACGGCGTAGGTGTTCCCACTGGCCGTGTAGTAGCTGTTGAAGACGTGGCCCTTGCCGAAGAGCATGCGCGGCATGCGCTGGTCGACCAGGTTGGCGAACCAGTTGTGGTGATAGGTGGCGTTCTCCTTGCCCAGGTCGGTGGAGTCGTGGTCGGCGCCGGCGCTGACCAGGCTGGCGAATCGGTGCGTGTGACCGGGATCGGTGTACCAGAACTTCACCCAGGACACCGTCATGTAGTCGGAGCCCTTGGTGAGGTCCATGAGCCCGTCGCCGGCGTCCCAGACGTTCAGGTGATCGAACCAGAGGTGATGTGCGCCTCGCGCGGCGACCGTGTCGGCCGGGCTGCCACCCTGCCCGGCTCCCTGGATGTTCAGGTTGCGGACGATGATGTTGCCGTTGCCGGCTGCGATGTCGATGCCACCACGGATGGTGGCGTTCTTGCCGGCGCCGATCAGCGTCTTGTCGCTGACGATTTCCACGGGAGCGGAACCGGTGCTGATCGTCCCGGAGATCTTCAGGACCCGCGGCGTGGGGTCCGCGGCGTACTTTCTCAGGTCCGCCGGCGTGGTGATGGTCTGCGGAGTCGCGTTGCCGCCGCCCGTCGTCGTGCTGACACCGTTTCCCGCGACGCTCGCCCAGCCCACCAGTCTGTTGTCACAGTCACCGGACGTAGGGGTGACCGTGGGCGTGGGCGAGGAGGTGGGCGTCGCCGTCGGGGTGGATGTGGGACCGCTGCTCGGGGTGGAGGTGGAGCCGGTGCAGGTGACGCCGTTCAGGCTGAACGAGACCGGCTTGGGGTTGGAGCCCGACCAGGTGCCGTTGAAGCCGATGGACACCGAACCGCCGGTGGCGATGGCCGCGTTGTAGTCCACGTTCGTGGCCGTGACGTCCTGCCCGCTCTGCCGGTAGGTGGCCGACCAGCCGTTGGTCACTTTCTGGCCGCTGGCGGGGAAGGCGAACCCGAGGGTCCAGCCGTTGATCGCGCCGCCCAGGTTCTGGATCGTGACGGTGGCGGTGAACCCGCCCTGCCAGTCGCTGATGGTGTAGGTCACCGCGCAACCGGTCGCGGCCTGGGCCGGGACCGCGACGGCCAACGCCGACGCGGCGAGGGGGATCGCCGCCGAGGCGGCGGCCAAGCGGGCCACGCGAGCCCGGCGGGTGATCGGACGCATCGAATTGTCAGTGGGGATGGCTGCCATGCGGCCAACTCCTTCTCATCGGCAGGGCGGCGCGGCTTCTGGCACTTCGCGGGCACGGTGGTCAGTCCGGTTGCCGTCCCCATGCGTGCTCTCGACGTCGGCTGGGGGCCGGCTGGATCGAGGGTCGGCGGCCGCCAGCCGGACCGGCGGCCGCCTCCGCTCGTGCAGGTTGTTCAGTTGACGTGGAGAACGACTCGGCGGTAGGAGGCCAGAGAAGGGCTGCCGTTGTCGGCCGCGCGCAGGACGATGTGGATGTCCTTGCCGGCTGCGGCAGAAGGCACCTGAACGGTGGCCGTCTGGGAGGTGGCCCCACTGATGCTCACCGCGCCGGCATAGCCCGCGCCGGTGTCCTGCGACCAGCCGTAGCTGATGCTGTTGCCGTCGGGGTCGCCGGAGCCCGCGGCGCTGACCGGGACAGTGGCGCCCGCGCCGACGTTGACCACGACGGGCGCGTACCCCGAGTTACCGTTGACGACCAGGCGCGGGTTCCTGTTGCCGGTGCCGTTGGTCGCCCAGCCGATGCGCGAGATGAAGTCGTTGACGGTGTCCTGTAGGTGACCGTCGACCGCGGCCCGGCTCTTGTTTGCCGCGTCGCCGGAGTTGTCGAGGTAGGCCTGGGTCTGGCCGTCAGGACCGGTGCCGTAGACGAACCGGCCGCCGAAGCTCGCCTGGCTCGGGTCCTGCGGGTCGTTCAGGCCCGGCCACAGGTACAGCCAGCTCGGCGTGTCGCCTTCGACGATGTACTTCCAAGTGGGATACATGCCGCCGAGCGCGCCGTGACCCTGGATCTTGGAGGTGTACTGCGACCAGTACGTACTCTTGATCTTCGAGCCGTACTCCCCCCATGCGGATTCCGACCAGATGTAGAAGAGGTTCTTGAAGTTCTTGCGCATCCAGAACTGGGCGCTGTTCGCGTAACCCTCTCCGTTGTAGCCGCGGTCCTGGTCGGTGATGGCATGCACACGGATCTTGGACAGGAACTGGTTGAGCTGGTCCGCCGACCGCGTCTTGCGGACGTCCCAGATCGCCTGCGCCAGGGTGTTGCCTCCCCCCCAGAAGGTGACCCACACCGGCCGCGGATCCGAATCGTCCACAACCTTGATCACGTGCTGGCTGCCCGGCGAGGACTTGCCGTCTCCCACGGCGTCCATGCCGCGGTCGGGCTGTCCCTCCTTGACGAGGCTGCGTAGATACGCCGGGCTGGGCCAGTAGCCGATCGGCTGCCGGCTCTCGTCGGCCATGAACCCCGTCTGCCCGCTGCGCTTCATCAGCTTGGGAAGATCACGCTCGTAGGCGTCGATGACCTCGTTGAGGTGGTAGGTCTGCAGGGGGCTGCTGCCGTCCAGGCTCCACCCGGTGGTCGAGATGAGGCCCTCGATCTCGAACATGTCGGCGCTGGACAGCAGGTGGATGAACGACTCCATGTCGTCCGGTTCCCAGTTCGCCGACGTGATGTCGGTCATCACGATCACCCTCGGCTTCAGATCCCCGCCGGGCGGCGGGATGGTCGGCGTCGGGCTTGGGCTTGGGCTGGTGGTGGGGCTGGGTGATGGGGAGGGTGTGGTCGTCGTGGCGGTGAAGGTGAGCCAGTCGAGGTTGACGTTGCCGTTGACGAAGACGAGTTTGACGTCCTTGACGCCGTTTTGCGCCGGCAGGGTGAGTGATTTGGTCTGGTAGGTGTCCCAGCCGCCGGTGCCGCCGACGGTCAGGGTGGCGGTGTTGACGCCGCCGGTCCATACCTGGATCGCGGTGTTGCCGCCGCCGTTGGCCACGCTCATCTGGACCGTGGTGGTGCCCGAGTGCAGGTCCACGTTGTTGTACTGGGTCCAGGCGCCGGCTCCGACGTAGCACAGCACGCCGTTGCACACCTGCAGCGAGCCGCCCGAGCTGTCGTAGCTTTCGGCCTGGATGGTGGACCACCCGTCACGTGTGGCGGGAGAACCACTCGGGCTGGAACTCGGACTGGAACTCGGGCTGGGGCTGCGGGTCGGGCTCGCAGACGGGCTGGCGGTGGGGGTGGTGGTCACCGAGCCGGTGCAGGTGACCCCGTTGAGGGTGAACGCCGCCGGTGCGGGGTTGGTGGCGTTGTTCCAGGTGCCGTTGAAGCCCACCTGGGCCGTCGCGCCGGTGCCCAGACCGCCGTTGAAGGAGGCGTTGGTGACCGTGACGTCGGCGCCGGACTGGCTGACCGTGCCGTTCCACAGCTGGCTGATCGTCTGCCCGGCGGCGAAGGAGAACTTCAGCGTCCAGTTCGATATCGGGTCGCCGAGGTTCTTGATGTCGATGTTGGCCCCGAACCCGCCGGACCACTGGCTGGTGACCGTGTAGGTCACCTGGCAACCCGCCGCGGCACTGGCCTGCGGGGCGGCCGCCACCACCGCACCGCAGGCAAGCGCGGCAAGCGCCGTCACCGCGACCACACCGCGGCGTAGACGCGCCCGCGCGGCCCCTGACCGGGGAACGAATCTCATGCGGCTGACTCCTTTCTCGTCACCACCGCGGCGCGGCACGTGACACTTCCCGGGCAGCAGGAAACAGCGGCACAAACCCGCATCCAGCGATAGACGAGATAGCCGATCACCGACACCGCCACCGCGAATACGAGCGATAGGCGTCACCTGGCTCCACTGCCGTAATCGACCGTCATCATCACACGGAACCAATCCCACCTCAAGAAGAATTCATGTATGAATATATATTCATACCCATGCTGAGGAAGCAGATCGGATCAGCGCATACACCTGACGTCGATCCCGGTCAGGACCAGGTCACAGCACTCACGAAAGGGCAGTCACTTGTGCTTCGAGAGGAATGGCGGCCCGTTCGTCCGCACGCCCATCAGTGCCCTTGATGAGCGGGACCACCCTCGACTGCACAGGCGAAAAACCGCATGAACAACTGACGCCGGACCGGGCGGAAAAACGGCGCCGACATATTCGCCGATGCGCTTGTTGCCCGGCAGGACGAGTTTCTGTTCCCGCTGTGCGACGGATTGATAGTGGTGCGGCCCTCACCCCATGCGAAGAGGGAGTCCCAGCACGGCTCGGACCCTAGCCCGCCCTTTTCCGGTCCGCCACTCATGGACCCGCCGCTGTGGCATCCGCCCACGTCAAGCCTTCGCTCCCCGTGAAACTTTCGGGCGCGCGGTCGGTTCGGGCGGCCGGCGGGTTCGGCGTACGCACGTACGAGGGAGCCGGGGAACCGTGTTCCCCGGCTCCCCGGTCAGTCACTGGACGATGGTGAAAATGATCCTCTGGTACGAGGTGAGGGCGGGCGTTCCGTTGTCCGTCACCTCCAGGATGATGTGGATCTGCTTGCCCGGCTCGTTGGGCACCACGAAGCCGGCGGCATTCTTGGACGTGGCGTTGCCGACGGACACCTTCGCCGAGACCGAGTCGGCGTCGCCGTACTCCCACCAGTGGTAGCTGAGCGCGTTTCCGTCGGGGTCGGTCGTCGGTGAAGCGTCGAGCGAGATCACCTGACCGGGCGACACGTTCCTCCGCAGGCTCCCGTTCACCTTGGCGTTCGGCTGGTGGTTGGCGCCGCTGTAGGAGGAGGCGACATCCCAGTCCATACGGGCCGCGAAGTCGTTCTGGGCTGCCGGGACCCAGCGCCAGTACATCTTGTTGCGGTCTCCGTCGTCGGAGATGGTGGAGTCGGTGAGGTGGTTGGGCTTGTTGGCCGGGTCGTCGAAGACCGACCGGCCGCCCCAGCCGCCGAGCGTGTAATCCTCGTCCGCGTCCAGGCCGTTGGCGATCTCGTGAAGGAAGGAGGGAGTGTCACCCTCGCTCACGAAACTCTGGGGATACATGGCGCCGAGCGGGCCGTGACCGCTCTTGACGTTGGTGTCCAGCCAGGAACTCGTCATGTAGGCCTTGACGTAGTCCGGGCTCGGCCCCGACAGGCTCTGGTAGTCCCAGACATTGTCCCAGCGGTACGCCTCGTTGATGTAGGCCTCGCGGATGTTGTCCTCGATCCACTGACCGCCGCCGTCCTGATACCAGATGCAGTAGATGCGCACCTTGGAGACGGCCCGCTTGTAGTCCGCGGCGGAGTAGGAGGTCTTCAGCCGCCAGAGCGCCGAGGCGACGGTGTTGGCACCGCCCCACACCGTGATGTGGACGGGACGAGGATCGTTGTCGAGCAGCGTGTTGATGATCAGCTGTTCACCCGGGGTGTTCTTGGTCGCCATGTCAGGCGGCGCGACGTTGAGATCGGCGGAGTTCTCGTTGCCGACCCGAACAACGCTCTGCAGATAGCTCGCGTCCGGATAGTTGGGGTTGTGGCGCCTCAGGTTCGGCAGGACCTTCGCGTAGTTCGCGAGCTCCGCTTCGACCCACCTGTCCTTGCTATGGCCGCTCTTCTGGTATCTGGAGTTGGTCTGCACGATGCCCGCGACGTCGAAGTCGGAGGTGTAGTGCAAGAACCTGATCATGGTGCTGCGATCGTCGACCTCGCCGTCGGTCAGCGCGATGACCCGTGGCCTCCCACCCCCGTCCGGGCTTCGGGTGGGTGTGGCGGAAGCGGTCGGGCTTGGACTCGGGCTGGGGCTGCGAGTCGGACTGGGACTCGAGCTGGGACTCCGAGTCGGGCTGGCAGTGGGGCCGGGGCTCGGACTGGTGGTCACGGAACCCGTGCAGGTGACTCCGTTGAGCGTGAACGCCGGGGGCGCCGGGTTGCTCTTGTCGTCCCACGTCCCGTTGAAGCCCACCTGGGTCGTCGCGCCAGTGCCCAGGCCGCCGTTGTAGGAGGCGTTGGTGACGGTCACGTTGCTTCCGGTCTGACTGACGGTGCCGTTCCACAGCTGGGCGACCGTCTGGCCCGCGGTGAAGGAGAACTTCAGAGCCCAGCTTGATATCGGGTCCCCGAGGTTCTTGATGTCGATGTTGGCGCCGAAGCCCCCGGACCACTGACTTGTGATCGTGTAGGCCACCTGGCAACCGGCCGCGGCACTGGCCTGCGGGGCGGCCGCGACGGCCGCGCCGCCAGCGAGCGCAAGCGCCGTCATCGCGACCGCACCGCGGCGTAGGCGTGAGCGCGCGACCTCCGGCCGGGGAAGGGGTGTCATGCGGCTGACTCCTTTCTCGTCACCACTGCGGCGCGGTGAGTGACGGTTTTTCCGGGCAGCTGAACGTGCCGACGCGGACCCGTATCGAGCGATAGGCGAAAAGGCCGGTCGCCGCGATTGTTTTCGCCGGCCGGATGTGAGCTCGGCGTCATCTGGTCCCGCCGTAATCGACCGCCATCTTCACACGGACCCAGTCTCCACTCAAGAATAATTCATAGGCGAATATATATTCAATGCTTGTGGGTGGGCCGGTAGGCGTCCACCGACCTTTCTCGTTTCGCCCATCCCACCAGGTCGTCCGCCCATGGCGACCATGTCGCCGTGCCCATGCGGTTCACGTCGGCACACATGACCGTGGCCCCACCGGATGTGCATCCGTACGTGTGCGTGAATAAGCAGGAACAGACAACGCAAAATAAGCGGCACCGCGGCGGCACAAGCGCTTTCGGCGGCACGAATTCGCGTTATCGCGCGCTCGCCGAGGTCAGGTCGGTACCGTCCAGGACGAGAGCCGGCGGATGCGCTCTGCCCCGGCTGGTGCTTCCTTTCGACCTACGAATTCAGTGCGAGGCAGACGGGCTCGGCGTGCGGCGCGACAGCGCCTGGCGGCTTCACCTCTCGCGCACGCGTTCAGAAGCAGCGGTCCGCACGCGGGGACCGTACCCACCCCTACGCGGTACGGCCAGCCGAGACTTCGGCGATCCGCCGTCTCCCCACGTCGGGCCTCCACACCGCCATGAAACTTTCGCCCGGCACCGCCCCCCTGCCGACGAGCGGACGCCTGTCGCCACCGAGCCGTGCCGGACAGGCAGCCTTGACGACCCCTCTGCGGCGCATGAATACTGCCAGGGCGTCAAATCTCTATTCCTTGCTGAATAGAGATTCAAGAAAGGAACTGCCGTGTCCCTCTCCGGCCCCTCCGTTCCCCGGCACCGGCATCGCATTCGCATGTTGACCTGTGGGATCGCCGCCCTGCAAGGTGTCCTCACTATGACCAATGCGCTCCCCGCGGCGGCCAAGCCCGCCGAGTCCTCCTGGGAAGGGAACCGGCCCAGAACGGTCGTCACCACCGATATGGAGAGCGACGACTACGCCTCACTCATCCGGTACCTGCTCTACACCAACGACGTCGACACTCAGGGGATCGTCTACAGCAGCAGCAAGTATCACTGGTCAGGGGACGGCCAGGGCACCCTCTTCTTCCTGCCCGGCCGCGAGTACACGACGCCGCAGGCGTCCTGGCGATGGACCGGAAGTCGCACCATCCAGGACCAGGCCCTGCGCGCGTACGCCGAGGTCTACCCCAACCTGCGGCGGCACGACCCCCGCTATCCCACGCCTCACGCGCTGCTGTCCAGGGTAAAGATCGGCAACATCGATTTCGAAGGCGAGATGGCGAAGGACACCGAGGGCTCCGATCTGATCCGCAACCTGCTGCTGGACCACGATCCCCGGCCGCTGTATCTGCAGGCGTGGGGCGGCACCAACACCATCGCCCGTGCCCTCAAATCGATCGAGGACCGGTTCTCCGGCACCAAGCAGTGGCCCCGTGTCAAGGCCGAGGTCTCGGCGAAGGCGGTGATCCTGGCCAGCGGCTTCCAGGACGAGACCTACGCGAAGTACATCGCGCCCGTCTGGCCGAGCATCCGCGTGCAGAACATGGAAGCCGGATACGCCACCTGGGGCTTCAACTGTGAGTGGGGGCAGGGCAACGTCCGCGGTCTACCCGCCGACCGGGTCTACTTCAGCGGTGAGTGGATCAAGCAGAATATCCAGATCGGGCCGCTGGGCTCGCTCTATCGGTCATGGCTGGACGGGCAGTCGATGCCCGGCGACCCACTCGACATCTTCGGCGACTCCGAACGCGCCCCGAGCGGCTGGTGCAAGCCGTTGGCACCGTACGACTTCCTCTCCGAGGGCGACAACGTCGCCTTCAATCCCCTGCTCGACACCGGGATCCAGGCTCCGGAGAACCCGGCGCTCGGCGGCTGGGGCGGCCGGGCGACCCAGACGACCACCAACCCGAACCTGTGGACCCTGGCGCGGACGGAGAAGGACGACACCGGCGCCGACGTCGAGAACTACACGACGCTGCGTTGGGCCGGGGCCGCGCAGAACGACTTCGCGGCCCGCATGCGGTGGACCCTGACCCCCGACTACCGCGACGCCAACCACCCGCCCACCGTCAAGATCGTTGGTGGTGGGACGGTCCGGGCACGCCCCGGCTCCGTCGTCACGCTCACCGGCCTGGCCGGCGACCCCGACCATGATCGTGTGACGCTTCGCTGGTGGCAGTACCAGGAAGAAGGCACCTATCCCGGCATTGTCACGATCACGGACCACGGCCACGGCCGGGCCTCCGTCACCATCCCGGACGCCGAACCAGGGCAGACCATCTCGATCATCCTCCAAGGCACCGACGACGGCCAGTTCCCCCTCACCCGCTACGACCGCGTGTTGATCCAGGTCGTCTGACCGGTTGAGTCGCACTTGGGTCGCACAAGGCGTCTCTCACCTGCAACGCCGTACGCTCGGGCTCCCAGCCGGGGCCAGTGGCGGCCGTGGCGGTCCCGACCACCGGCGTCCTGACCACGCCGGCGTACGCGGACTCCACTCTCGGCCAGTTGGCGGCGGCCAAGGGGCGGTACTTTGGCTCAGCAGTGGCCAGGTGCCGGCCACGGGCGCGGTTCCGGCGCCTCGCCCCGTGACCGGCACCGCCGGAGCGACGTCGTCAACGGGCACCGTTCGGTCGCTCCCGAGACGCCGTGAGCGAGTGGAGCTGCTGCTACGGAAGTACGGTTGTCGGCGCCAGACGCGACGAGAGCCCGATCTCGCCGCCGTCGTCGGCCTGGTCCTCACCGATAGGCGGAAACTCTGGATCCTGGACGTGATTCGGGGTGCCGAGAGCGCCGCGCAGAACGCGGGGCCGCCGTCGCCGTGTCCGTCCTGCGCGGGCACCGAGAGCAGCCCAGGACTTGCTGCGGGACGTCGCGACGCGCAACGTATGCGGCCTGGTCGTCGTCCACCCCGACTCCTCCACCTTTCTCCCCGTCACGATGTACGCCCGCCGCCTCCCGATCGTCGTGATCGATCCCGGCGGCACCCGCTGGTGGACGGGAGGAGCTCCTGTGTGCAGCGTACGGGCGAACCGGTCGAGGCGACGAGCGTGGCCAGGTCGCGGGCACCGACGCCAGAGACGAGCCGAGGGGGCGTCCTTGACATACGTTCGACGGGCGGTTAGCGTCCCGAGGAATGAATATCGACACGCCTTTGAATATTTATGCAAGAGGTCTAGTGTGCCGCCTCTCGCTCTCCCCGGCCAAGGTTCTCGACCCTGCCGGTGAGCGGGTCGCTGGAAAGGGGTCGCCGCGATGAGATCGTTGAGCCGCCGCCGCCGCGTCATCATCAACACCGATGCGAAGAACGAAGCGGACGACCAGTACGCGATAGTGCACGCCCTGCTGTCGCCCGGCCTGAACATCCGCGGCGTCATCCCGGCCCATTTCGGTCAACGGCCGGGACGGAGCCTGCGGAGCATGGAGGACAGCCGCGTCGAGGTCGACCTTCTGCTGAAATACCTCGGCATGCAGGACCAGGTCCGGGTGGAGAACGGCGCGCCGTTCCCGATGCCGGCCGTCAACATCCCAGTCCCGTCGCCCGGCGCCGAATTGATTATCGAAGAGGCGCTGCGCGACGATGCCGAAGGGCCGCTCTACGTGGCCTTCTTCGGTCCGCTCACCGACATGGCGAGCGCGCTGCTGATGGAACCCCGCATCGCCGAACGCGACATCATCGTGGTGTGGATCGGTGGTCCAGGCTACGATGCCGATCCGTTCCCGGGGCCCGAGTTCAACCTGTCCAACGACGTCGTCGCCGCCAACATGGTCTTCCGCTCCACGCTGACGGTCTGGCAGGTGCCCAGGTCGGCCTACGCGATTACAGCCGTGGGCTACGCCGAGCTCGACGAGAAGGTCGCGCCCTGCGGCCCCCTGGGCAGGTACCTGGTCGATCAGCTCCGCGAGTGGAACGAGCGATTCGCCAACGACCCCATGGAATACCGCGCGCTGGGCGACTCCCCCGCCGTCGCGGTCATCATCAACCCCTCTGCCGGGCAGTACATCGAACGACCGGCGATGGGTTTCACCTACGACTGCACCTACGACAGCACGGCGCAGTATCGGCCGATCCGGGTGTACCAGACGATCGATTCCCGCTTCATGCTCGAAGACTTCTTCGCCAAACTGCGCCAGTTCGCACGAAGCCAGTCCACCGTGTCCGAGGCCCCCCATCTGCCGTGAAAGTCGGCGGCCCCGGCACGCACCTCGTCCGGGGCCGCGACCAGCCCGCCCAAGACGGGGCCGCCGGAGGCGACCTACGGAGAAGTCCGACGGGATCGGCACCCCGCCGGGGATGGAGCGCTTCGCCCTGGCCGTGCCGACCCCTCCGGCCACCGGCCGCGTGACGACGATGTCCTGCCGGTCGGGCCGGCACACTGCCCCCAGACGGGACCCGCCCGGAAGGTCCCGTCTGGGCCGACTTCCCGACTCAGCGGGAGGCCCTCCGGATGGCGACCGAGCAGTGGCGAAGCCACTCAGGAGTGGATGAGGCGGACCGGTTCGGCGCTCTCGCTGTTGTGCCGTTCGGTCCACGTGGTCAACGCGGTACGGCAGGCGTGATCGAGACGGAGACGGTGGCTGGACCGCCTCCAGCAGCCCCCGCACGTCGATCCTCGCCACCGGCAGGTCGAGCAGCGCGGTGACGGCCGAGGCGAGGGCGACCGCGCCAGCGCTCCGGGCAGGACACGCGCTCGAGCGGGATGTCCTTCATGAGGTCGATGCCGGTGCCGTCAGGCAGGCGTCGCCGTCGCCGTGTATGGCGAACGGTTGGTCGGGACCGGGGTACGTGGCAGGCGAACCCGCGGGTGCGCCAGCCATCTGGCGTGGCCTCGTCTCTCTCGCGGGCCGTCTTCCCCATCCATGTGCTCGTTCGCCATCGCGAGGACGCTCTCGTCCTCATCCACACCGAGCGCCGGCTACCTATGGGGGGAAGCCGGCCATGAAACCATCGCTGAGAACGACCTGAAGGCGCTGCCGTAACAGCGCCTTCAGGCGATGGGATTCAGAGAGAGACACTCCTTACTGAACGGCGCTTATGGCAGGTTCCAATCCGCGCGTTCGGCGAAGGATGCCTGGAATTGGGGGCGCCACTTGGAGATGGTTCCTCCGCCGGGCCCGTCGATCCAGTGGTTGGTCGTGCCGTCACGCTTGTACTGCCCGCCCCAGCTGGGCTGAGTGGGATCCTCGGGATTGTTGAGCCCGCGGTTGGCGCTGAGCAGGTGCAGGAACGAAGGCGAGTCACCCTCCTGTACCCCTGTGATGCAGCATCCCTTCGGCGGGTAGACAGCGCCGAGAGGCCCGTGGTTGTAGCGGATGTTCGTGTTGAGCCAGTTCAGATCGCACAGCGACGTGTCGCCGCTGTTGCAGAACATTCCGCCGTAGGTGGTGTTCGAGTGGATGATGAACAGGTTCGGGAAGTTCTGCTTCAGCCAGTCGATCGTGTCGTCCTGGTGCGCGATGGCGAAGATGCGCATCTTGCTGAGGAAGGTGTTCAACTGGTTCGTGGTGCGCGTGTTCTGGACCTTCCAGATCGCCTGTGCCACAGCGCTGTTGTCACCCCAGATGGTGAACCACACCGGCCGAGGGTCGGGCTTGTCCACGATGGAGATGATCGCGTTCGACGCCTCGCTGTCCTTGCCGGCGCCGATGTTGTTGCTGGTCGACTTGCCCCAGGTCCCGTCGCGGCCCTCGAAGGTGACCGAACGCAGGTAGTCGGGGCTGGGGAAGGCGGGGTCGTGTTTCCGCAGGTTCTCGTCCACCTGGTCGTACTTCGCGATCGCGTCCAGAATGTGCTGCTTGTCGGCGTAGTTGGCCGAAGTGGCCGCCGTAGCGATCAGCCCCTCGACGTCGAACTCGTTGGTGTACATCAGGAAGCGGACCATCGACTGCACGTCATCTGGGTCGCTGTTCGTCCCGGGCAACGTCGGGAAGTCCGACGAGACGACGACGCGGAACTTCTGCCTGGGCCCCGTCGGCGTCGCTGAAGGGCTGGGGCTGGGGCTGGAGGTGGGGCTGGGTGATGGGGAGGGCGTGGTCGTCGTTCCGGCGAACTTGAGCCAGTCGACGTTGACGTTGCCGTTGACGAAGACGAGTTTGACGTCCTTGACGCCGCTTTGCGCCGGCAGGGTGAGGGACTTGGTCTGATAGGTGTCCCAGCCGCCGGTGCCGCCCACGGTCAAGGTGCCGGCGTTCACGCCACCCACCCACACCTGAATCCCCGTGTTACCGCCGCCGTTGGCCACACTCAACTGAACCGTGTTCGTCCCCGAATGGAGATCCACGCCGTTGTACTGCGCCCAGGCATTGGCCCCGACGTAGCACAGCACACCACTGCACACCTGCAAAGACCCACCCGAGGCGTCATAGTTCTCCGCCTGGATCGTGGACCACCCGTCCCGCTTGACCGAACCGGTCGGACTCGGGCTCGGGCTGGAAGTCGGGGTCGGACTGGGGGTCGGGGTCCGGCTGGGACTCGAGCTGGGACTGGGGGTCGGGCTGGGGGTCGGGCTGGTCGTCACCGAGCCCGTGCAGGCGACACCGTTGAGCGTGAACGCCGCGGGCGCCGGATTGCTGTTGTTGTCCCACGTGGCGTTGAAGCCCACCTGCGCCGACGCGCCGGTGCCCAGACCGCCGTTGAAGGAGGCATTGGTCACCGAGACGTTGCCACCGGACTGACTGACGCTGCCGTTCCACAACTGCGTGATCGTCTGCCCCGCCGCGAAGGAGAACTTCAACGTCCAGCTCGACATCGGATCACCAAGGTTCTTGATGTCGACGTTGGCCCCGAAACCGCCCGACCACTGACTGCTGACCGTGTAAGTCACCTGGCAACCCGCCGCCGCACCGGCCTCAGGAGCGGTGGCCACCGCCACACCAGAGGTAAGCACGAGCGCCGTCACCGCGACCACACCGCGACGTAGACGCGAACGCGCGGCTCCTAACCGGGGAATGAATCTCATACGGCTTACTCCTTTCTCGTCACCACCGCGGCGCGGCTCGTGACGCTTCCCGGCAGCTTGGATTCACCGACACCGACCCACTCGAAGTGACAGGCCAACCCGCCGGTAGCCGACACCCTCGTCGCATGAATACGAGCGATGGGCACCACCTGGCCCCGCTGCCGTAATCGACCGTCATCATCACACGGAACCAACGCCACCTCAAGAAGAATTCAACACTGAATATATATTCTCATCCTGGGATGCCAGAGCCGGACCGGGTTGTTCACGATGCTTCATCGAATCTGCTCGGATCCGGGTGGCCGCGCATGGCTGTGGATGCAACGCCCTTGCCGGCCTTGTGGTCCGCAGGGTGGCGGCAGTGGCCCCGCGCACACCGGCGCTTACCGTGCCAGCCGTTTCCGGAACTGCCCCGACCTCAAGCCGCCGTCACGGATTTATTCGTGGAAGTAGCACCGATAAGCGATCCCGGACCATACGAAAAACCAAGCCGGCGCCTTATCAATACAATATTCCCGGCGGCGCGGATTCTTGTCGCCGCACGGTGACGGAATCATTGGCGGCACCTTCTCAAACAGGTGCCGGCGAATGCGCTCCGGCCTGGTCGGTCCTTCCCTCCGGTCTTGGCCGCCCCGATGAACCAGGCGGGACCCGGCATGCGTGCGCCGCCCACGGCGGGATGGCCTCACCCCTCAGGAGGAGGCGAGCAGAGTGGCGCTTTCGGCCGGGACCCTACCCGCCCCTTTCCGGCCCCGGCCATCCACGGACCAGCCACTCCAGCATTTGCCCAGGTCGAACCTGCGTGGCTCACGAAACTTTCACTCATACGACCCCGACACGCGAGGGGAACCCCACGGTGGACGGCGACCGTGACGGCCACGAACTTCACCACCGGGGCCGGAACGCCCGCACAGACGATCACGAAAGGCAACATCGCCTACTGGTCCGGCCCCGTCACCGCCGCCTCCTCCGGTGCCGCCGGCACCCTCGCTCGACAGCAGGGGCCGGGGTCGGCCAGATCGTCTGCGGGCGGGGCGGCGCGTGCCCCGCCCGGATGTGGCGTGGCCGGCATGGGCCGGGCCCGGGCTGCTCCGGGCCGCCGCCCGCAGCGCGATGATCCTCCTGCCGTTCATCGCCCTGGCAGAGGCATTTCCCTGGCTGGCGGCGGCGCGGACCGCTCGCCAGGTCGTTCCCGTCCTGCTGGAGATGCTCGCGGATGACCGGGCCCGCCGGGTGCACGGGGAGCTGCCGCTGGCGCGCGCCCTGGTGCGGATGGCTACGCCACCGACGGGCTCCTCCGAAGCCGGCGTGCTCGCCCTGGCCGGCACAGTTGCACCGCCACGACCAGGGCGGCAAGCGCGAGCAGAGCCGACCATGAGGGCACCAGCAAGGCCCAGCCGATCGACGCCGTGAGCATCGCCGCGAAGATGGGGTTGCGGGCCACCCGAAATGGGCCGGTGGTCACCAGAGCGGTGGCTTCACCTTCGTACACGCCGACCGCGCCAGGACGCGCCCATGACCGACTGCGAGAACAAGGTGCCCGCGCCGCCCAGAAGCGCCAGGGCCGCGCCGCCGATCTGAAGCGGGACGGCGACGAGAGCGGGGACCGGCTCGCGGTGTCGGGGAAAACGGGTCTCGGCCGGCGGCGCGACGGCACAGAACCGGCACTGCTCCCGGCCTCTACGTCTCTTTGATCACACGAGGTTGTCCTGAACCCCTCGCTTCAGCTTCTGGATACAGGGATGACTGAATTCAGCATTCGATGTACCGTGAGGGGGGTGTTCACCATCGCCTCCGACATCGAAGTGCTCGCCCGCTTCGGCCGCGCCTTGGCCGACCCCATTCGCTGCCGGATCCTGATCGCGCTTCGCGAGGCGCCGGCTTACCCGGCCGATCTGGCCGATCTCCTCGGCATTTCCCGCACCCGCCTGAGCAACCATCTGGCCTGCCTACGCGAGTGCGGCCTGGTGGTGGCCCTTCCCGACGGCCGGAGGACCCGCTATGAGCTGGCCGATGAGCGGCTCGGCCACGCATTGGACGCCCTACGGACCGCCGTGATCGCCGTGGCCGCCGATCGGATCTGCCCAGACGCGGACGAGAAGGGGTGCTGCTGATGACCGACATCTCGCTGTGCCCGGCCCCGGCCCGGCGAGAGCAGCTGCGGCGGCGCATCCGGCTGCTGGTGACCGCGACCATCACCTACAACGTCATCGAGGCCGTCGTGGCCATCGCGGCCGGCACCACGGCCTCATCGGCGGCATTGATCGGGTTCGGCCTCGACTCCGTTGTCGAGGTCGCCTCGGCCGCCGCGGTCGCCTGGCAGTTCTCCGGGCCCGACCACGAGAAGCGGGAACAGACCGCTCTGAAAGTCATCGCGGTCTCCTTCTTCGCGCTGGCCGCCTACGTCACGGTCGACGCTGTGCGCGCCCTGCTGGGTGCCGGCGAGGCCGATCACTCCACACCTGGTCTGGTGCTGGCCGCGGTTTCCCTGGTCATCATGCCGCTGCTGTCGGCCGCACAGCGCCGCGCCGGCCGCGAGCTCGGCTCGGCCTCGGCGGTGGCCGACTCCAAGCAGACCCTGCTGTGCACGTACCTGTCGGCGGTGCTGCTTATCGGGCTGGCTCTCAACAGCCTCTTCGGGTGGTCCTGGGCCGACCCGATCGCCGCCCTGGTCATCGCCGCGGTCGCGGTCAAGGAAGGCCGCGAAGCCTGGCGCGGAGATGCCTGCTGCGCGACGCCGACGATCGGCACCCGCGAATCGTCAGGCGCCGCCGCGTGCTCCGATGGCTGCTGCGGAGGCGAGGAGGAACCCGCTAACTGAGTCGGCATCGTCTGGTTGCGCAGACAAACGGAATGGCGTTGCCCTTACTCGTCGCGAGTGTGGCCGTCTGCGCTTTCCCGCGTGATCCCTCTTCTAGTCAGTCAGGGCACCTTTCCCCAGGAGGCCGGAACACTGACAGCCGCCACGGTCCAGCGGTCCAGGTATCTCGCCCGGACGATGACGCGCCGACAGGATTCTGAGCCACGCATCCGCCGCCATCGGCGAGGGCGCACCCCCGGCAGAGTTGTACGTTGCCTGCCCTCTGCCGACGCGGGCCGGTCATACGCTCCGCGGTGCCGGTTCAGCGGCTGATGAACACGGGGCCACTGGCCCGGGCCGTACCTGCCGGCGACGGCAGTGGTCGGGGTGGTGTCGGAGGAACGATCCGCGGCGGTCCGGTGACGCGGCCGGTGATGATGTCGATGCGGTTGACGTGCGGGCGCTGCCCCTTGGCGTTGGGCGTGCGGGGCTCGCGGACGCGGACCTCGATTTCGGCGTCGCGGTCGCGGCCGTGCAGGGTGAGAGTTTCGCCGACGGTGGCGGACGACATCCGCATCCGCATCGCGATGGTGTTCCAGCACTACCACCTCTTCCCCCACATGACGGTCCTGCAGAACGTCATTCAGGGACCGTTGTCCGTACGACGCCTGCCGCGGCCCTACGCACTGGAGGTGGCAGAGCGGCTGCTGGAACGCGTCGGCCTCGTCGACAAGCGGGACGGGCACCCTTCGCGGCTCGAACGGTTCTGGCCCTCAGGAGAGCGAACACCTCAATGGTTCTTCGACGGCGGGCCCACGGGCGGTTCGCCCCCTGCCGGTGCGTCCGAGGAGGCGCTGCCGCTGTGTACTGGGCCGTGCGCGTCGGCACAGTGAGGTTCGGTGACACCGTGAGGGTCTGCCGCCTCGGCCGCCGTTTCGCCGATCGCGAGGAGTTGTGGTGGGGCGTGGTCGACCTGGAGCGTGGTGTGGTCGATGCCGTACTCGTCGTGGACCATCCGCTGCGCCGCCTGCCGTACGGCGTGGCAGTCGGCGCCGGGGGTGACCAGGATGTGCGCGGACATGGCGGGGTAACCCGAGGTGACCTCCCAGATGTGCAGGTCGTGCACCTCCACCACGTGTTCCAGGGCGGCGGTCTTGC
>NZ_JABBWX010000031.1:0-60006 GCF_014161375.1 Microbispora sp. H10830
CCAGCCCCAGCGCGCAGGGGCAGGCGATGATCAGCACCGCGACCGCGGCGGTGAAGGCCGCCCCGGCGCCCTGCCCGGTGCCGAGCCAATACCCCAAGGTGGCGACCGACAACGCGATGACGATCGGCACGAAGATCCCGGAGATGCGGTCGGCCAGGCGCTGCACCTGCGCCTTGCCCGTCTGGGCGTCTTCCACCAGGCGCGCCATCTGGGCGAGCTGGGTGTCGGAGCCGACCCGGGTGGCCCGCACGACCAGCCGGCCGCCCGCATTCACCGTCGCCCCCGTCACCGCATCCCCGGCCCGCACCTCGACCGGGACCGACTCACCGGTCAGCATCGAGGCGTCGACGGCAGAGGTGCCTTCCTCGATCACCCCGTCGGTGGCGATCTTCTCGCCGGGCCGGACGACGAAGTGGTCACCCACCGCGAGGTCACTGGTGGGGATGCGCACCTCGGCCCCGTCGCGGAGCACGGCCACGTCCTTGGCGCCCAGTTCCAGCAGGGCGCGTAGCGCCGCTCCGGCGCGCCGCTTGGACCTGGCCTCGAAGTAGCGCCCGGCCAGGATGAACGCGGTGACCCCGGCGGCGGCCTCCAGGTAGATGTTGCCCGAGCCGTCGCTGCGGGTGATGGTCAGGTCGAACCCGTGCCTCATCCCGGGCACGCCGGCATCGCCCAGGAACAGGGCCCACAGCGACCAGCCCAGCGCGGCGATCGTGCCGAGCGAGACGAGGGTGTCCATCGTGGCGGTGCCGTGCCGCAGGTTGGTCCAGGCGGCCTTGTGGAAGGGCAGGCCGCCGTAGACCACGACGGGGGCGGCGAGCGTCAGCGACAGCCACTGCCAGTAGGTGAACTGCACCGCCGGGATCATCGCCATCGCGATCACCGGCACCGCCAGCACGACGGAGACCAATAGCCGGGTCCGCAGGGGAGCGAGCTCGTCTTCCGGCTCCCCGGGCGCCTGCTCGGGTGTGGGCGGCTCGGGCAGCCTGGCGGTGTATCCGGCCTTCTCCACCTCCGCCACCAGCATCTGCGGGTCCAACTCCACAGGGAAGGTCACCTTGGCCTTCTCCGTGGCGTAGTTCACCGTCGCGGACACGCCCTCCAGCTTGTTGAGCTTGCGCTCGATCCGGTTCGCGCACGACGCGCAGGTCATGCCGCCTATCGAAAGCTCGACGCTGCCGCCGGTGGCGGACGGCTGGTCGTCGGTGATGGAGGTCATCGCTCCTCCTTTCTGGATCATGCCCGGTGTCAGTGGCCCGAGTGAGCGTGTTCGGATCCGTGGTCCGCCGTGGCTGTGGGGACAACCCCCTGCTCCGCACGTACGGTGAAGGCGGCGGTGTGCACGGTTCCGTCGTGCTGGAAGTCGAGGAAGAGCCGGTAGTCGCCGCGGCTGGGAACCTCGGCGTAGAAGGTGATGCCGGGCCCGGCGGGGGTGACGCCGTCACCCGGAGCGCCGTCGGGGTGGACGTGCAGGTAGGCCAGGTCGCCCACGCGCAGCGCGACCAGGTGCCCGTAGGCCCCCAGATAGGGCTGCAGGTCGGTGACGGGCTTGCCGTCCCTGCTGATCTCGGCGGTGAGCCTGCTCGCCGCACCCGGTGTGAGAGTGCCGTCGAGCCGGACGGTGTATCCGTCGACCGTCACCGTACGGCTGGGCGCGGGCAGCGGCCGGGGCGCATAGTCGCCGGGGGCGTACAGGTCGGCGCCGAGGGTCAGGCCCTCCCCGCCCTGGGGGACGAAGTCGGCGAACACCCGATAGGCGCCGGCGTCGGGCAGCGTCAACGGCACCGACCAGATCCCCTCGCCGGACAGCTCGGGGTGCAGGTGCCGGAAGACGGTCGCATCCCGGCTGACCACGATGAGGTGCAGCTTCTTGTCGTGCTCGGTCTCGTAGGCGGTCACCGGGCGGTTGTCGGGACCGTTCACCGTGAACCGGAAGTCGGTCTCCGTCCCGGGGGCGATGGTCGTGGTCAGCGGGGTGAGGGTGTAGCCACTCTGGGACACCTGGAGTCCTCCCGGTACGTGTTCCGTCTTCTGCGTGGCCGGTGAAGGGGCCGCGTGACCTCCGTGCCCGTTCTTCACGGGCGCCGGTCCGGTCGCGCCGACGGCGCCGCCGACGCCGAGCGCTCCCGCGAAGACCACGGCGAGACCGAGGACATAGGTGCCCAGCCGGGCTGGCGTGTTCATTGCTTGTCCACCACTTCGTATCCGGCCTCCTCGACGGCGGCCCTGATCTGGGCCGTGTCGAGGGGGCTGTCGCTTTCGACGGTCACAATCCCGGTGGCGAGATCGACCTCGACGCCGGTGACGCCGGGGACCTCGCTGACTTCTTCCTTCACGGAGCTGACGCAGTGGCCGCAGGTCATGCCGGTGACGGTGTAGGTGGCGGTGGTCATGACGCTTCTCCTTCGTTTGATCGGTCAGGAACGGACGAGACGGGCGACGGCGTCGGAGGCTTCCTTGATCTTGACGTCGGCCTCGGTGCCGCCCTTGGCGATGGCCTCGGCGACGCAGTGCGCCATGTGCTCGTCCAGCAACTCCAGGGCGAACGCCTGGAGCGCCCTGTTGGCGGCCGAGACCTGGGTGAGGATGTCGATGCAGTACTTGTCCTCGTCGACCATCCGCTGCAGTCCGCGGACCTGCCCCTCGATCCGGCGCAGCCTCCTGAGGTGGTCTTCCTTGGTCCCCGTGTATCCGGCCATCTCCCCGCCTTGCTCCGAGGTCTGTTGTCTCTATTGAACACCCTACCCCCCTAGGGTATTTCGCGGGCCCACCGCGACCGAGGGCGGGCCCGCTCGGTGGGATCTACACCCCCACCGCCTGGGTGTCCGTCGTGGCGGGCGCCGCCGATGCGGACTTCCGCATGAGCAGCAGGGTCAGTACGGCGCCGGACGCCGCCACGACGGCCGCGCCGACGAAGGCGGCCTGGAAGCCGTCGGTGAGCGCGGCCGGGCCATTCGCCGCGGCCGCTCCCCCACTGGTGGCGAGCGCGGTCATCACGGCCAGCCCGAGCGCCGAGCCGATCTGATAGGTGGTGTTGACGATGCCCGAGGCCAGCCCGCTGTCCTCGGGCCGCGCGCCGGACATCGCCGACATCATCGCGGGGATGTAGGCCAGGGACATTCCCACCGCCGCGACCAGCGAGGCGGGCAGCACGTCGGCGACGAAGGTCCCGTCCGGACGCACCAGGGCCAGCCCGGCCACCCCCGCCGCCAGCACGGCGAGCCCGATGACGATCAGCGGCTTGGCGCCGAACCTGCCGAGCAGCCGGGAGGTGATCGCGATCATGAAGATCATGATCGCGACCGTCATGGGAAGCAGGGCCGCTCCGCTGGGGAAGGCGCTGTAGCCCAGGACCTGCTGCAGATAGAGGTTGAGGAAGTACCACATCGGGATCCAGGCCGCACCCAGCAGCGCCATCGCGAGGTTGGCGACGGCCAGCCCGGGAGTCCGCCAGATCCCCAGTGGCATGAGCGGCTCCCGGATCACGCGCTGCACGAGGAGGAACAGCGCGAGCAGCACGATCGCCCCCACCAGTTCCAGCAGCGTGGCGGCGGATCCCCAGCCCTGTTCGGGCGCTCGCACGATCGCGAACACGGCCAGGGCGATCGCCGCGGTGACGGCGACGCCGCCGAGCACGTCCACCGAGCCGCGCCTGCCGGCCACCGCGGGCAGCAGCGCGGGCACGGCGAGCAGGGTGGCGACGCCGATGGGGATGTAGACGATGAACACCCACGGCCAGCTCAGATACTCAGTGACGACCCCGCCGAGGAACACCCCGGCGGTGCCGCCGGCCGGCGCCGCCGCGCCGTACAGGGCCATGGCCTTGCCGAGCTCCCGCGGATCGTGCCCGAAGAGCATCATGAGCAGGGTCATCGAGGCCGGGGCGATGAGCGCGCCGCCGACGCCCTGCACACCACGGCCGAGGATCTCCGCCCAAGGGCTGCTCGCCGCGGCGGCGACGGCCGACCCGGCGATCAGGACGAGCCAGCCGGTGGTGAAGATCCTGCGGGCGCCGAACAGGTCGGACAGGCGCCCCCCGAGCAGCAGCAGGCCGCCGAAGGCGATGACGTAGGCGTTGAAGACCCACTGCAGCGCGTCCGGGGAGAAACCCAGATCGCGCTGCATGTCGGGTAACGCGACCCCGATGATCGAGGTGTCCATGATGACCATGAACTGCGCCGCGGCGAGCACGACCAGTGCCCGCCACCTGCGCGGATTGACGGCGTTCATGCCGCACTCCTGTTCTTCGCATCCACCCGCGATGGGAGGATGCGCTAGGGGGTTGGGTGTGATGCCGAATCGGACCGGCCCCGCAGGTGGGCGTGCATGCCAGTGCACGCCCACCGCCTTCTTCGGGGCTCGACCCGCTAGACCCGGCTCGCCAGCTGATAGCCGGCCCGTTCCACCGCGGCGCGGATCTCCTCGTCGGTGAATCCCGCGCCGCTGACGGTGACCACGCCGGCCGGCAGGTCGACGGCCACGCCGGTGACGCCGCCGACCTTGCCGATCTCCCCGGACACCGACGAGACGCAGTGACCGCAGGTCATCCCGCTCACCGAATAAGCCCTGCCGTCCGCCGCATTCGCCTCAGCGGTCGCCGCGCTCTGAGCCGACTCCGTGCCGCACGCACATGCCGTGCACATGCCCGTCCTCCTTGTGTCGCTTACCCCCAGGGGGTACCTGTCGCGAGAGACCATAGCATACCCCGGGGGGGTGTCAACGCTCGCGAGCGGCGAGAACGGCGACTGACCGCCACCCGCCCGGTCTCCCGCATCTCGCGCGCGACGCCCGTCGCCTCCGCTGTCGCCGACTCCAAGAGACCCTGCTGTGCACCTACCTGTCGGCGGTGCCGCCCCCCGGGCTCGCCCTCGACAGCACCTTCGGCTGGCCCTGGGCCGACCCGATCGCCGCCCTGGTCATCGCCGCCGTGGCGGTCAAGGAAGGCCGCGAAGCCGCCCCCACGGTCATCGGCGTGCGAAGGGGTTGCATCCGATACCCAGGTACGGGCTTACCGTCAGAGGCGTGACCCAGGACATCGCCCTTGACCAGGGATGGGCTTCCTCAGCATGCACCTTGCCCACCGCGGAGCAGCCGCTGCGGGCGGCCGAATTCGACGCCTTGTTCGCCGAGGCGGTCCAGGCGGTGTGGCGCCCTGGGCGTGAGCGGCTGCGACTGGAGCTCGTCTTCAGCCCGGAGCACGCGGCCCGGGCCGCCGAGCTGACCGCGCGGGAGAACGGCTGCTGCTCCTTCTTCTCCTTCACCCTGACCATCGCCGACGGCGGCCTGGCACTGGACGTGGCGGTGCCGCCGGCACAGATCGAGGTGCTGGACGCGCTGCAGGCACGCGCCGTCGCGGCGGCCGCATCAGGGTCGGCCATTGCGGGACCTGCCGCATCGCGAGGATCGGCGTGAGGCAGGATCTCGACGGCCCCTACCTGCGCAGCGGGCAGGTGGCCAAGCAGGCGGGGGTCAACCTGCAGACGTTGCGCTACTACGAGCGTCGCGGGCTGATCGCCGAACCGGCGCGCAGCCCCGGCGGGCACCGCGCCTACCCGCCGGAGACCGTCACCCTGCTGACCGTCATCAAGGCCGCCCAGCGGCTCGGCTTCACCCTGGACGAGGTCGCCGAGCTGATCGACACCGGCCGGCGCGGTCACCCCACTCCCGACCTGCGTGCCCGCGCCCAGGCCAAGATCGCCGAGATGGACGCGCGCATCGCCGACCTGACCACCATCCGCACCGCGCTTACTCAGGTGGTCACCGCAGGCTGCGACAGCCTGACGAACTGCACCTGCCCCGACTGCCCGCTGCCGTACGCCGACCTGGCCACCGGCGGCCCCACCCCCGAGGAGGGCTGACCATCGTGAGCACCCACCCGGACCATCCGGCCCCCGTCCCCGAGCCCGTCAGCGCATCGGGCGACGCGGCCGTCAGGTGCCTGCCGAAGCGGCGGGGGCAGCTGCGGATGCTGAGCACCCGCACCGCGGCGAGTAGATTGACCCGGCGGCGGACGGGCCCCTGCCATGCGGTGTACTACCGGCCATGACGGTCATCCGCTCCCTGCTGCTTTTCGTCCTGGCCGCCATCGCGGAGATCGGCGGAGCGTGGCTGGTCTGGCAAGGCGTACGCGAGCAGCGCGGCCTGCTGTGGATCGGCGGCGGTGTGATCGCGCTGGGCCTGTACGGGCTGGTCGCCACGCTCCAGCCGGACGCGAACTTCGGCCGCATTCTGGCCGCCTACGGCGGCGTCTTCGTCGCCGGGTCCCTGGCCTGGGGAATGCTCGTTGACGGGTTCCGACCCGACCGCTGGGATGTCATCGGCGCGCTCGTCTGCCTGGCCGGCGTTCTGATCATCATGTACGTGCCACGCGGCTGACCGAGCAAGGTGGGTGGATCAATCAACTCGGCGCCGACGACCATGAAGAAATCAGCCAGGTGCGATCCGCGTACGGGTCACCCCGCCGGGACGGCATCTTCGACGAGCGGCCCAGCCCGGAGGAATGCGCGTGATTGTCGCAGTACCTCCACTTATATCCGTCAGAATAACTCTGTCTGATTAGACTTCTGGACATCCTCCGCGCCGCCTTACGGCCCTACGCCGGCCAGGACGGTCGTTGCACCTCGAGCTGGACTCAGCGGACGGCAAGAAGGAACCCGCTGGTCACCCGTGTGACCGTTACTCCTTTTCCTTTTCCCCTTACCTGTTCTTTTCCCTGAATAAATGGTTTGCCCGCAGATGGCGCGTACTGGAATGCTCCGCCGAGCAGGAACAGAGAGGAAACCGCGAAGTGGCCGTCACCGCATCCAGCCAGCCGTCCGAGTCCGAGCCGGAAGTCCGCACGGCGGCCGGCGTCCTCCGCGGCGGCCGGGAGGCGGGCCTGGCGGTCTTCCGCGGCGTTCCCTTCGCCGAGCCGCCGGTCGGTGCGCTCCGTTTCGCCGAGCCGCAGCCGGTGAGCGGCTGGGACGGTGTGCGCCCGGCGGTCGCGTACGGCCCGCCGCCCCCGCAGTCCGGCCTGCTCGGGGTGTCCCAGGACACCGCCGGCGACGACTGGTTGACGCTCAACGTGTGGACGCCGGATCCGGATCCGGCGGCAGGGCTCCCGGTGATGGTGTGGATCCCCGGCGGCGGTTACGTGGCGGGCGACTCCAGTCTCCCGGAATACGACGCCGGGCGCCTGGCCGGGAGCGGACTCGTGGTCGTGACCCTCAACTACCGTCTCGGTATTGAGGGTTTCGCACAGATCGACGGAGCCCCGGCCAACCGGGGACTGCTCGACCAGGTCGCGGCCCTGCAGTGGGTGCGGGACAACGTCCGGGTGTTCGGCGGCGACCCGGGCCGGGTCACGGTCTTCGGAGAGTCGGCGGGTGGCGGATCGGTCGCCGCGCTGCTCGCCATGCCGCGCGCCGCCGGGCTCTTCCGCCGGGCGGTCGCGCAGAGCGTGCCGGGGACGTTCTTCTCCCCCGAGCTCGCCGCCGACATCGCCACCGCCTGCGCCGCCGAGCTGGGGGTACGGCCCACAGTGTCCGGCCTGTCGGCGGTGGCCCCGGACCGGCTGCCCGCCGTGGGCGACGCGATCTCCGCCAAGACGGCCCGATGGCGGGAGCGCTGGGGGCAGATCGCACACCGGCCGATCCCGTTCGCACCGGTCGTCGACGGTGACGTCCTGCCGGCGACCCCTTGGCAGGCGCTGGCTGACGGCGCTGCCCGGGACATCGGGCTTCTCGTCGGGCACACCCGTGACGAGCACCGGTTGTTCAGCCTGATCGACGGCGTGCTTGGCCAGGTCACGCACGAGCAGGCCGAGACCGCTCTGCACATGCTCGCCCCCGACCCGGACGGCGCACGCCGATACCGGGAGGCGTTCCCGGCCGCGGCCGATGAGGAGCTGTACGAACTGGTCAACGCGGACTGGCTGTTCCGCATGCCGAGCCTCCACCTCGCCGACGCGCAGATCGCGGGCGGCGGCCAGGCTCACCTCTACGAGCTGACCTGGTCCGCCCCGGGATTGGGCGGTGCCCTCGGCGCCTGCCACGGCCTGGACGTGCCGCTCGTCTTCGGCAACCTGAGCAGCGGACAGCCCGCCATGCTGATCGGCGACCCGCCCTCCCCGGCGGCGGAGGAGCTCTCCGCGCAGATCCGCAGGGCGTGGACGGCGTTCGCCGCTCACGGCGACCCGGGCTGGCCTCCGTACGACACCGGCCGCCGTCTCGCACAGCTCTTCGACACGCCGTCGGTGGTCACCGCCTACCCGGAGGAGACCTCGCGGCTGCTGTGGCAGGACCACACCTTCCCGGCGCTCCCGCTGCTCGTGCGGTAGCGGCCGTCAGCCGGCCAAGCGCAACCTGGCCAGGACCTCGGCGCGTTCCCATTCGGCCTGGCGCTGCCGCAGGCCAGTGTGGCGGCCTCGTTCTGCGGCTCTTCGTTCGTCTTCTCGATCAGAACTTTCCCGGCCGGGCGGCAGTCCAATGCGGCATGAACATCGGTGACAGAGGAATCGGCAAGCACAAGGTGGTTCGGCTGGGACGCCCGGCCATTGCGGCGGCGCTCGCCGCGGGGATCGCATTGACCGGCGTCACGGCGGCGAGCGCGGCCGCGACGTCCGCCGACGCCACCACCAGTGCGGGCGGCAAGTTTGGCCCATACGGCTACGGAGGGGTGCGGCTCGGGATGACCCTCAAGCAGGCCGAGGCGACCCGCAAGGTCGTGAAAAAGCTCGACGAGGGTCAATGCTCGGGATGGGATCTCAAGGCGCACCCGACCGGCCGCGACGGTGTGGGCCTCTACATCTCCAAGCATCTGGGAGTCGCCCTCATCGAAGCACCCAAGGGCGTCAAGACGCCCGAGGGCATCAAGGTCGGCTCCACCCTGAAGCAGGTCAAGAAGGCCTACCCCCGGCTCGACACCACGGGCAACTACCCCGTCGCTGCCGTTCCCGGTAACCCGAAGGCCCTGTACTACTTCCTGTCCTACCGAGGCAAGGTCTACGAGTTGGGTCTGGCCCTGAAGAACCAGGACTGCACCAACTAGGCCCGGCCGGTCTCGCAGAACCCCCTCGCACAACCGGCAGGTTCTGCGAGGAGTTCTGCGAACGGCGACCTGCGCGAACACGGCCCGTCCGGTGCGGCGAGGGAGCGGGGCCCGAGGGCGCCCGCTCCCCGCTCGCGCGTCGCCGCGCCGTGACGCACGGTCGTGCCGGTCAGCCGGTGGTGCAGGCCGAGCCGTTGAGGCTGAAGGCCGAGGGGTTGGGGTTGCTGCCGGAGTAGGTGCCCTGGAAGCCGAACGAGGTGGTGGCGCCGGGAGCCAGTGAGCCGTTGTAGGACACGTTGCGAGCGGTCACCGACGAGCCGCTCTGGCTCACCGTGGCGTTCCAGGAGTTGGTGATCTGCTGGCCGCCGGAGAAGGACCAGGCCAGCGTCCAGCCGTTGATCGTGCCGCTGCCCGTGTTGGTGATGGTCACGTCGGCGGTGAAGCCGTTGTTCCACTCGTTCTTCGAGTAGGACACCCGGCACGCGCCGGTGCCTCCCGGCGAGGAGGGCGAAACCGAGGGCGAGGGACGGGAGGAGGGCGAGACCGTGGGCGAGGGATCGGTCGTGCCACCGATGGTGATGTTGGAGTTGCCGCTGCTCTGGTAGCCCTCGGTGGCGAGGATCTGGTAGTCGTGGGTGCCGAGGTTCATGCCGTAGCGGGCCCAGGCGTCGAAGTGGTTGCCGGTGGTGATGGTGCCGCCGACGCGCTTCTGCTGCCGGACGCTCCAGTACTGGTTGAAGGTCTGGTTGCCGTCGATGGACGGGGCGTTGTAGCGCGTGGTCTCGTAGATGTCGTAGGTGCCGCCGTCGCTGGTGACGGTGCCCTTGTAGGTGCCGGTGGGCCGCCAGGAGCCCCAGCTGTCGACGATGTAGTACTCAACCAGCGGGTTGCGGGTCCAGCCGTACACCGACAGGTAGGAGTTGCCGGAGGGGTTGAAGCTGCCGGAGTAGGTGACGGTCCTGCGTCCGCCGGGCTTCCAGCCCTTGCCGGCGACGAAGTTGTTGGTGTTGCGCCACGAGGTGCTGTAGTTGCCGCCGGGCCCGAGGTCCATGGAGACCGTGCCCTGGCTGTCGGTCCAGAACGAGAAGAAGTAGCCGTTGTTGGTGCCGGTCTGGTTCGTGGTGACGGCAGCGTGGGCGACGCCGGGCAGCAGCGCCACGGCCGCGGCCAGCGCCACGGCGCAGACACGGCCGATCAACAGCCGCACACTGCCGCGCCCGCGGCTTCTCATCCGAACGGGACTGTGATTCATGTACGTACTTCCTCCTCATCGGGCCGACGGAGGCCGGGCTGCGTGATGCCGACGGCCGGGGTGAGGGCCACCGCGCGTCGGCGTCATACACCGCGGCGGAGGTCGGCCGGTCGTCACGCGGTCGCCGACCTGAGGACCATGTCGCGGTTGGTGACTCGGATCGACAGTGGTCGAGGCCCTTCGTTCGGGCGAAATTATCGGACAGACGGCGAAAGTGTCAGCCCGAGCCCGTGGGGCTGTCAACGATTCACGTCAAGCCGGTTCCGCCCAGAGATGTCGTCTCGACGGATCGATCCTGGTCACGGGATCGGCGGCGGGACGGGCGTCGGCGGAGGCGATGAAAGTTGCGCGGAACCTGGCGGGTATGGCCCGAGGAAGCCGGCCGCGATCGGCGTGCTCCTCGGGTTCCACCGGCGTCATGAGCCGCGTCTTTGAAACTTTCAGCAGCACGATCAGGAGATCTCCTCAGCCGTCCGCCGCCCGAAGCTCATTCTGCTTTTCCCGTTGAGTGGCCACTGACATGCCCTGATATAGATCTTGTCCCTCGTAGGTTCCCCCGATGTTTCGAAAGATCGTTGACACTCCGAGCGAGAGAGTCCGATACTTTCGCCACCGTACCGATAGTTTTCTGAACAGCCGCTCACCAGAGCTCGAACTCTCCAGGTACGGCGCCGGAGCCCGGGTCATGATCATAATCGTTTCGTCCCAGGTCGCGCCCCGCTCTGGTTGCAAGACAGGCGCCGGACTCTGCTCGCGGCCAAGCTCGAACGGAGGCGTTGTCGCAGGTCATACGACGACCACCCCCGTAAGGGGCTACTCCTGCGGCGGGTGCTCGGCTGGACGGCGTCCCCAGGCCGAGATCAGCGGCGCGAGTGTCAGGTCGAGTTCGCCCGCGTGGATGGCGGCCAAGTGCGCGTCGATCTCGGCGTCGTCGGCCAGGCCGGCCGCGAGCAGCTCGCCGCGCACGTGCCGGATGGTCGCCGCCTCCAGCCGGTCGCAGGCCGGCCCGCCGACCGGGAAAAAGCCCGCCGCGGCGACATCCACCAAGCCGGCCTCACGCAATGCCCGCGGCAGTGTCCGGCCGTAGCGCAGGTCCGCGCCGCGGCGCGTCAGCAGCTCCCGGACCGCGTCGCGCAGCCGGTTGGCCCGCCGCTGCGCCGGGCCGCTGTCGTCCAGGCATGCCAGTGGCTGCAGGGCGGTATCGGCGTCTTCGACCAGCAGCCAGCCGCCGGGCCGCAGCGCAGCCGCCATCGTGGCCAACGCCCGAGCCCGGTCGGGTACATGGACCAGCACGAGCCGGGCGTGCACCAGATCGAACGTACCCGGCTCCGGGGGCGGATCGGCGGCGACGTCGTGCCGGCGCACCTCGTACCCGTCGCCCGCCTTCAGCCACGACGGGTCGATGTCCGTGGCCAGCACGTGCCCGGTCGGACCGACGGCCGCCGCGAGCGCCTCCGGGATACTGCGGCCACCGGCCCCCACCTCCCAGCAGCGCGAGCCGACCCTGACCCCCAGTCGATCGAAGTGCCCCCGCGTCACACCGTCGAACAGCTCGGCCAGCCAAACGAATCGCTCGCCCGCCTCGGCGCGGGCGTTGTCCAGCAGGTACCCGCGGGCGGGAGCGGGCTCTCCACCGAGCGCGGTGGTCCCGCCTGTCGGATCCGGTCGGCCACCGTCGTGCGGCGGGCGGGGCGAGGAGGTCATCACTACATGGTCACCTCCCCAGACCACCAGCAGCCTCCGATGTGTACCCGGGACAGCCCGGTCGAGTCCGCCGAGGTGTGAGTCCAATCGACGGCCGGCTTCGGGCAGGCCGCGTTCATGATGTTGCCCCGGCGCCTGAGCCGCACGCCGCCACTACTGGTCTTGGTTCTTCTCCGCCTGACGCTGCTGCTCGAGGTAGGCGCGGCGCTGCTCCTCGGCCCGCTCCCGGCAGCGGCGGAGGAACTCCTCGTCGTCGTCGGGGTTGGAGGGGACGAACCGGCCCGGCCGGTCGTACTCGGGGAAGCGCCCGGTGTTGCCCTTGTACGGCAGCCCGCCGGGCCGCGTCGCGGTCTGCGGCCGGCCCGCGATCAGCCACAGGATCGACCCGACCTCGGGAAGGAACAGGACGATCAGGATCCACAACCCCTTGGGCAGGTTGCGGCAGTCCTCCTCCGCCGCGACGATCACGTCGAACAGGCAGAAGATCCATAAGGCGAGCAGAACCAGACCGAACCCGCCATAGATGAGGGGCATCCCGAATCCTCCCAGTTTCAGACGCGCAGAGCGTAGTGGATCCGATCTTCGTCCGTCGGGACTTTCCGGGAAGGCGATCTTTCCCGATGTGGCCTTCGAGGAGGCTGAGCGCAGAATCAGCGATAGCGCCTGTGACTTCTTCGCTCTGTCACCTGCAGGTGGGTGATCGGCCGCTGCCGAAGCGGGAGGAGTACACCGCGTTCTGCTACACCGGGCGAGGCTTCGGCCGTGACCGCGAACGGGTGTCTCTTGACTTCGGCTCGGACGCGTTCGCCGCAGGCATGCCCTCGGATGTTGTTAACGCTAACATTTTGAACTCGTCTTCGTCCTCCTCCACGAGAGATCAACCGGTGGTGGTGGAGCGGAGCAAAGCCGGGGCGAGGGCACGGTGTCAAGTGACGCAGTTCATCCGGACGCGAGCGCGGAGGGTGCGAACGCGGCCCAACTGCCGCATCAGGGGACTCTCCGGGCTCGCCGGCAGCGACGACGGGTGAAACGTTCATCCGATGACCGCGCTCCTCGATCGCGCACCGACCGCGGCGGTTCCGGGATCACGAGGTGATTCACGCGGCACGGGGCTTTCGCAGCGGGACCCTGCTCTTGACACATTTCGGTGAGGTTTCCACACTGAGCCCCGAGGCGGTCTCCCGCTGTCCGGTGGTGGTGCGCGGGGCGGAGGCCCGCCGTTCGCGACGCCTTCGTGGTGTGCGCTCCCTTGCGCGGGAGCACGGCGTCCAGCGCTGAATGCCCCGCGTCTCCCCCTTTTCTGGTTGCAGTCATGGAGGCTCAGGCATGGGCGCACACGCCGTTCCGCCGCCGGGAACCCGGCGACCACCCACGGACCCGTCCGCGTCCGGGCCCGGCTCGCGGAGCCGGTCGCTCCGGCACGCGATGGGCCGGGCGATGGCGGCGGCGGTGGCCGTCCTCGGGCTGCTCTCGGCGGCCATCGCGACCCGGCCGGCGTCGGCCGCGGACAATCCCTACCAGCGCGGGCCCAACCCGACCGTGGCGAGCGTCGCGGCCACCAGGGGGACCTTCGCGACCGCCCAGACCAGCGTGCCGGCCGGCAACGGCTTCGGCGGCGGAGTCATCTACTACCCGACCGACACCAGCCAGGGCACGTTCGGCGGGGTCGCGATCGTGCCGGGCTACTCCGCCCTGTTCGCCAACGAAGAGGCCTGGATGGGTCCCTGGCTCGCCTCGTTCGGCTTCGTGGTGATCGGCATCGAGACCAACAGCCGCACCGACAGCGCGGACGCCCGGGGGACCCAGCTGCTCGCCGCGCTGGACTACCTCACCCAGCGCAGTTCGGTACGCGACCGGGTCGACCCGAACCGCTTGTCGGTCGTCGGCCACTCGGCGGGCGGCGCGGGGGTCCTCAGCGCGATCCTCCGGCGGCCCTCCCTCAAGGCCGGGATCGGACTCGCGCCCGGCTCGCCCGTCGGGGACTACAGCCTGTCCAACGACCGGGTGCCGACGATGTTCATCTCCGGCCAGCGGGACACGACGGTCACGCAGTCGTACCTCAACGGGCTGTACACCACCATCCCGGCCTCGACGCCGAGCGCGTGGGTGGAGATCACCGGGGTGGACCACCTGTTCGCGACGCGGGCCAACACGACCGAGATGCGGGTGCTGATCCCGTGGCTGAAGATCTGGGTGGACAACGACACCCGGTACACCCAGTTCCTGTGCCCGCTGGCGGACTCCACCGGCATCTCGATGTACCGCAACAAGTGCCCGTACGTGCCGCCGGGCGGGTCGTCGCCGTCGCCGAGCCCCTCCCCCTCGTCCAGCCCGTCGCGCTTCCCGTCGCCCTCGCCCTCGCCCTCGCCGTCCCAGTCGCCGTCGCAGTCGCCGTCCGCCAGTCCGTCGCCCCCGCCGCCGGGCGCCTGCGTGGCCGAGTACCGCACGGTGAACTCGTGGCCCGGCGGCTACCAGGGAGAGGTCACGGTGACGGCGGGCGGCTCTGCGGTCAACGGCTGGACCGTCAGGTGGACGCTCGGCAGCGGCCAGACGATCACCCAGCTGTGGAACGGCACGCTGAGCACGAGCGGCTCGGCGGTGACGGTGAAGAACGCCTCCTTCAACGGCTCGATCCCGGCGTCCGGCTCGGCCACCTTCGGGTTCCTCGCCACCGGCACGCCGTCGACCCCCTCGCTCACCTGCACCAGCCCGTGACCGATCGCGGCACGTTGTTCCGATCGATGTCCCGTTGACTCCGGAGAGGGCCGCACACACGACCCTCTCCGGGCTCCGGCAGGGCCTCTTATGGCGATGGGAGACCCTGCCGGAGAACACCCGCCCTTACCGCCACCTCGCTCGGGGCCTTCGGGTCGCAGGTCATCCCCCCGGACACCCGCTGCGTCTCGCCGGAGCGGAGCTCCCGGTCGAAACGATTCCGCGTGTCCGTACCCGCCGTGGACTTGGAGAACTGAATTGTCTGATTTCACCCGAAGGCAACTGCTGCGATTCGGCGCGGTCGGAGCCGGAGCCGCGATGCTGCCGGTGCAGTGGACGGCCACTGCGCGGGCCGCGTCGGCGCCGCCGCCGGAGGTGCGCGCCGCGAACGATCTGGCGCTGTGGTACGACGCGAGCGCCGGCACCGACTGGCTGCGTGCGCTTCCGATCGGGAACGGCCGGCTGGGCGCGATGGTGTTCGGCAACGTCGACACCGAGCGGTTGCAGCTCAACGAGGACACCATCTGGGCCGGCGGGCCCTACGACCAGAGCAACACGAAGGGCGCGGCGGCTCTCGGGCAGATCCGGCAGCTGGTCTTCCAGAACCAGTGGAGCCAGGCCCAGACCCTGATCGACCAGAACATGCTGGGCAACCCCTCCGCCCAGCTGGCGTACCAGACGGTCGGCAACCTGCGGCTCACCTTCGGCAGCAACAGCGGAGTCTCGGAGTACAGCCGTTCCCTGGACCTGACCACGGCCACCACGACCACGTCGTACCTGCAGAACGGCGTGCGATACCGGCGTGAGGTGCTCGCGAGCGCGCCGGACCAGGTGATCGCCATCCGCCTCACCGCCGACAGGGGCGGCTCGATCACGTTCTCCGCGACGTTCGACAGCCCGCAGCGGACCACGCGCTCCAGCCCGGACGGCACGACGGTGGCGCTCGACGGCGTCTCCGGCGACCAGCGAGGTCTGGCGGGCAAGGTCAAATTCCTGGCGCTGGCCCGGGCCGTCGCCGACGGCGGCACGGTCAGCAGTTCCGGCGGCACCCTCCAGGTGCGGGGCGCCAACAGCGTCACCGTGCTGATCTCCATCGGCTCCAGTTACGTGAACTTCAAGGACACCAGCGGCGACTACCAGGGCATCGCGCGGCGCTATCTCGACGCCGTCAACGGCAGGACGTACGACGATCTGCGCGCCCGGCACGTGGCCGACTACCAGCGGCTGTTCGGGCGCACCACGCTCGACCTCGGCCGCACCTCGGCGGCCGACCAGCCGACCGACGTGCGGATCGCGCAGCACGCGAACACCAACGACCCGCAGTTCTCGGTGCTGCTGTTCCAGTACGGCCGCTACCTGCTGATCTCCTCCTCGCGGCCGGGCACCCAGCCGGCGAACCTGCAGGGCATCTGGAACGACTCGCTGACCCCGGCGTGGGACTCGAAGTACACCCTCAACGCCAACCTGCCGATGAACTACTGGCCGACCAACACGACGAACCTGCCGGAGTGCTTCGAGCCGGTGTTCCGGATGATCAACGACCTCACGGTCAGCGGCGCCCGTACGGCCCGGGTGGAGTACAACGCGGGTGGCTGGGTGACCCACCACAACACCGACGGATGGCGGGGCTCGTCGGTGGTCGATTTCGCCGCGGCGGGCATGTGGCAGACCGGCGGCGCGTGGCTGTCCACCATGATCTGGGACCACTACCTGTTCACCGAGGACCTCGACTTCCTCCGGCAGTACTACCCGGCGATGAAGGGCGCGGCGCAGTTCTTCCTGGAGACGCTCGTCCAGGAGCCGAGCCTGGGGTATCTGGTGACGAACCCGTCGAACTCCCCCGAGCTGAACCACCACTCGGGCGTCAGCGTGTGCGCCGGCCCGACCATGGACAACCAGATCCTGCGCGACCTGTTCAACGGCTGCGCAAAGGCCAGCGAGGTCCTCGGCACGGACGAGAGCTTCCGGAGCCAGGTCCTGGCCGCCCGGGACCGGCTGGCTCCGATGAAGGTCGGCTCGCGCGGCAACATCCAGGAGTGGCTGTACGACTGGGTGGAGACCGAGCAGAACCACCGGCACATCTCGCACCTCTACGGCCTGCACCCCAGCAACCAGATCACCAAGCGCGGCACCCCCACGCTCTACAACGCCGCGCGCCGGACCCTCGAACTGCGCGGCGACGACGGCACCGGCTGGTCGCTGGCCTGGAAGATCAACTACTGGGCGCGGATGGAGGAGGGCGACCGTGCCCGCAAGCTGATCGGCCTCCTCGTGCGGACGGACCGGCTCGCGCCGAACATGTTCGACCTGCACCCGCCCTTCCAGATCGACGGCAACTTCGGCGCGACGTCCGGCATCGCGGAGATGCTCCTGCAGAGCCACAACGGGGAGTTGCACGTGCTGCCCGCTCTGCCCTCGACGTGGCCGAGCGGGAAGGTGCAGGGCCTGCGGGGACGCGGCGGCTACACCGTCGACGCGACCTGGGTCAGCGGCGGGAACACCGAGATCCTCGTCAAGTTCGACCGCGACGGCACGGTCAACGTACGCAGCCGGATCTTCACCGGGACCTACCAGGTGGTCGACGCCGAGACCGGCGGTGCCGTCACCGTCACCAAACCCGAGGCCGACGTCATCGCGCTGCCCGGCCAGGCCGGCCGCACCTACCGCCTGACCGGGTCCGGCGGCACCTCCACGCCGTCGACCTACGTGCGGATCGCCAACGCCACCACCGGCCTGGTGCTGGACAGCGGCGGGAACGTCGCGTCGGGGTCGAACCTCAAGCAGTGGAACTGGGACGGCAGCAACAACCTGCAGTGGCAGCTGGTCGACCTGGGCGGCGGCTGGTACCGGATCGTCAACCGCACCAACGGCATGGTCGCCGACAGCTGGGGCAACACCGCCAACGGCGCCAACGCCAGGCAGGCGGCCTGGAACGGCGGCAACAACCAGCAGTGGCGCCTGAACGACCTCGGCAACGGCCGCTACCAGATCGTCAACCGCGGCACCGGCACGTCCCTCGACGGCATGGGCTACACCACCGCCGGCTCCGCCGTCGGCATGTGGACGCCCAACAACAACACCAACAACCAATGGACGATCACCGGCGTGTGACCTGGCTGATCCCGGCATGATGGAAGGGAGTGTCGGGGCGCGAGGGTTCGCCATGAACGCACGACGGGTCACACGGCGGTTGACTCGACGGATTTCCTGAACGGGTCGGCGCCGCCCTGGCGCGCCAGGGCGGCGTTGACTACCGGATCGGCCTGTCCCGCACGACCTCCCGCTGAGGAGCACCCGGCCGCCCGACCGCCCACCACCCATCGGGCGTTCCCACCGCACCATGCCGGCTCGTTGGTCACCGACCACGAGCCGGCATGTCCGCGTGCCTGAAAGCGCATCTCCCGCCCTCCCACCTTGCTGCAGCCGCCTCCTCCCCCCGTCCTCCGGAAGCACAGCCGCCGGCAGCACGGCCCGTGTCCTGGCCGATGGCGGCGCGATCGTGGTGTCGTTCGTGAGTTCCGGCGCCGGATGTCGCTGAGTTCGGGCGCCGGCGAGATCTCGCCGCTCTCGACGAAGATGCGGCGATAGGCTTTCCGATCAGCAGGGCGTCCGCGTCAGTCATCGGCTCAGGGGCCGCTCCGACGGGCGAAACGCGGGTCGGAGGGATCGGCCGCGTCGCGGCGAGAAATTTCTGCGGGACCGTGTCGATCCGCGGGCCGCTCGTTCGACGTGTGGGTGCGAGGGCCGAGAGGCGGCCCCGCCGGACGAGGAGAACGCGATGCCGAAGTACCTGCTGATCATGCGGGGCACCGACGAGTCGAACGCGGCCATGATGGCCGACATCGACGAGATGATGGCCACGACCCGCCAGTTCATCGAGGAGATGCTCAAGGCCGGCGTTCTCCTCGCCGCGGAAGGGCTGGACGATCCGGGCCAGGGCGTCGTGGTCGACTTCAGCGGCGAGGCCCCGGTGGTCACGGACGGGCCGTACGGCGAGACCAAAGAGCTGTTCGGGGGCTTCTTCCTGCTCGACGTCGCCTCGAAGCAGGAGGCGGTCGAGTGGGCCAAGCGGGTCCCGGCGGCCCCCGGGTCCAAGATCGAGGTCCGGCGGGTGCCCGGCAGCGACGAGGTCCCGCAGGTCGGACAGTGATCACCAAGGACGGGGCCGGGCGCGAGAGCAACGGCCAGATCTGATGGGTACGGCCGATGTCGAGGCGGTCTGGCGGATCGAGTCGGCGCGGATCGTCGCCGCGCTGACCCGGTTCACCGGCGATTTCGGGCTGGCCGAGGACGCGGCCCAGGAGGCGGTGGCCGAGGCGCTGGTGTCGTGGCCACTCGCCCCTCCGGCCAATCCGGCCGGCTGGCTGATGGCCACGGCCCGGCGGCGGGCGATCGACGCGATCCGCCGCCGGACCGCCCTCCAGGACCGATACGCCCTGCTGGCGGCCGACTCGGCGGTCGGCTCGGCGGCTGACGAACAAATCGACCCCGACAAGATCGATGACGACGTGCTGGCGCTGATGTTCGTCAGCTGCCACCCGGTGCTCTCCCCCGAGTCCCGGGTGGCGCTGACCCTGCGCGTGGTCGGCGGCCTGTCCAGCGAGGAGATCGCCCGCGCGTTCCTCGTATCCGTGCCGACCGTGCAGGCCCGCATCACCCGGGGCAAGAAGACGATCGCGGAGGCCGGGGTGCCGTTCGAGCTGCCGCCGGCCGCCGAGCGCCGGGAGCAGCTGGCCGCCGTGCTCAGCGTCCTCTACGTGATCTTCACCGAGGGGTCGACGGCCACGTCGGGCGACCGGCTGCTGCGCCCCGACGTCGCGTACGAGGCGATCCGGCTGGCCCGCACGCTGGCCGCGCTGCAGCCGGACGAGCCGGAGGTGCACGGCCTGCTGGCGTTGTGCGAGCTGACGGCCGCGCGTTTCCCCGCCCGGACCGGCCCGGACGGTTCGCCGGTCCTGCTGGAGGAGCAGGACCGGCGGCGGTGGGACTTCTCGGCGATCCGCCGTGGGCTGGCCGCGCTGGCCAAGGCATCGACTCGCGGCCTCGGCCCCTACGGCCTGCAGGCCGCGATCGCCGCCACCCACGCGGCCGCGCCCTCGGTCGAGGCGACCGACTGGGACCGGATCGTGGTGCTCTACGAGGCACTCGGCCGGGTCGCGCCCTCGCCGGTGGTCGAGCTCAACCGGGCCGTCGCTGTGGCCATGGCCTCGGGCCCGGCACAAGCCCTGGCCATCGTGGACGAGCTGATCGCCTCGGACCGGCTCCCCGGCTCGCATCTGATCCCGACCGTACGCGGGGAGCTGCTGGCCCGACTCGGACGGCGAGCGGAAGCGCGCGCCGAGCTGGAGCTGGCGGCCCGGCTGTGCGCCAACCAGCGCGAACGCTCAGTGCTGCTGCGCAAGGCGGCCACGCTGAGCTGACTTCTCCAGCCCGGCCAGCCGGGACTCAAGCGCGGCCCCGGGGGGCCGCGAAGTCCGCCCTGACCTGATCCATCGAACACGATGGCATCTGCCCAGAAGATCTCAGTAGCGTCCGGCTATGAGCATTGATGAAGGAGGAGCCGCAGCACCACCGGCAAAGGCCGATGATGACCGTGCCCCGTCCCGGAGGCCATGGTCGATTCTCCGGCGGTATCCCGACTTCCGCCGGCTCTTTGTCGGCAACTCGATATCACTGCTGGGATCAAGCGTCACCGTGGTGGCGCTGCCGTTGACAGCGGTCGTCTATCTGGACGCCTCGCCCGCCCAGATGGGGTTCTTGGGCGCGGCGGCGTGGCTTCCGCACCTCGTTCTGGGGTTGCCCGCGGGCGTATGGGTGGACCGCATGCCCTACCGGCGGATCCTTGTCCTGACGGACCTGGCGCGGACCCTGCTGCTGGGCTCGGTTCCGGTCCTGGCCGTACTCGGCCTGCTGCAGATCTGGCATCTGTACGCTGTGACGGTTCTCGCGGGCGTCTGCGGCCTTCTGGAGGCCGTGACCGCTCAGTCGTTCACCCCCGCCCTGGTCCCACGTCAGCAGCTCCTACCGGCCAACAGCGCGCTCATGCTGAGCAACGCGACCGTCAACACGACAGGCTCAGCTGTGGGTGGTGTGGTGGTCTCGCTCCTGTCCGCGCCGGCTGCCATCGCTGTCGACGCGGTCTCGTTCTTGCTCGCCGGCCTGTGTAAGGCGCGTATTCGCGCCCCTGGAGCGGGGGCCGTCCACGCGGAGCGGCGGCAACGTCACCTCGGCGCCGGCATCGTCGAGGGAGTGCGCGTGGTCTTCGCTCATCCGACCATGCGCGCTGTGACCCTCGCGGCCACCATCGGTGCCCTCGCCGGCCAGATCCAAAACGTCGTCTTCGTGCTCTACCTGGTTCGAGACCTCAGGCTGACTCCGGCCCTGATCGGCGTGTACATCGCGATCAGTGGCGTGGCGGGCATCCTCGGCGCCCTGGTGGTGGCCCCCGTCACCCGGCGCATCGGCCCAGGCCGGTGTTTTGTCACCGGGATGCTCATCGCGGCCGTCGCCGGCCTGGTGCTCGCGGCCGCGGGCAGCCTTGTGGCACTCACGCTCGTCATCCTGGCCGTCGCGCAGTTGCTGCGAGGGGCCGGTCCCTCGCTCTACGGGGTCAACCAGCAAACCCTCCGGCAGACTCTGATCGCCCCCGCCCTGCTCTCACGCGCCAACGCCACATGGCGTTTCCTCGTTTCCGGGATGCAACCCCTCGGCGCGCTCCTCGGTGGGCTCCTCGGATCGTTGCTTTCTCTCCGAGCCACCCTCGTCATCAGCAGCGGCGTGATGCTCCTTGGCACCGCGATCGCCTACGTCTCACCCCTACGCTCCCTACGGGAAATCCCCGCTCCGGAACGCGGCGACGAAGGTCCGGCCTGACGCTGGTGGTCACCGCCGCTGCAGATTGACGGCCTGCGGGTGACGATCCTTCACGACGAGCCGAATGCGCCCCCCGGGGGCGCCTGAAGCCGGCCGAGGCCGGGCGGAGCCACGGTGTTCCGCCCGGCCTCGGGGATGACTGGTTCAGGTGGGTTGGGTTATGGACAGTTGCCGATATCGCTTTCGGAGGAGGCCAGGACGACGTTGGTCTTGGCCAGGCCGAGGGCGTCGACGGTGATGTGGACGGCGTTGACGGTCAGGCCCTTGTCCGGGGTGGTGAATGGGGTCTGCTCGTTGAGGACGAGCTTGACGACGCCGACGTTGACCGTGGTATTGGGCTGGACATTTGTGGGTTCCGCGATGACCACCGTGTTGCCGACCTTGAGGAAGGCGATCGTGGTGGTTCCGGTGGAGCCGGCGCACGTGGTGGTGGAGGTGGATTTGATGGTCTTGACGCTGATCACCGGGATGCCGGTGATCCCGACGGTGGTGTCGTCGATGGAGGCGGTGGCGACGGATTTGCCGGGGAATTCGGTGGTGGCGACCTGGGCGCACAGGGCGTGCGCGCTGATCAGTCCGCTGAGGCTGGCGGTGCAGGGCACCGAGGTGGTGCCGGTCGAGGTGGTGGAGATGGGGCCGGTGTCGGGGGTGCGTGCGATGTTGACCAGTTGGATGCCGGCCAGGGAGGCGTCGGCGGTCAGGCCGTAGGCCCGTCCGGTCAGCCGCTGCGGCGTGACGGTGACTTGTTCTTCGCTGCACGGTGAGGTGACGGAGTTGTTGTTGGCGTCGCCGCCGTAGGTGGCGGTCCACCGGTAGGTGCCGGCCGCGCCGATGGTCACGTTGCCGGACGCGGCGGTGCCGCTGCCGGACAGCGTGCCGGTGCGGGTGGCGATCGGCGTCGCGCAGTCGGTGTCGCCGGGGCCGTACAGCTGGAATGTGACAGTGCCGGTGGGGTGGAACCCGCCGGAGACGGTGGCGGTGTCGGACACGACGCCGCCGGCCGGCACGGACCCCGATGGGGTGGTGGCGAGGCCCGGGGTGGCCTTCACAACCACGACCTCTTCATCGCCGCACGCGGAGGTGACCGGGTTGTTGGCGTCATCGCCGCTGTAGGAGGCCACCCACCGGTAGGTGCCCACCCCGCCCGCGGGGATGTTCCCGGACGCGGCGGTGCCGCTGCCCGACACCGTCCCGGTACGAGTCGCGATGGGCGTCGCACAGTCGGTGTCGCCGGGCCCGAACAGCTGGAACGTGACGGTGCCCGTCGGGTGGTACCCACCGGACAGGGCAGCCGTATCAGAGACGTTCCCGCCCGCGGGCACCTGGCCCGACGGCGTCGTGGCGATCGATGGGGTCGCCTTGGGCACGTGCTCGCTGATCGTTTCGGTGAAGCCTGGTGACAGGACGCCGTTGAGCAGGAAGTCCACCTTGCAGGTCAGGGTGCTTCCCGGTACGGCTCCGGCGCCGACGGAGACGACCTCGGTGAAGGTGGCGTCATCGCCGCTGGTCACCGTCCGGCTGCCCGGGGTCAGGGACACCGACAGGTTCGGATCGCAGTCGCGTAGCTGATGGGTGACCGTGACCGGCAGGTTGTGCAGGGCCGCCAGGATGGTGTCGCTGACCTCCGAGGCGTTGAGGCCGGAGAACAGTTGTCCATCCGTGGCGTCGGTGATCGCGGTCGCCTGCCCGCCCGAGTTCAGCCCGGCCAGGTCGAACGCGAGCACGGTGATGTGGGCTGCCTGCAGGGCGCTGATCGCGTCGGCCAGCGTATGGCCGTTGCTGGGGTCATGGCTGGGGGCGTCCCCGATCAGCAACACGATCCGGGTGCTGTCCGGCCGGAAGCCGACCGCCCCGGACGCGACCTGGAACAGACCGTTGATGCCGTCCTCTGGGAGGTCGCCGCCGCCCGTCGCGACCAGCGAGTTGAGACCGTTGGTGACGTCGGTCTGGTTGGCGGTGAGGTTCTGCGCCACCCGGAACGACGTCGCGTCCACCGACACGTCCCTGTACTCGGCGACCGCGAACTGCGCGTCCGGCTGCGCCGAAGCGACGTTGGACAAGATGGTGTTCGCATTGGTCCGCACGTTCGAGATGACCCCGCCCATGCTCCCTGTTGTGTCGATCAGGAACGCGATATCCGGCTTGGGCGGGATCGCCGGAGTGGACACGGTCTTGGCGATCGTCGTCGACTCGCCCGGGGCCAGTTTCAGCGTCACGTCGGCCGGGGTGACCCCGGGCGCGGCGGACGCCGTCCCTACCCCGGCCACCAGCATCGCACCGGCCACCACCACGCACACGGCGGCCCGTAATCTTCGCGTCATTCTCACGGTGTCATTCCTTCTGGTGTGGCGTTATGCCATTAAGGAATTTGGGATCGCCGACCGTCCAGAATTTCTCTGAATGCGCCACCCGGGACGCCCTCTCCTCACGTATCGGCGCGAGCGGATACCAAATCGCATTGGTTGACAACCTCGGTGACATGTTCAGCGCCGGCCGCTTATCAACGAGGGGGTGTGGCCACGGTCACATGGTGACTGTTCGGCGAATAGATGTAAATAGGCCACTTACGGCAAGTTCCCGACTGGCCACAGTCGGCCACTCCTTGCCGATGAGAGGCGCCCGCGAGCAGCGATCTTTGCCGGGATCTTCTTCAGATGTGCCCGACCAAATGAGCGATCCGCAGTTTGCCGCTTCGGAAAAGAACGGCCGTTTCCAGCCCTCCGGACCGCCTGAATCACGGTTATGAGCATCGCCGCAGAGTCGACCGACGACCTCCCACGCCATTCGGCATCGGTCAAAGTCGATGGATACAACGGCTTCCGGTCATGACTCCGGCACCCCGGCGAGGGTGTCCAAAGCCGTAGGCGTGTAAAAAGGCACCACGGGCTCCTGGCCGCTCTACACCCGGCATGCGCTCCATCACCGGCAACCCCTAACACCGCCCGCACGCTCGTAGGCTGAATCTCGCACGTGATGGACAGGAGGCTGAAGTGGCCGAGACGTTGGTGTCCGAGGTGATGGCCGAGCTGGCCGAGCTCGAGGACCCGAAGGCACGCGAGGTGAACGAGAAACACGGTGACGATCACGGTGTGAACCTCAGCAAGCTGCGCGCGCTCGCGAAGCGGCTGAAGACGCAGCAGGAACTCGCGTGCCGGCTCTGGGAGACCGATGACACCGCGGCGAGGCTGCTGGCGATCCTGATCTGCCGTCCGAAGGCGTTCGAGCGTGACGAGTTGGACGTCATGCTGCGCGAGGCGCGCACGCCGAAGGTGCATGACTGGCTCGTGAACTACGTGGTGAAGAAGAACCCGCACTCCGAAGAGCTGCGCCTGGCCTGGTCCGCCGATTCGGATCCAGTGGTCGCGAGTGCCGGCTGGGCGCTGACCACCGAACGCGTGACGAAGAAGCCTGAGGGCCTCGACCTCGCAGGGCTGCTCGACGTCATCGAGGCGGAGATGAAGGACGCCCCGGATCGCCTGCAGTGGGCGATGAACCACTGCCTGGCTCAGATCGGGATCGAGCACGCCGAGCACCGCGCCCGTGCGATCGACATCGGTGAGCGCCTCGAAGTGCTCAAGGACTACCCGACTCCCCCGGGCTGCACGTCTCCGTTCGCGCCCATCTGGATCACCGAGATGGTGCGCCGGCAGCACGATAAATAGGAAGGTTCGCGCTCACGCCCGTGCCGCGACCCCCTCAGAACGCGGCACCCGATACGAACCGGCCGTGAGGCGCCTCACATCGCCTACCGCTGGAGAGCACACCCGGCCTGCCCGAGTGCGCTCCGCGAGCGCCTGACGCCCGAGGCCGCCGCGCCGATCCACGACGACCTCGTGGAGAACACCCGCATCGCTTACCGGCGCACGTGACGTGTGTTCGAGTCCTGCTGCGAGCAGTACGGCTTCGCGCCGCGATGCCGTGCGGTGAGCTGACGCCGGCGAACCACGTCGCGTCCATGGCGCTCGACGTGGACAACCCCCTGCACGCCATCGAGACCGCCGACCCCGATGAGCGACAAGGGGCTTCATTCACCGTTCGGCCAACCTTCATGTCGGGCGTGCGGTCAGCGTCACGGGGTGTTCCTAGCCTGAGCTGGTCCCAGACCCCCCCTCTGGAGGACAGCCATGCCGTCCCGCCGGATCACCGCTCTCACCACCGCCTTCACGCTGTCAGCGGCCTCCCTGGGCCTGTGGGCCGCCGGAGGCTTCAGCGCCCAGGCGGCCGCGTTGCCGACGCCGGACCACACGGTGGTCGTAGTCTTCGAAAACCACGCCTACTCCCAGATCGTCGGCAGCTCCAGCGCTCCTTACATCAACTCCCTGAAGAGCGGCGGGGCCAACCTGACCGCCTTCTACGCCGAGACCCATCCCAGCCAGCCCAACTACTTCGCCATGTTCTCCGGGTCGACCCAGGGCATCACCGACGACTCCTGCTACACCCCCGGCTTCAGTTCCGCGCCCAACCTGGCGTCGGAGCTGCTCGCCGCGGGCAAGAGCTGGGCCAGCTACAACGAATCGCTGCCCAGCCAGGGCTCGACCACGTGCAGCAGCGGCAAGTACGCCCGCAAGCACAACCCCTGGTTCGGGTTCTCCAACGTGCCGACGTCCACCGCGTACACGTTCGCCCAGTTCCCTACCGACTTCACCAAGCTGCCTAAGGTGTCGTTCGTCGTCCCGAACCTGTGCAGCGACATGCACGACTGCTCGGTGTCCACCGGTGACACCTGGCTGAAGAACAACCTCGGCGCGTACGCGACCTGGGCCAAGACCCACAACAGCCTTCTCGTGGTCACCTTCGACGAGGACAACCGACTGAGCGGCAACCGCATCGCCACCGTCCTGTACGGCCAGCCGGTGCTGGCGGGATCGTCCTCCGGCACCACCTACAACCACTACAACCTGCTGCGCACCATCGAGGACATGTACGGCACCGGCCACGCGGGCAACGCGGCGTCGGCGTCGGCCATCTCCGGCATCTGGAACTGACCGCGTGTACCTCGCGGACGGTCGCGACGCGCCCGCCGTCGTCCCCCACCGGGGACGGCGGTGGGCCGCGGTTCCGGGAACCGTGCTGGCCCTGGGCGCGGTAAGCCTGATCACGGACGTGTCGGCGGAGATGATCACCGCCGTGCTGCCGCTCTATCTCGTCTCCGGGCTGGGGCTGTCCCCGCTCGGCTTCGGCGTGCTGGACGGCGTCTACAACGGGGTCGGCGCCCTGGTGAGGCTGGCCGGAGGCCACCTCGCCGACGGTGGGGGCGGGCGGCACAAGGCGGTCGCCGTGGCCGGCTACGGCCTGTCGGCGCTGTGCAAGCCGCTGCTGCTCATCGCCCACACCCTGCCGGTGATCGGCGCGGTGCTGGCCCTCGACCGTACGGGCAAGGGCCTGCGCACCGCCCCCCGGGACGCCCTCATCTCCCTGGCCGCCACGCCCGAGCGCCGGGGGCAGGCCTTCGGCGTGCACCGGGCGATGGACACCGCCGGAGCCCTCTGCGGGCCGTCCTGGCGTTCCTGGTGCTGGGGGTGGCGGCGGAGGGTTACGACGCCGTCTTCATGGTCAGTGCCTGCGTCGCCGTGCTGGGCGTGCTGGTGCTGGTGCTCTTCGTCCCCGGCCGTCCCGGCGGCGTCGGCGTCACCCGGAGAGCGGGCCGGAGAGCGGGCCGGAGAGCGCCGTCCTCCGGCCCGCTCCGGGCACCCACGCTCCTGCGGATGCCCGGCGTGGGGCGACTGGCGGCGTGCGCGGTGCTGCTGGGGCTGACGACGGTGAGCGACTCCTTCGTCTACCTGCTGCTGCAGCGCGGGTTCGAGGTGCCCGCGCGGTGGTTTCCCTTGCTGCCGCTCGGGACCGCGGCCGCCTTCCTGCTGCTGGCCGTGCCCGCCGGTGCCGTCGCCGACCGCATCGGGCGGCGCAGGCTGTTCCTGCTCGGACACCTGGCGCTGCTCGTCGCGTACGGCCTGGTGCTGGCCGTCCCCGGCGGGCCGCCGCCGGCGGTGGTGCCAGTGGTGGTAACGGTGCTCGTGCTGCACGGGGCCTTCTACGCGGCGACCGACGGCGTGCTGGCGGCCGCGGTCGCCGGCGTCGTGCCGGAGGCGATGAGGGCGAGAGGGCTGGCCCTGGTGGGCACCGGCCAGGCCCTCGCCCGATTCGCCTGCTCGATCGGGTTCGGCGCCGCCTGGACGGCCTGGGGCGAGGGCCCGGCGCTGGCCGTCGCGACGGCGGGGCTGGCGGTCTCCACCCCCATCGCGCTCGCCGCGCTCCGCTCCCCCTCGTGCCCATCCGCGCAGCGGACGGCCTGAGCGTGCGAAGAGAAGGGAACCCCGTGACCATCCGACCCCGCCTCACGGTCCTGCTGGCCGCGGTGCTGCTCCTCGGGGGTCTGTCCGCCTGGGCGGTGGTGCACGCCGCCGCCCGCGCGGAGAGCCGGGGCCTGCCGCGGACGGGGGAGGCCTCCGCCGGTCCGGGTGAGGTCACGCTCACGGCGGGACGGGGGCGCCGGATGCTCTTCCGGACGATGGCGTGGGGTCCGCACCGCGACGAGGTGGTCGCCGTGCCCGCGGACGACCCGGGGGGCTCGCGCGTCTCGTCCGGGGTGCGGTGCCTGCGCTTCCACGCCTCGTCCGGCACCGGCGCCTGCCTTCAGGCCGAGCACGGCTCGCTGGGCGACACCTACCGAGCCGTGGTGCTCGACGCGCGGCTGCGGGAGCGGCGCGCGTTCCCCCTCGCCGGCATCCCCACCCGCACGAGGGTCTCCCCGTCCGGCCGCATGGCGGCTTGGACCGTCTTCGTGAGCGGCGACTCGTACGCGGGGACGAACTTCTCCACCCGCACCTCGATCCTGGACACGCGCACCTGGTCGCTGCAGGACAACCTGGAGGCCTACCGTGTGCTCAAGGACGGCCGCCCCTATCACGCTGCCGACGTCAACCTGTGGGGGGTGACCTTCGCCGACGACGGCCATTTCTGGGTCACCCTCGCGACCGGGGGCCGCACGTGGCTGGCGCGCGGGGACGTCGCGGCCCGCACCCTGAGCACGGTCCGGCAGAACGTGGAGTGCCCGTCGCTCTCCCCCGACGGCACCCGCATCGCGTTCAAGAAGCGGGTGGCCGGCCTGCCCGAGGACGCGCCGTGGCGGCTGTACGTCCTCGACCTTCGGACCATGCGGGAGACCCCGATCGCCGAGCGGCGCAGCGTCGACGACCAGGCGGTGTGGCTCGACGCCCGCACGCTCGGCTACGCCCTGCCGGGCGACTTCGGCGCCGACATCTGGACGGCGCCGGCGGACGGCTCAGGAGCCCCGCGCCGCCTGCTTCCCGCGGCGCTCGCGCCCGTCGTCGTCCAGTGAAGGCCGCCGCTCCCGGAGGCCGCGGCTGAAGGTCGGCCGTGGCGGGAAACGGGCTCGGCTAGAGCGGATTGTCGTGGGCGATGAGGGCGAGCTGGACGCGATTGTCCAGGTTGGTCTTCGCGAGGATGCGGGAGATGTAACTCTTGACCGTGCCGACGCTCATGTGGAGCTCGGCCGCGATGTCTGCGTTGGACCTGCCCCTGCCGACCGCGGCGGCGACCTCACGCTCGCGGTCGCTGAGCCTGGCCAGCAGCCTGCGTGCGTCGGCGCGGCGGCGGTCCTCCGCCTCCGGCGCCAGGTGGGCGATCAGGCGCCGGGTCACACCGGGCGACAGGATCGGCTCGCCCGCCGAGACCCGGAGGACCGCGTCCACAATGCCCTCCGGCGGGGTGTCCTTGAGCAGGAATCCGCTGGCCCCGGCGCGCAGCGCGCCGAAGACGTGCTCGTCGGCGTCGAAGGTGGTCAGCATGATGACGTGGGGAGGGTCGGGCCGCCGCCGCAGCAGCCGGGTGGCGTCGATCCCGTCCAGGCCCGGCATGCGGATGTCCATGAGCACCACATCGGGCGCGTGCGCGTCGACCGCGGCTCCGACGTCGGCGCCGTCGGCCACGCCGCCCACCACGACGAGCTCGTCGGCGCCCCTGAGCATCAGCGTCAGACCCGCCCTGACGAGCGGGTCGTCGTCCACGACCAGCACGCGTATGGCGCTCACACCGGCCATGGTAGCCAGACCGCCAGGCGGAACTCGCCTTGCTCCACCCCGGCCTGCTCCACCCGCCCGCCCGCCAGCTCGGCCCGCTCCCGCATCCCGGCCAGGCCGGCGCCCTCCCCCCGGGGAGCGTGCACCGTGGGATTGCGCGCCATGGGATTGCGCACCTCGATGGCGAGCCCCCCGTCCGGCCTGCCGTCGAGGCGGAGACTCACCGGCACGCCCGGCGCGTGCTTCCTGGCGTTCGTGAGGCCCTCCTGGACGATCCGGTAGGCCGCCCGCGCCGTCGCGCCCGGCAGCTCGGGGAGGCGCACGCCGCCGTCGTGCAGCTCGACCGCCATGCCCGCCCGCCGTACCTCCTCGACCAGAGTGCGCAGGTCCAGCTCGGCCAGGACGGGCGCCTCGCGGAGCACCGAGATGACCTGGCGCAGCTCCTGCAGCGCCTGGTGCGCGCTGGAGCGCACCACCGCGGCCGCCTCGACCACCTCCTCGGGATCGGCCCGCGCGTTGAACTCCAGCGCCCCGGCGTGCAGCGCCAGCAGCGACAGCCGGTGCGCCAGCACGTCGTGCATCTCCCGGGCGATGGCCAGGCGTTCGGCGTGGCGGGCCCGCTCGACGCGTCGCCGTTGCTCCTCCTCGGCCCTGCGGACCCGCTCCGCCAGCGACAGCACCAGTTGGCGGCGGGCCCGCGCCAGCATCCCCCATCCGGTCAGCGCCACCCCGAACAGCACCGCGACCAGCGCCCACACCGGGTAAGGCGCCAGCCCCGGCGGCCGCAGCCAGAACCGGGCCAGCGTCGCGGCCACCCAGGCCGCGCCCACACCGATCGCGACGATCGAGCGCCGATACAGGGCGGCCATCAGCGTGGCGATGCCGGCCGCGACCGACGCCGAGGCCGCGGGCACCGCCAGCGCCACGGCCACGAGCGCCATGGTGGCCGGCCACCGGCGCGACAGCCACAGCGCCCCGCACGCCGCCGCGCCGCCGGCCACGTCCGCGACCAGCCACCAGCCGGAAGCCGCGCCGAGGTCGTCGCGCACGACGACCGCCGCCGCGGCCAGCGCACAGGCGACGCCCCCCACCCGGATCGCCCGGTCCCGCCGGGTCCTGGCAGGGCCAGGCCGTACGTCTGCTGTCACGGACGCCCAGCGTAATGACGGCGGGCCCGCCGGCGGCAGCAACCAAAGTCGGCGCCGGGTTGTCACCTGGGTTGCCACGCGCAGGACCCGGGGCGGCAGACGTCGGTGGTGTGCGCGGAACACGCTGGCCGCATGACGGCGAACAAGACGCGCGGCCGCCTGGCCGCACTGCTCCTCGCGGTGATCACACCGCTCGTGGCCGAGTTCACCCTCGGCAACCCGCCGCTGCGCATGGCCTGGCTCCTGCTGCTGTGGATCCCGATATACGGCGCGGGCGTCGTCCTGGTGCGCGAGCTGGTGCGGCGGGCCGGGACGGGCTGGACCGGGGTGCTGCTGCTCGGCGCCGCCTACGGCATCGTCGAGGAGGGCTTGGCGCTGCAGGCGCTGAGCAGCCCCACGATCTACGGCGCCGCCGGATGGGCGCCCCGGATCCTGGGCCTGAACAGCGCCTACACCGAGCTGCAGATCCCCTACCACGCGGTCTTCAGCGCCGCGATCCCTATCCTCCTGACCGACCTGATCGTCCCGTCCCTGCGCGACCGTCCCTACCTGGGCAGACTCGGCACCTGGCTGGCCGGGGCGGTCTTCGTCCTCGGCGCGCTGCTGCTGCGGACGACGGTGGTGACGAGTATCGACCCCGGATATGAGGCGCCGCCGGCGATCCTGGCGGGCTGTGCGGCCGTCGTGGTCCTGCTCGCGGTGGCTGGGCTGCGGCTGAAGTCCCGCCCGGACGTGTCCTCGATCAGCCCGCCTGCGCCCGCGGCGGCCGGGGTGTTCGGCGCCGTGGCCGTCTTCGGATACCTGGCGTCGCTGTTCCCCTTCGGCGGCGCGACCCAGCCCGCCTTCACCCACGGCGGGTGGGTGATCGTGCCGATGTCGGCCGCCGCCGTTCTGGCGGTCACCGCCGCGTGGCTCCTGCGCCGCTGGACGGCCGGCGGCCTGTGGACGGACCGGCACAGTCTCGCCCTGGCCTCCGGCGCCCTGATCGCCCACACCGCCTTCGGCCTGATCTCCAATACCGACACGGCGGCCGACCGCGCCGGCCTGGCGGCCGTCGGCGTGGTCATGGTGTGTCTGCTGGCCGTGCTGGGCCGCCGGGTCGCCCGCCTCCCTCGCCCGAGATGAGACCCGGTGGCGAGATCGCTCGGCCGCCGGTGGACGAGGGCGTCGCGCAGGCGCGGCCAGGCGTCCTCACCGGCACGCCTTTACGAAGTAGATCAACAACGTCGGCCGGGGTCCGACCGGGCACACGCCTCATGCAGTGAGCCGGCCGGTTCGCAGCACAGCGGCACGTCCTGATCCGAGGCCCATACCTCGCCCATGCGGCCTCCACCCGGGGAAGACCCTGTCACCGCGAGCGACCTTGCCACCCTGCCGCATGAGGCCTGCCAGGGAGTCAGCGCGGCGGAAGGCCCCTCGGGTCACTCGCCGAGCCGTGGGTGGCGGTGCCGGCGGACGCTACGGCCACTCTCCATGAGTCAGATCCAGCCGCTCATGGAGCAGGGCCTGCTGGGCCGGGTTGGCGGTCAGGCCCAGCGCCCGCTCATCACACAGCCGCGCCTGGCTCGTGTCGCCCAGCGCGCGCAGCAGCTCGGCTCGGGTCGCGTGCAGGAGCGGATAGCGGGACAGGGCCCCCTCCAGGCCGGTGAGCTCCGCCAGCGCGGCCGCGGGCCCCTTGACGTAGCGCAGGGCGACGGCCCGGTGCAGCCGGGTGACCGGCGAGGGCGCCACCGCCAGGAGCATGTCGTACAACACGAGGATCTGTGCCCAGTCGGTGTGCTCGAAGCCTGCGGCCTCGGCGTGACAGGCCACGATCGCGGCCTGCAACTGGTAGGGCCCCGGCCGGCGATGGGTCCTGGCGGTGCGGGTCAGCAACGCGGTCGCCTCGGCGATCGCGGCGCGGTCCCACAGGCCGCGATCCTGCTCGGCGAGCGGCACCAGACGCCCGTGGGAGTCGAACCGGGCCGCGCCGCGCGCCCGGTGCAGCCGGATGAGCGCGAGCAGCCCGGCCACTTCCGGCTCGCCCGGCATGAGGCCGGCCAGGAGCCCGGCCAGCCACTCGGCGTCGTCGGCCAGGTCGCGCGCCTCGGCCCGATCGCCGCTGCTGGACAGATATCCCTCGTTGAACAGCAGGTAGACGACCGCGAGCACGGCGTCCAGCCGCTGGGACAGCTCCTCGGCGGCCGGAATCCGGTAGGGGATGCCCGCTTCTGCGATCTTTCGTTTGGCCCGGGTGAGCCGCTGGGCGACCGTGGTCTCCGGCACGACGAAGGCAGCGGCGATCTGCGCGGTGCTCAGCCCGCACACCACCCGCAGGGTCAACGCGATCCGGGCCTCGGGCGACAGCGCCGGATGGCAGCACGTGAAGACCAGCCGCAGCCGGTCGTCGCTCTCCCCCGGCTCGGGCCACCGTAGCCGGGCCAGCTTGGCGCGGTGGTTCGTCTCCCGCCGCAGCACGTCGAGGCCGCGGCGGCGGGCCACGGTGAACAGCCAGGCGTCCGGCCGGTCCGGCACGCCCTCGACCGGCCAGCGGCGCAGCGCGGTCTCCACGGCGTCCTGCACCAGGTCCTCCGCGGCGGAGAAGTCGCCCAGCAGCGACACCAGGCACGCCGCGAGGCGGCCCGCGTGCTCACGTACGACGCGGGCCAGCACCTCCCGGCTCCCCCTGCCGCTGTCCGGTCCGCTCATGAGACCGGTCGGATCTCCACGATCGGGCACGCCGGCCAGGACCTGGCCAGCTTCAGCGCCTCGTCCAGATCGGCCACCTCCACCTCCGCGTAACCGCTGACGACCTCCTTGCCCTCGACGAACGGCCCGTCGGTGACGACGGGCTCGCCGCCGCCGAGACGTACGGTGGTCGCGGTGTGCGCGGGCGCCAGACGCATGTGATGCGTGATCTTGCCGGAGTTCTCGGCGAACCAGCGCATCACCGCCTCGTAGGCGGCCTCGCGCTCCAAGTCGTCCATCGCCTCCAGCCGCTTGGCGAACTCCTCGGTCTCGACGAACATCAGCACGTACTTCACGGTTGACTCTCTTCCTTTGATCGGCCTTCAACAGGAAGACGAACGGGCACCTGCCCCACACGACACCCGGCGGCACGACTTTGCCGGCGCGGCCGAATCAGGCGCTCAGCACCTTGCGGAGCAGCTCGCCGAACTCGGCGGGGTGTGTGGTGAGCCCCGTGTGCCCGCCGGGGAAGTGGACGAGCTCCGTGCCGAACCGCTCGGCGAGGAAGGCGGCGGGACGGTAGGGCAGTTCGCCCTGTGAGTCCGCTCCGGCGGCGAGCACGAGCCTGTCCGACAGCGCCTCCAGGCGATCCACGTCCGGCGTGTAGGCCATGAAGCTCGGCACGATGCGCCCGAGGAAGTAGGGCATGTCCGCCATCGTCCGCTCCGCCCGGGCCGCCGCCTGCGGGGGGAGTTCGGTGACCGCCTTGACGTCGACGGGATCGGCGCCGGGCCGCCTGAGGCCGGCCGCGAACACGGCCGCCGCGGGCATCAGTCCCTCCCTGCGGAAGGTGTCCTGGACGCGGGCGAGCAGCGCGCGATGTTCGGCGGCGTCCGGCAGCACCTCCACCAGCGGCGGCTCGTGCGCCACGACGCGTTCGATCCGCTCGGGATGGGTGGTGAGCAGGTGCAGCGCGACGATCGCGCCCGAGCTGCAGGCGGCCACGCGGGCGGGCGCGTCCGGAGACAGCAGCTCCAGCAGCCGCACCGCGTCGTCGGCGTGCTGCTCGACCCGTTGCGGGGCCTCCGGATCGTCAAGCGGGCTGCGGGACAGGCCGCGCGGGTCGTAGGACGCGACCGTGTAGTCGGCGGCCAGGGCGTCGGCGACGCCGTCGAAGGAGGCCGCGCCACCCGTGCCGCCCGGGATCAGCAGCAGGAGCGGGCCCTTTCCGCGCACCTCGTAGCGCAGGGTGGCGCCGTCCACGCGCAGGTGGCCGATGGCCGGGCTGGTCATGTCGAATCTCCTTCATCGTGCGTGGGCCAGTGCTCAAGGAGGGTGTGCAGGGCGTCGAGACAGCGGACCCAGGTGTCTTCCGCCGGGCGCGCGTGCGCGAACCCGCCCGCGGCCTCCAGGCTGGCGAAGCCGTGGAGCGTGCTGCGCATCAGCCGGACCGCGTCGGTCAGGTCGGGTTCCCGCAGCGCGTAGGCGCGCAGCATGCTGTAGGTCAGCTCGACGGCGCGCCGTGGCCCGGCAGCACGGGCCACGAGCTCGGGATCGATCTGGATCGGGATCTGCGTCGCGGTGTATCGGCCCGGGTGGTCGTGGGCGTACTGCCGCCAGGCGTTGGCGTACGCCACCAGTGCGTCCTTTCCGGCCCGTCCGGCGGTCGCCTCCGCGATGCGGATGGTCTTCTCGTCCGCGGCCAGCAGTGCGATGCGCCCGCGCAGGTCCTCGAGGCTGCGGACGTGCGCGTACAGGCTGGCGTCCTTCACCCCGAGTCGTCGCGCCACCGCCGACATGGTCACGTGCTCGAGCCCGACCTCGTCCGCCAGCTCGGCACCGGCGAGCGTCACCCGATCCGCCGTCAACCCGGCCCGCACCATGTGCATGCCGCCCTTCTCCATCCGGAGCGTGAATATTCCTAGGATCCCTAGTTTTTTCCTTGGGGTCCAAGGTTGCCTCAGGCCGGGCGAGGAGCGCAAGCGGTTATCGCGGTGATGTCTCGGACGGCAGGTGTCAGGGGCGGTCGGGGCCGGCGGCCTGGCTGAGCTGGAAATCGGCCGCCTGGCGGGTGAACAGGCGGGCGTATTCGCCGTCGAGGGCCATCAGCTCGTCATGGGTGCCCTGTTCGGCTACCCGCCCGTCGGCGAGGACGACGATGTGGTCCGCGCCGCGCACCGTGTTGAGGCGGTGCGAGATGAGGAGGCTCGTACGGCCGCCTCGGTAGTCGCGGAGCCGCTGGTGGATGGCGTACTCGGCCTCGGGGTCGAGCCCCGAGCTGGGCTCGTCGAGGATGAGCAGATCGGCGGTGTCCGCGCGGAGGAGGGCGCGGGCGAGGGCGACGCGCTGCCACTGCCCCCCGGACAGGAGCACGCCCCGGCCGGGGTCCTCGTCCTGTTCGGCGGCGAAGAACCGCGACAGGATGGTGTCGTAGCCGCGGGGAAGGCTGACCAGTTTGTCGTGGACGTCCGCCCGGCGGGCCGCCTCGTGGATCCGCTCCGGCCGGTCGAGGGAGCCGACGTCGCCGACGGCGACGTTCTCCGCCGCGGTGAGGTCGTAGGCCACGTAGTCCTGGAATACGGCCCCGATCCGGCGGCGCAGGTCGTCGACGCGCAGCTCGCGCAGGTCGGCGCCGTCCCAGCGGACGCTGCCGCGCTCGGGGTCGTAGAGGCGGCACAGGAGCTTGACGACGGTGCTCTTGCCCGCACCGTTCAGGCCGACCAGGGCCACGCTCCGCCCGTACGGAATGGTCAGGTTCAGGCCGCGCAGCACGTACGGATGGCCGGCGTCGTACCGGAACCACACGTCGCGCAGTTCGATGCCGTGCCGTAGCGGTGACACGTCGCCGCCGGTGGCGGGTTCCGGCAGGTCGGGCCCGATGGTGACGACGTGGGCGTAGTGGCCGGCCAGGACGAGTGCCTCGTTCAGGTGTGCCAGCTGGATCACCATGCCGGAGAGGGAGGACTGGGTGCCGGCGAGTGCGGCGGTGAGGACGGCCAGGTCGCCGATGCCGGCCTGGCCCCCGGCTATCCGGGAGACCAGCACGATCAGCGCGGCGCCCGCGATGACCGTGCTGAGGGCGGTGAGCGCCCCGTTGTAGCGGACGGCCGTCAGGTCCATCCGGCGTTCCGCCCGCTGCTCGGCGGCCAGTTCGCCCAGCATGCGCCGCCGCAGGAAGCCCCCGATGCCGAACAGCCGGATCTCCTTGGCGGCCTGATGGTCGAGCATCAGCGTCTGGTAGAACATCCGGCGGCGTTCCGCCGGGGCCATCTCCAGGCGGAGGTACGCCCGGCGGCGGCCGAGCCTGAGCTGGACGATCAGTTCGGGCACGGCGGCCGCGGCCACGACGGCGGCGAGGAGCGGGCTGAGCGTGGCGAGCGCGCCCAGGAGCCCGGCGATGGTGATACCGCCGCGTGCCGCTCCGAGCGCCGACTCGGTGACGAGTTGCGGGGCGGTCTGGGCGGACTGCTGGGCCAGCTGGAGCCGATTGTGGAAATCCGGGTTCTCCAGCCTCGTCAGTCCCTGCATCCGGCACACTGCCGTGAACAGTTCGTCGCTGGTGCGCCACGCGATGCGGCGCTGCTGCTCTCGCTGGACCCACCCGGACAGGTGGGGCAGCAGCGCGGTCAGGGCTCCGAGCACGGCCATCGCGGCGGCGAGGGGCGTCGTCGAGGGGCCCGGCCCGGCGGTCAGGCGATCGATCAGCAGTTTGGTGAGCCACGTGATCGCGACGGGGGCGGCGCCGTTCAGGACCGCCATGGCGAGCTGGGACAGGGCGAGAACCGGTCCGGCCCGCCAGACGAGCGCCAGGGTGAGCCGCAGCGGCCCGAGTCGTGACCTCACGCCGGTCAGGCCGGGGACGGCGCTGCCGCCGGCAGCTCCGGCTTCAGGCTGCTGCCGGCGACGGTTCCGTCGGGGCCGACCAGGAAGAAGGACGGGAAGGCCCTGACCTCGAACGCGTCCGCCATCGCGCCGCCCTCGCTCTCCACGACGACGCTCACGTCGTCCGTCAGGGCGGCGAGCAGCTCGGCGGGTCTCTTCTCGCCCTCCACCACCACCGCCAGGACTCGTACGCCGTCGGCGGCGGCGTCACGGGCGGTCGTGACGAAGGCGGGCGCCTTCGGCAGGCAGTGCGGGCAGTCGGTGCTGAAGAACCCGACGAGGGTGCGCTCACCCGCGAAGTCGTCCGTGGTGACCTTCGTGTCCGCGACCGTGAGCGCGGCGAAGGCCGGGACCTCGGCGCCCACGGCGAGCCCGGGACTTCCGGGCATTCTCCCGGCGAGGGAATCCTTGGTGATTTTCCGGAGTTTCCTGATGACCGCGCCGGTCAGGAGCAGGTTCACCAGGACGAGCCCGCCGAGCAGGACGACGGCGGCGACCAGGACGGCCATGGGCGTTCCCTTCGATGGGTCAGCGGAGGAGGTGGAGCAGGTCGTCGAGGAGCACGACGGCGCCGACGGCGACCGAGGCCCCGAGCAGGCAGAGCGCGGCGGCGGGCGGCGCGACGGGCGTGCCGCCCGCGGCGGACGTCATGGCGGCCCCGGCCACCGCGCAGGCGACGAGAACGGCGTTGCGCGCCACGTGCCGGCGGTTGACCGGCTCGTCCGATCCGCCGAAGCATCGGCACGCGACGGTGGTTCCGCGCCGCAGCGCCGTCACCAGGACCGCGGCGAACCCGAGGAGCAGGACCCCGGCGAGCAGGAGGCCCGCCCTGCCGTCGCCGTCGAGGCCGGGCGCCGCCAGCATGACGACGGTCCCGGCCTCGACGGCGACGACCACCACGGCGGCGGGCGTCCCGAGACCCGTGGGAAGGCCGCCGAGTCGCCGAACCGCCGTGGTGAAATCGCCGAAGGCCCGCCGCGTGCGCAGCTTCGTGAGGACGGAGACCAGGAAGACCCCCATCAGCACGAGCCGGACGGTCAGCACGGCGTAGACCATGGGACGTGCCGGCCGGCGTCAGCAGTAGCCGATGTTCTGCCAGGCCCCGCCGCAGCTGCTCCGCCAGTATGTGATGCAGAGGAAGCCGGTCGGGTTGGGGTAGCAGTCCTTGTAGCGGTTGCAGCCGCCCGACGGCCAGTATTCGAAACAGTTGTCGGCCTGGGCTTCGGCGCCGGGGAGGAGCTTTTCGAGCAGCCGGTCTCCCAGGCGATTCAGCTTACGGATCATGGTTTCTCCCTTTGCTGGGTTCGGGCGTGGTAGGCCGCCCGCCCTGTGAGGATGCTCGGCGCGGCCTTCGCCGCGGTTGCGCGCCGGCTGCGCGATACGCCGCAGGCGCCGCGCAACCGTCGCGCAGCCGGGGCCCGGCAGAATCGCGATCGGCTGACCAGGCCGAAAGGTTGATCATGCAACATTTCGTGATTTCGCTGCTGTCGCTGGCCGTGGCCGCCGCGGTCGCCGGGATGGTCGCGGCCCGGCGGCGCTTCGTCGTGGTACGGGTGGCCGGGACGAGCATGGTTCCGACGTACCAGCCAGGAGATCGGGTGCTCATACGGCGCGGTGGGCGGGCGGTCCCGCGGCGCGGCCAGGTGGTGGTCTTCCGGCGCCTGCAGCCGGGCGGCACGGGTTCTTCGGGACGCGCGTCCGGACTGCGCGGGACGGAGTGGCTGATCAAGCGGGTCGCCGCGATGCCGGGCGACAGGGTGCCCGACCAGGTCGCGCCGGGCGTGCACGCCGCGCCGGGTGACGTGGTCCCGGCCGACCGGCTGGTGGTACTCGGCGACGGCCCGACCAGCCGGGACTCGCGGCACTGGGGCTACCTGCCGGTGAGCGAGGTGCTGGGCGTCGTCATCCGCAGGTTGTCGTGATCGGGCGAGGCCCCGTCCACGCCGGCCACGGCGGCTTCGGCGGTGTTGCCGAGCCGCTGGAACAACCGGTGCGCCGCCGTCCAGGACCGCGTGGCCGCCTCCTGGTCGCCGCGGTCGTACTGGGCCCGGCCGAGGGCCCTCAGCGCGAGCGCCTGCTCGTGGAGGTCGTGCAGCCCGCGCGCCATCCGTACCGCGTCGTCGAGCGCGCGTACCGCCTGGTCGGCCCGGCCGCCGAGACGGTGTGACTCACCCAGGACGCGGAGCCCGGCCGCCTGCCCGGAAGGAACTCCGAACTCCTCGAACACGGCCAGCGCCCGCTCGATCGGCCTCGCCACGTTCCGGCGCCCGAAACGAAGGCACAGATCGCCGAGGGCGAGCAGCAGATACGCCTCGAGCAGCCGCTCCCCGCGCCGCCGGCAGATCTGCAGGCCCTCCCACAGATGGTGGGAGACGCGCCTGCCCGTGGCGTGGTCGCGGCAGGCGGCGGCCATCTCCCGCAGGGCGAGGGTCCTGGCCACCAGACTGTTCCCGCGGATCGCCAGGCGGAGCGCCCGATCCGCGCAGGCGAGCGCGTCCTGGTGGAGCCCCTGCTCCCGGTCGGTGACGGCGCGGACGTACCAGAGACGGCTCAGGGCGAGCTCGTAGCCGATCTCCTCAGCCATGGCCATGGCCTCGTCCGCCACCGCGCGGGCCTGGTCGGGGTCGCCCCCGCGGCACAGCGCGAACGCCCGCAGGCACAGCAGGTCGAGCGCGCCATGCCGTTCCCCCGCCGCGCCGAACGCCGCGAGCGCCGCCTCGATCGCCGCCTCGATCGCCTCGGGGCCGACGCCGCGCCGCTGCTCCACGCCGATCATGACCAGGTGGCCGAGGCCACGCGTCAACACCGCCTCGCCCCACTGGTCGCCGCCCAGTGCGCACGCCCGCAGCGCCAGCTCGTGGGAGGACGACCAGTCCCGGTAGTGCCCGCGGAAGGCGTAGTAGCCGGCCGCGCGGGCGGACAGTTCCCAGGCCGCCTCGTTCAGACCGAGCCGGCAGGCCTGCGCAACCCCCGCCAGAAGGGTCTGCCGCTCGCTGTCGAACCAGGCCGTCGGATCGCCGACCAGGGCCCTGGTGGTGGCGGGGTCGGCGTACCAACGAGGGGCCGCGCCACGGATGACCGAGGCCACCTGCTCCGGCAGGCCGCTCTCCGCCGCCTCCGCAAGCGCGAGCAACGCGCCGAGAACGCGGGTGATCGCCTTGTCCCGCTCGCCGGCGGTCTCCTCCAGCTCGGCGCGTTCCCGCGCGTAGAGCCGTACCAACTCATGGAAGCGGTAGCGGAACTGCCCGTTCCCGTCGCTGCCCTCGCAGCTCAGGAGCTGGGCGTCGACGAGCAGATCGGCGTACGTCTCGGCTTCGCGCACCGTCACGTCGAGGGCCGCCGCGAGCATCCAGGCGGCGAAGGCGGGGACGTCGAGCAGGCCGAGCATCCGCAGCGCCCGCCGGCTGGTCTCGTCGAGCCTGTCGTAGTCGGCGGCCAGCCCCGCCCGGACCGACAGGTCGCCGAGAGAGAGCTCGTCGAGGCGCCGCCGCTCCGCTCGCAGGCGATCCGCCAGGTGGTCGAGTCGCCAGTGCTCGCGCAGCGCCAGTTTCGCCCCCGCGATCCGTATCGCCAGGGGCAGGTGACCGCAGAGCCGGACGATCTCGGCCGCGACCGTGGGCCGCGCCGCCACCCGGATCGGCCCGGCGATCCGCCCGAGCAGCTCCGACGCGCATTCCGGATCGAGCGGGCCGACGCGTACGGATCGGGCGCTCAATCCGGCGACCCCGCGCCTGCTCGTCAGGAGTACGGCGCAGCCCGCACCACCCGGCAGGAGCGGCCTGACCTGCTCCTCGCCCGCGGCGTCGTCCAGCACGACCAGCACACGACGATCGGCCAGGACGGTGCGGAACAGCTTCCCGCGCTCCTCGGCCTCGTCCGGCACCGCCCGCGCGTCCACCCCGAGGGCGATCAGGAACCGCCCCAGCGCCTCGGCCGGGTCGATCGGCCGAGGGCGGGTCCCGCGCAGGTCGATGTAGAGCCGGCCGTCGGTGAACGTCTCCCGCAGGCGGTGGGCGACGTGGACCGCGAGCGCCGTCTTGCCGGTGCCCGCCCCGCCGTACAGCGCCACGACCGGCGTCGCGGCGGTGTGTCCGTCCGTGCCGGTCAGCCACAGCCGCAGTGACTCCGCCATGTCCTGGCGTCCCGTGAAGTCCGCGATGTCCGGTGGCAGATGGCACGGCACCGTCGTCGCGGGCTCCGTCCGCCCCTCACCCGTCCGCCCCTCCGCGTCGCTCCCGGCTTCGTCCCCTGCGGTGTTTCCGGCACTGTGGTCGGCGCTGTGGTCGGCGCCGTTCCGGGCTTCGAAGTACGCGGCGCGCTCGTCCGCGCAGGCCGCCCCCTCAGGCCCGAGGATCTCGCCGGCGAACGGTCCGGTCGCTTCATCCCGCAGGATCGCCTCGTACACCCGTCGCAGCATCCGGCCGGGTTCCACGCCGAGTTCCTCACCGAGCACGGCCCGCGTCCGCTGGTAGACCCGTAACGCCTCGGCCTGGCGCCCGGCCTGGCTCAGGGCCAGCATCAGGCATGCGTGCAACCGCTCCCGGTAGGGATGCAGCTCGGCCATCTCGGTCAGGCCGGTGACCAGCTCCGCGTGGCGGCCACGAGCCAGGTCGACGACGGCCAGCTCCTCACAGGTCAGCAGCCGTTCCTCCTCGAGCCGCCGCGCCTCGTCGGCCACCGTCGACACGTCCCCGATGTCGGCGTAGGCGGGGCCCCGCCACAGTCCGAGCGCACGCTCGAACAGCATGCCCGCCTTCGCCGGGTCCGCGTTCCTCCTGGCCGCCCGCCCCGCCGCGGTGAGCTCCCGGAAGCGCAGCACGTCCAGCTCCGGCGGCAGCACGGTGATGGCGTAACCACCGGTGCAACGCACGACGCGGTCGCGCTCACCCAGCGCCTGCCTCAACCGCAGCACGTATATCTGAAGGGTCTTGTGCGCGCTGCGGGGCGGTGTGCTCCCCCACAAAGCCTCGATCAGCGCCGGCACCGTCACCGGCCGGCCCGGCGTACACAGCAGGGCCGCCAGCATGCGTCGCAGCATCGCCGCGCCCAGCGGGACGGGCACCCCGTCGCGGCTCACCCGCAGCGGCCCGAGAACGTCGAACTCCAACACCGTCACCCCTCGCGAGGCCGGTCACCGTGGCGAGCCTTCGATCAGCCGAGGTGCCCGCCGCCTCCTCCCCCGGCCATGCCCTGCCCCGGCGGCCCCCCGTCGCATGGTCACCTTCTCTTCACGTAACTGTGCGGGCGCAGCCCGAGCATCGGAGACGCCGGTATATCCGTCGTATAGGCCCTGGTGACCCGGCACGGGGAGCTGTCCGCGCGGCGTACTTGTCCCCCGTGCGAGCTACCCGCGAATGTCCACCGCGCGGTGACGATCCCAGACCGTCGAATCCCTAGCGTTCTCGGCGTAACCGCGGCGCTCCGGTCGCGGAGTCTCCCAAAGGAGTCGTCATGCGACTGTTGAAGCAGTTCGTGGCCGTCGCGGCGGTCGCCTTCGCCGGCAACCTGGGCATGGGCGCGGTACAGGGGAACGCGTTTCTCACCCTGGTCCTCGGTGTCGCGACAGCCGTACTCGCGGTGTTCGTCTACGCGTGGGCGGTGCGGTGGTCGGAGCGCCGCGCGCCGGTGGAGGTGGCCGGGAAAGGCGCCGCCTCCGCCGTCGGCCGGGGGATGCTGATCGGTGCCGGGGCGTTCACGGCCGTCATCGTGAACATCGCTCTCGTGGGCGGTTACCGGATCGAGGGCCTCGGCTCGGTGACGGGCGCGGTCGGGCTGCTCGGCTTCAGTGCCGCCGCCGCGGTGACGGAGGAGCTGCTGTTCCGCGGCATCCTGTTCCGGATCGTCGAGAAATGGACCGGCACGTGGATCGCGCTGGGACTGACCGGCCTGGTGTTCGGCCTGATGCACCTGGGCAACCAGAACGCCAACCTGTGGGGCGCGATCGCCATCGCGATCGAGGCCGGCGGCATGCTCGCCGCCGCCTACGCCGCGACCCGCACCCTGTGGCTGCCGATCGGCCTGCACTTCGCTTGGAACTTCGTCGAGGGCGGCGTCTTCAGCACCGAGGTCTCCGGCAACGGCGCGACGCAGGGGCTGCTGCATGGTGTGACGTCGGGTCCGGCCGTGCTCACCGGCGGCGAGTTCGGGCCGGAGGCGAGCGCGTACGCGGTGGTGTTCGGCCTGCTGCTGACGGTCGTGTTCCTGTGGCTGGCCCGCCGTCGCGGCAACCTGGTCCCCCGTCGGCGCGGTGCCCGAGCCGGCGCGGCCGCTACGCTCTCCCAGTGATCGATTTCCGGCGGGTCGCCGATCTGTGGAGGCGGTCCGACGTCACGGTCCGGGATCTTCCGCTCGCGCTGCTGCTGGCCGTCTCGTCGTTCCTGCCGGCGATGCACAACCACGGGACGCAGCTCGGCGACCTGCCGACCCGCCCCTTCGACGCGCCGGCCGTCCTGGTGGTCGCCCTCGAGTGCCTCTCGCTGGCCGTCCGGCGACGATGGCCGGCCGTCTGTCTCACCTTGGGGTCGCTCGGCTTCGCCCTCGACCAGCTCCTCGCTTACCACACGGCGGCGAGCACCGCACTGCCCATCGTGCTGATGAGCACGGGCGCCCACCTGGAGCGGCACCGGCGCGTCACCGCGGTCCTCCTCTCCGTGGCGTACGTGCCGCTGGCGGTCGCGCTCGACCGGACCGGCTCGGCCGAGGGACTGGAGGGATATGTCACGTTCTACCTGGTGCTGGTCCTCGCGTGGGGCATCGGGGCCTGGCTGCGCTCCACCCGGGCTGCCGAGGCCGAGGGCCGCCGCCGCGTCGCCGAGGCCACCCGCGCCGCCGAACGCACCCGCATCGCCCGCGAGCTGCACGACGTCGTGACCCACCACGTGACGGCGATGGTCGTGCAGGCCGAGGCGGCGCGCTACCTGACCGCCGCGCCCGACCGCCTCGACGCGGCACTGAGCGCCGTCACCGACACCGGCCGACGGGCCATCTCCGATCTGCGGCACCTGCTCGACCTGCTCAACCCCGATCATGACACCGACGTCAGGATGCCGTCCGTCGGAGAACTTCGCACTCTGGTGGAGCAGACGCGCCAGGCCGGGCAGCCGGTGGATTTCGCCGAGGAGGGCAGTCCGGCGGAATCGTCCGGCAGCGCGGAGTTCGTGGCCTATCGGGTCGTGCAGGAGTCCCTGACGAACGCCCTCAAATACGCCCACGGCAGCCACACCGAGGTCCGCGTGCGCTATGGCGAGAAGGAGATCCTCGTGGAGGTCAGCACCGATGGTTCCGGCTCGCGGGCCGGCTCGCCCGGCGGGAGCGGGCGAGGCCTCGCCGGGCTCCGCGAGCGGGTCGACGCCCTGGGCGGCGAGTTCAGCGCCGACCGGCGGGCGGGCGGCGCCTTCGTCGTGCGGGCACGCATCCCCGCGGGGAGGCCGGCGTGAACGCGCCGGTCCGGGTCCTGGTCTGCGACGACCAGGCGCTGATCCGCACCGGGTTCGCGACGATCATCGATGCGCAGCCCGACCTCGAGGTGGTGGGCGAGTGCGGGGACGGTCGCGCCGCGGTCGACCTCGCCCGCCGGCTGAACCCGGACATCGTGGTGATGGACGTGCGCATGCCGGTGCTCGACGGCATCGGGGCGACCCGCCTGCTGGCCGGCGCCGGGGTCGCGGACCCCGTCAAGGTGCTCGTGGTGACGACGTTCAACCTGGACGAGTACGTCTACGAGGCGCTGCGTGCGGGGGCGAGCGGCTTCCTGCTCAAGGACGCCCCACCGGCGCAACTGCTGCACGGCATCCGCACCGTCTCGACGGGTGCCGCGCTGCTGGCACCCGAGGTGACGCGGCAGCTCGTCGGCAGGTACGCGGCGCGGATTCGTCCCGCCGAGGGCACGCCGGACGACGTCGCACTGACCCCACGCGAGCTGGAGGTGCTGCGCCTCATCGCCGACGGCCTGTCCAACAGTGAGATCGCCGCGACGTTGGTCATCAGCCAGGAGACCGTCAAGACGTACGTGTCGCGCATCCTCACCAAGCTCGACCTGCGCGACCGCGTGCAGGCCGTGGTCTACGCCTACCGCAGGGGCCTGGTGACCTGAGACCGGCAGACCGCGCCTTACCGCTCCTGCGGGCGCGGGCGGACCCGGCGCGGCGGTTCAGCCGATGGCCAGGTCCTGGATGCCGACCACGCGCAGCAGCTCCAGCCGCTCGTAGGACTCGCTGCCCGGGCGGGCGGTGTAGGCGACCAGCCGCTGGTCGTGCTCCGGGCTCAGCAGCACCTCGCAGTCCAACTCCAGCAGGCCGACGACCGGATGCAGGAAGCGCTTGACGTCGGCGCGGCGCACGGCCACGTCGTGGGTGTCCCACAGCGCCGAGAACTCCTCGCTGCGGGCGCGGAGCCTGCGCACGAGCCCTGCCAGCCGCGCGTCGTCCGGACGGCGGGCGAGTGTGGCGCGCAGATCCGCCACCGCCACGCGGGCGGCGCGGTCACGGTCCTCGGCCGGGAAGAGTTCCCGCGCGGTCGGGTCCGTGAAGTAGCGCCAGGCGACGTTGTGCTCCGCCTCGGGGCGGGCGGACACGTCACCGTGGAGTGCCTTGGCCATCGCGTTCTGCGCGAGGATGTCGCCGCGGTCGCTCACCACCTGGGCGGGGATGTCCGTCAGCCGGTCGAGGACGAGCAGCAGGCCGGGACGGACGTGCTCCGTGGCCGGCCGGTCCCGCGGCGGCTCCTCCCCGGCGAGATGGAAGAGGTGGTCCCGTTCGTCGCCGGTCAGCCGCAGCGCGCGGGCGACGGCGGCGAGCATCTGGCGCGACGGGCGCGAACCCCTGGCCTGCTCCAGCCGCGTGTAGTGGTCGGTGGACATGCCCGCCAGCTGCGCCACCTCCTCTCGGCGCAGTCCCGGGGTGCGCCGCCGCGCGCCCTGCGACAGCCCCACGTCGGCAGGGGCGAGTCGGGCACGGCAGTGGCGCAGGAAGTCGGCCAGTTCGGTTCTGTCCACACTCCCACCATGCCTCGGGGCGCCGGACGCAGCCAGGGACCGCCCGTCCCCGGATGAGGACGTCTCTCCCGCCGACACCCGCACCGCCGCACGCTGGGAGCCGGTGCGGCGGACCGGCGGCGCCCTCACAGAGACGACGAGACGAGCACCGGAGAGGTCCCGTGTGCCACCCGCGGGACGGCTCCATCGGTTCGCCGGTGCCACCGATCACCCTTTCGATGAAGGAAGGCATGGTTCGCATGCGATACCGCACGCTCGGCCGGACCGGTATCAAGGTCAGCCCCTATGCGCTCGGCGCATTGATGTTCGCCACGTCCGTCGGCAACCCCGACCCCGACGACTCGATCCGCATCATCCACAAGGCGCTGGACGCGGGGATCAACTTCGTCGACACCGCCGACGTCTACGGCGACTCCGAGGAGATCGTCGGCAGAGCACTCGAAGGGCGTCGTGACAGCGTCGTCCTCGCGACCAAGTTCAGCCGCCCGATGGGTGACGATCCCAACCAGCAGGGCGCCTCACGGCGCTGGATCATGACCGCGGTCGAGAACTCGCTGCGCCGCCTCCGGACCGACCATATCGACCTCTACCAGATCCACCGGCTGGACCTCGACACCGACATCGAGGAGACGCTCTCAGCGCTCTCGGACCTGATCCACAGCGGTAAGGTCCGCGCGATCGGCTCGTCCGCGATGCCCGCCACCGGCATCGTCGAAGCCCAGTGGGTCGCCGAGCGGCGCGGCCTGGAACGGTTCCGCACCGAACAGCCGCCCTACTCGCTGCTCAACCGCGGCATCGAGAGAGAGGTCCTGCCCCTCGCGCAACGCTACGGGATGGGCACGCTCGTGTGGGCCCCGCTCGCGCAGGGACTGCTCACCGGCCGCGTACGCAAGGGGCAGCGGAACGACCTGCGCCGCGCCGGCTTCTTCGGGCACCTGAACGACGAGCACCGTCTCGACGCCGTCGAACGGTTCGTCTCGCTCTCGCAGGAGGCGGGCCTGCCGATGACCCACCTCGCCATGGCGTTTGCCATCGCCCATCCCGGCGTGACCAGCGCGATCATCGGGCCGCGCACGATGAGCCACCTCGACGACCTGCTCGCCGGCGCCGACGTCGCACTCACCGACGACATCCTCGACCGGATCGACGAGATCGTCCCGCCCGGCACCGACGTCGGCACACTCGACCAGGCCTACGTGCCGCCGGCTCTCCAGCAGACGAGTCTGCGCCGCCGCCCCGCCGGCGAACGCACCGCCACCTGACACCACCGCCCGGCACCCGCCGGCGAACCGAGGAACTCACACCACCGCCGCCATCTCATGCATGCGCCGGGGATGGCGGCACCGGCAGCGTGGCCTCGCCGAAGTCCTCGCCGAACTGGGTCCGGACGGCGGCAGGTCCGGCGACGGTCGCTGACGGCCAGGCGCGGCGGAGCTCGCCGTCCACCGACTCGGCGAACGCGCCGATCTCGTCAGGCGTGAGTGCCGGCATGATCAGGCCTCCCCCATCTTGATCACCGGTTCTTCCACTCAGGGCGGCGCTTCTGGGCGAAGGCGGTGAGGCCCTCGACCATGTCCTCGCTGAGCATCAGGTCGTCGACGGCATCGGTGGGATGGGTGACCGCCTCGACGGTGTCGGCGATGCCCTGGGTCTCCTCCATGACCCGCAGGGAGATGCGCACCGAGGTCGGGGACGACTCGAGGATCTCCCGGGCCAGCGCGCGGGCGCCCTCGAGCGCGGCGCCGGCGGGGACGACGCGGTTCACCAGGCCGTGCCGCAGCGCCTCCTCGGCGGTGAGCCGGCGGCCGGTGAGGATCATCTCGTTGGCCAGCTTCTGCGGCACCGCCCGGGGCAGCCGGACCAGGCCGCCCGCGCCGGCGATCAGGCCGACCTTGACCTCGCTGAGGGCGAACTGCGCGGTCTCGTCGGCGACGACGAGGTGGCAGGTCAGGGCGATCTCGCAGCCGCCGCCCATGGCGAAGCCGTTGACCGCGGCGATGACCGGCTTGGGCAGCGAGCGGCGGCTGGTCAGGCCGCCGAACCCGTTCTCCGGCACCCACATCGGCTTGCCGCTCGCCGACCAGATCAGGTCGTTTCCGGCGGAGAAGGCCTTGTCGCCGGCGCCGGTGAGGATCGCGACCCACAGGTCGGGGTCGGCGAAGAAGGCGTCGAAGACCTCGTCGAGCTCGTCGTTGGCCGGCGGGGTCAGCGAGTTGCGCTGGCCGGGCCGGTTGATGGTGACCTCGAGAACGTGTCCGTCGCGGCGGACGAGGACGTTGTCGTACCGGTCGCGGAATCCGGGCACCCGGGCCGGGTGCAGCTCGGCCATGCGTGCCAGGGTGGTGGTGACGCGGTTGCCGCGAGGTGTCGACTTGACGTAGACCCGCTGCCCGATCGGTTCTTCGGCGGACAGAAGGCCGAGGATGTCGTCGTCGCCCTTCGTCGTGGTGGCGAGGAAGCGGTGCCCGTCGGCCTCGAGCCGGCCCACGACGATGCCGGTGCGGTTGCCCTTGCGGTCGTGCTTGACCGTGTACGTCTCGATCGTGGCCCAGCCGTCGGCCTTCTGTGTCCAGGTTGGCGCCGGCCAGGAGTCGATCTCCGCCTGCAGGGCCGCACTGCGGTCGGGTCGCCACTCCACGGGGGTGGCCGAGTAGACGCCGACCGAGTATTTGCTGAGCATGCCGCCGTTGGCGCCGACGAAGCCGAAGCCGCCCGGCGCGGTCCTGGCTCGCTGGACGGTCTCGGCGATGGCGTGCATGGAGTAGTTGTTGCCGGCGCCGCCGAAGAACGGCAGCCCGCCGGTGAGGGTGAGCCCGCGCGGGTCGTCCGCGGTCAGGCCGAGGCCGTCGACGGCGGTGGTGAACACGGCGATCGGGAAGCAGCTGTAGAAGTCGAACGTCGCCATGTCGGCCACGGTCACGCCGGCGACCTCGAGGGCGTGCTTGGCCGCCATCGCCGACGCGGGTCCGCCGCCGAGGTCGGCGCGGTCGAGCAGGTCCCGCTCGCGCAGGTCGGCGTGCCCGTGCAGGAACACCCACCTGTCCTCCGGCACGGCGAGCCGCCGGGCGGCCGCCACCGACATGAGCAGGACGGCGGCGCCCTGGTTGACCTGGTCACGGGCGACGACGTAGCGGGTGTACGGGTCGGCGATCGGCCGGTTGGCCTCCGTGGGGGTGACCAGCTCGGCCGCGTCCCGCTCCACCCTGGCGGCGGCGTGCCGGTTCTTCGCGGCGACCCGGGTGAACGGCGCGAACAGCTCGCCCATCGCGCGGGCGTACTCCTCGCGTGTCAGCCCGAGCCGGGCCCGGCGCGCGTTGTCGAACAGGGCGTACATCTCCGGCGCGCCGGTCAGCCCGTGCTCGGCCGCGTACCGGGACACCAGGCCCTTGAGCCCGTAGCCGCGGTCCTCGAGGTCCCCGTCGACGTGCTCGGTGAAGTCCGGCTTGTCCTCCGCGCCGGCGAGGTGCCGGACGGTGGAGATCGCCTCGGAGCCGAACAGGAGGACGACCTCGGCCGCACCGGCGGCGACGGTGGCGGCGAACTCGTTGACCAGGTGCTGCGGGGACTGCCCGCCGCCGACCTCCAGCACGGCCCGCCGCGGCGCCGCACCCACCCGGGCGGCCACCGACCGCGGGTAGTTGTCCGATTTTCCAAGCGGTGCCTGCGCGCCCGGGGTGGAGATCTCGAACTGCCGCACACCGGCGACGGTGTCGACGGCGCCGGCGATCACGTTCACGTCCGCGCCGGTGTCGGCCAGTGCCTCCCGGGCCGCGTCGGCGGCCAGGTCGACCGGTGAGCGACGCCGATAGCCGGGCTCGCCGATACGCTCGGACGACTGCCCGACGCCGACGACGACCGGCGTCCGCGGATCGAGGTCCTCGTACTGCATGTCATGACTCCTGAGAAGGTCGGATGCGATCAGGCGCTGCGCCAGGTGACGACGGCGTCGAGGGCCTCCACGACCGGGCCGTCGGCGCGCAGTGGATTGATCTCGAGGGACTCGAGGTCGTCGCCCAGGGCCAGGGCGAGATCGCCGACCCGGGCGACGACCGCGGCGATCGCGTCCGGATCGGCCGGCGCGCCGCCTCGCACACCGTCGAGCACGGCCGCCGCCCGCAGGCCGGTGAGCAGTCGCCGGGCCCGATCGGCGGTGACGGGAAGCGGGGTGAGCGCGGAGTCCTTGAGCACCTCGACGAAGACGCCGCCGAGGGCCACCGCCAGCATCGGCCCCCACTGCGGGTCGCGGACGACGCCGACGAGCAGTTCGATGCCGCCGGAGCGCATCGGCGAGACGAGGATCCCCTCCAACTCGGCACCGTCGACGGTCGCCGCCGACGCGACGAGAGCCTCGTACGCCGTGCGGACGTCCGCGCCGGCGACGTCGAGCCGGACGCCGCCGATGTCGCTCTTGTGGAGGATCTGCGGTGAGCACACCTTGAGCGCGACCCGGCCGCCGAAGTCGGCCGCGGCCTTCGCCGCCTCGTCCGCCGACCGTGCCAGGACGGCGGGGACGACCGGAACACCGGCGTCGGCGAGCAGCCGCCGGGCGGTGTCCTCGGACCAGGCGCCCGTGCGGGCGGACGGCGCGGGCACCGGTAGATGCTCCCCCGGGGTTCGCTTCGCGCTCGCCATCGCCCGGGTCGTCTCCGACCACCAGCCGACGTTCCTCAAGGCGACCACCGTCTGCCGCAGGCCGGGGATCGTGAACGGCACTCCACCGGCCCGCATCGAGGCGCGCGTGACGTCGGTGACCGGTTGCAGGACCTGGTTGACGTACACGCAGGGCGTTTCGGCCTGCCTCATCCCCTCGCCGATCGCGTTCACGTAACCCTGGCCCATGTAGGGCACGTCGTCCGGCCGCCACGGCAGCCCGTTGACGACCGCGACGACGCCGACCGCCGGGTCTTTCGACATCACCGGGATCGCCCGCGTGAACATCGTCGGGTCGATGACCGCGGCACCGGTGACGTCGAGCGGGTTCTGCACCGTTCCGTAGTCGGGCATGATCTCGGCGAGCGCCTGCTCGGTGTGCGGGGACAGGGCAGGCAGCGGTGCCCCGAGGTCCTCGGCGCGGTCGGCGACGATGTCGCAGGCGCCGCCGGAGATCGACACGACGCCGATCCCCGGGCGCTCCAGACGGCCCAGCGCCGCCACGGCGCCGGCGGTGATGAGCATGTCCTCGATCGAGTCGACCCGGATGATCCCGAGGTCCTTGAACACGGCGTCGATCGTCGCGTCGTCGCCGACGAGCGCGCCGGTGTGCGCCGCCGCGGTCCGCGCGGACAACTCGCTGCTGCCCGCCTTGAGGACGACGATCGCCTTGCCGGCCTCCGCCGCCCGGCGGGCGGCGCGCCGGAACGTCCCGGGGTCACGGATGGTCTCCATGAACACGGCGACGGCTTTCGTGTGCTCGTCGTCGACCAGGTAGTCCAGGACGTGGCCCGCGGAGATCATGGCTTCGTTGCCGAGGGTGACCATGTAGGACATCCCGACGCCGACCATCGACGCGAAGTCGAGCATCGCGCTGGAGCTGGCGCCGCTCTGCGACAGCAGCGCGACCGGGCCGTGTTCCTGGGGCAGCCCCGGTATCGCGGTCACCGGGATGCGGTCGACGAAGTTGGCGAAGCCGAGCATGTTGGGCCCCAGCAGCACCATGTCCAGCGACCGGGCGTGCGCGACGAGTTCCGCCTGGGCCACACGGCCCGCCTCTCCCGCCTCGCCGTAACCCGACGACAGGACGACGGCGTTGCGGATCCCGGCGGCCGCCGCGTCGGAGAGCGCCTCCAGCGTGCCCGCCTGCGGCACCATCATGAACGCGACGTCGACCGGTGCGCCGATCTCCTGGCAGGAGGTCACCGTGGGGCGGCCGTGGGTCTCGGCGCCGCGCCGGTTGACCAGGTGCACGTGCTCGCCGAAGCCGAACTGGAGCAGATTGTGGTGGACGAGGGCCGAGAACTGCGACTTGTCGGCCGCGCCGACGAGGGCGACGCTGCGCGGCCGGAACAGCGAGGACAGCCGCTGCGGGGTGATGGTCGTCATCGGAATCCTTCAGGTGTGTGGACCACCCTCCGTCCGGGCGAACCGACGGATCGGAGGTCTCCCGGAGCCGATCGGGAGCAGAACAAGCGGTGGGCGGCGTGCGCGGTCGCGAGTTGCCGGACGGAAGCCGTGAACACCTGCGACGCGCGCTGACGGGCGCCCGGGATTCGACCTGGCAGCCGCAGTGACCTCGTGGCCACGCAGCTTATGCGGCCGGGGACGGCAGCAGGGCCCCGAGGTCGGCGATGCGCTGCTCGCAGCCGGCGACGAGCTCGCGGACGATCTCCGCGGCCGGGCGCACCTCGCGGAACGAGCCGACGACCTGGCCGACGAAGAACGACTCCAGCGTCAAGGCGCCCTCGTGGCCGGCCTCTGCCGCGGCGTCGATGCGCTGCCAGGCCTCGTTGACCAGCAGCGGCTGCAGCGGCATGGGCAGCGGCCCGGGACTCCCGGCGGCCTCCCATTCGTCGTGCCAGGCGGTGCGCAGTTGCCGGGCCGGCTTCCCCGTACGCGTGGGCGAGCGCAGGGTGTCGGAGCTGGTGGCGGCAAGGAACTTGTTCTTGATGGCCTGGTTGGCGACATCCTCCTCGCTGGACAGCCACACCGAACCGGTCCACACCCCGGCGGCGCCCAGCGCCAGGGCGGCGGCCGTCTGCCGCCCTGAGGCGATGCCACCGGCGGCGAGGACGGGCCGGTCACCGGCCATGTCGACGATCTCGGGGGTGAGGACCATGGTGGCGATGGTGCCCGTGTGCCCGCCCGCCTCGGTGCCCTGCGCGATCAGCACGTCGACGCCGGCGTCGATCTGGCGACGGGCGTGCTTCGGCTGGCCGACCAGGGCGGCGACCACGACACCGGCGGCCTTGCCCCGCGCGACGAGGTCCGGCGGCGGAGTGCCGAGGGCGTTGGCGATCAGCGAGATGCGGTGCTGGAACGCCACGTCGAGCAGTGCGGCGGCACCGGCCGGGTTGAGACTGGCGGCGATCTCGTCGAAGCTGCCGGTCCCCTCGGGCGCGGGCGGGATGCCGTACCGCTCAAGGAGGTCCTGGACGAAGGCGAAGTGCTCGGCCGGGATCTGCGCGCGCAGGCTGGCGATGAGATCGTCCGGGTCGCCGGCGGCGAACTTCTCCGGTACGAGCAGGTCGACGCCGTACGGCTTGCCCTGCACCTGCTCCTCGATCCAGGTCAGCTGGGCATCGAGCTCCTCGGGCTTGTACGCCGAGGCGGCGAGCACGCCGAAGCCGCCGGCGTTGGTGACCGCCGCGACGACACCGGGCGAGCGGTTGAAACCCACGATGGGGTGCTCGACGTCGAGCAGGTCGGTCAGGGCCGTACGCATGATCTGTTCCTCCAGCTTCGCGGAGCCGGCTTCGCTCCGCTCATTACTGAACGCTATGCGTTCAATTTTTCGTCACTGTATCCTGACGGAAACCGTTCAGCAATAGGTGCTCGAAGATCAAAAGGTAAGGTGGGCTCGGTGAGCGCGACGCCATCGTCACCGGGGCGCCCCCGCGACCCCGACGTCGACCGCCGGATCGCCCAGGCGGCCCTGGACGTGTTCGGCGCGGCCGGCTGGGCCGGCTTCGCGATGGAGACGGTCGCCCGGCGCGCCGGCGTCGGCAAGGCCTCGCTCTACCTGCGCTGGACCAGCAAGGAAGCACTGCTGACCGATGCGCTGACGGTGGGCCTGCCCCGGATCAGCGACGTCGACACCGGCACGCTGCACGGCGATCTGGTCGAACTGGCGACGCAGATGCTCGATCTCTACACCGGCGAGAGCAGCCGGGCGGCACTCCGGATCGCCCTGGAGGCCCCGGCGATCCCGGGCGTGGCCGAACATTACGAGACGATGAGGCGGGACCAGATCCTGGCCGCACGAGCCATCGTCCGCCGCGGGATCGCCCGGGACGAGCTACCCGCCACCGCCTCGGTCACCTTGCTGCTCGACACCTTGACGGGCGGAGCGATGATGCACGCGATGAGCACACCGCCGGACAAGCAGGCGACGCTGGCCCGCGACACGGCCGGCCACGCGCGACGGCTCGTCGATTTCCTGCTCAACGCGGTCACCGCCCCGGCGACGAACCAGGGCTGATCACCCGCCAGTCGCAGCCGGCCGGCGTCACCCCGCCGTCGCGTTCCTCATCCTGCCGCTCGACGCCGTCGCCACCGTGCACAGTGGTCAGGCGGTCGATTCGACTGACCGCATCCGGACCACCGTCCAAGGAAAGGACACCGACACGATGACGCAGCCCGGCGATTACGGCCTGCCCGGTTCTCTGAACCGAGTGCTGACCGACGTGGCAGCGGAGCGAGCGGCTCAGGACGCGATGTGGGGCCTGCAGGAACACCCCGACGGCACCGGGCCCGCGTACGCGTCCGAGGCCGACCTCGCCAAGCGGGCCGTGGCCGACTCCGCCGCCGAAGGCCGGCTGACCTGGCGGCACATCCTGCACGAAGAGGTGCTCGAAGCGTTCGCCGAGGACGACACCGACCGCCTGCGCGCCGAGCTGATCCAGGTCGCCGCGGTCGCGGTCAAGTGGGTCCAGGACCTCGACAGACGCGCCGTATCGCCTGGCAGACCTGAAACCGCGACGGCATAACCGGATGCGTGGGTGAGAGCGTCTGTGGCACGGATCGCCGACGCCATGCTCCCGGCCTCACAGGTGCGGGTCGCCGAGCCGCACGGTCAGGTTGCGGGCTTCGCCTGCCTCCAGGGCGACCGGCTGGACCACCTGTACGTCACGCCCGCCGCTCAGGGGCGCGGCATCGGCACCGCGCTGCGCGGCCAGGCCAAGGAGGCGCGCTCCCGGGTGCTCGATCTGCACGTGTTCCAGCAGAACACCGGCGCCCGCCGCTTCTGCGAACGGCACGGCTTCGCCCTCGTCGAGGAACCGCCGTTCGCATCCTCCCCAAGGCCCGTCACTCTCCGGTGGGCTCGTTCCGCGCGACCGTCGGCGACGACCGGGTGACCGTCCCCGAACGGATCTACAACCCGGAAGTCTCCCCCGAAAAGCTCGACGGCCTGACGCCGCTCCAGCAGACGATCCTGCACTGCCTCTACACCCGCCACCACGACGGCATCGTGCGTCAGCGCCACCTCACGCAGATCATCGGCAGCCTCGAGCCATGGGCCCTCCCCTACGTCGTTCACCTCGTGGGGGAATACGTCCTGGAGATCGTGGCCGACATCGGCACCCCCGGCTCCCCCACTCACCAGGCCTACGGCCGTTTCCTCGCCGGCAATCGCCCGGTTCCTCACCCTCATTCAGCAGCGCGTGGCGAGCTACTGGGCCTGCTACCACCGCAGGGATTTCCCTCGGCTCGCCGATTACGCAGGACACCGGCTCGTCGCCGCCATGCGCGCCGCCGGCGACTTCATCACGCGCGACCGATGAGCCGGCCGCCGGAAGACGGCCACCGATACGTCCAGAGGTGGGGAAGACACGCGGCGAATCGGTTCGAGACAAGTCTCTGAGCTGGAAGTTCGGGGCGCAACCCGAAGAATCCCCACAGGTCTGAGTGTCGGACACATGTCCTTCATATACCGGACACATGTGATTGACATGCCTTCCCGCCTAAATCTACCCTGTCTGCGAATCGATTCGATTGCGTCGCCCGCGTTGAGACCGCCTTTTCGCTTCACCCGACCGCCAGACGGCAACACCCCAGGTTCCAGGACAACGCCTCGGCTCGTCCCGCGATGCCCCACCCCCCCGTCGAAGGAGTCACGAGTGAACATCACCTTCAGTTGGCGGCATGGTCGCCGCCGCGGTCTGGCCGCCCTCTTCTCCGCCGCGGCGCTCGTCGCCGCGTCCGTCGTCGCGACCGCCGCACCGGCCCAGGCCGCCGACGAGTCCATCACCGTCAACTTCTCGGTCGCGGGCGGTTCCCCGACGTATCGGGCGTCGGGGTGGATCTACGGCATGACCGAGAACGGTGCGAATCCGCCGGACAACTACTTCACGGATGTGAAGTTCCGGTACATGCGCGCCGGCGGCGCCCAGCTCGACAGCCCCGGCGGCTGGGTGTCGGGCAAGTACGACCGGCGGTGGAACGCCACCCGCGCCCAGCTGCTGCGCACCCGGTCGCTGGGCGGCGAGTTCGTCCTGCTCGTGCACGACCTGTGGGGCGCCGACGGCTATCCGATCTCGCGCTTTCCGGGCGACAACGGCAACTGGAGCGACTACGACGCCTTCCTCACCCGCCTGATCGACGACGTGCGGGCCACGGGCGCGCCGGTCCAGTGGGACCTGTGGAACGAGCCCAACATCACCCTGTTCTGGAACCGCCCCCAGTCGCAGTACTTCGAGATGTGGAAACGCGCCTACCAGCGCATCCGCGCCGCGTTCCCCTCCCACCTGATCGTGGGCCCCAGCTTCGCGGGCGTGCCCTCCACCAGCGGCTGGTGGACGCAGTACCTCGACTACGTCAAGGCCAACAACGTCGTGCCCGACATCGTCAGCTGGCACTCCCTGCCCGGCGACCCGGTGGCCAACGTGGCCACCGCGAACACCACCCTCGATTCGCGGGGCATCGCCCACCCCCGCCCCTACCAGATCAACGAATACGGCGCCTCCAACGAGCAGAACCCCGCCGACGGCGCCTGGTACATCGCCCGGCTGGAGCGGGCCGGGGCCGACGGCCTGCGCGCCAACTGGGCCGGCGGGAGCAACCTGCACAACGACCTGGCCAACCTCCTCACCCACAACTCCTCCGGCCAGTACTCGCCGAAGGGCGAATGGTGGGTCTACCGCTTCTACGGCTCCCAGACCGGGCAGATCGCCTCGGTCACCCCCAGCTCCAACTACGACGCCTTCGCCACCAAGACGAGCGGAACCGCCAAGATCCTCGTCGGCGGCGGCCGCACCACAGGCAACATCGCCGTCAACCTGCAGCGCCTGGACACCACCAGCGACATCGTCCAGAACAACCAGGTCCGCGTCCTCGTCGAACGCATCCCCTACAACGGCGGCGGCGCCGTCACCGGCCCGGTCACCGTCCAGAACACCGTGGCGACCCTGTCCGGCAACGGCACCACGGTCAACCTGCCGCACACCGCCGTCGACGACACCTTCACCATCACCCTCCTGCCGCCCTCGAGCGGCGGAGGTTCGACGTCGGCGTTGCGCAACGTCAACGCCGGCCGCTGCCTCGACGTGCCGAACGTGTCGCAGACGAACGGCACGCAGCTCCAGCTGTGGGACTGCAACGGCCAGACCAACCAGCAGTGGACGTACACCTCCTCCCGGCAACTGCAGGTCTACGGCAACAAGTGCCTCGACGCCGAGGCCGCAGGAACCGCGAACGGCACCCGGGCGATCATCTGGGACTGCAACGGCCAAGCCAACCAGCAGTGGAACGTCAACGCCGACGGCACCGTCACCGGCGTGCAGTCCGGCCTGTGCCTGGAGGCGAGCAACTTCGGCACCTCGAACGGAACGAAGGTCCAGCTGTGGTCCTGCACCGGCACCACCAGTCAGAAGTGGACCCGAAGCTGATCAGGTGACCGGCGACGCGCTTCACCCATGACCGCCACGCCGGTCGGACGTGCGTCACACGTCCGACCGGCGTCCGGCCTCGCGGCCCCGCGATCGGCTCCGCCTGGAGTCGAATCGGTTCGTAGGAGCGGTGACCCATAGACCGCGCACGTCACCGAGGTCGAGCGGACCGTCGTATGCGCCGCGGTCGTCATCCCATGCGCTCGATTCGACTTACGATGTGCGTATCGGTCGGATCAGGTGAGGAGCGCCGGTGAATATCGGGGAGATCGCCAAGCGGTCGGGTGTGGCGCGCAGCACCGTCTCGTACGCCCTCAGCGGCAAGCGTCCGGTGTCGGAGGAGACCCGCCGGCGCATCCAAGCGGTCATCGACGAACTGGGCTACCGGCCCAACGCCGCAGCCAAGGCGCTCAAGGAAGGCAGGACCCACACCATCGGTCTGGTCATCCCCCCCGCCAGCCGCCGCCTGACCGACATGCAGCTCGGCTTCGTGGCCAGCGTCGTCGACGCCGCCGCACACGCCGACCTGGACGTCCTGTTGTCGCCGTCCGGGGGCGAGCACGATCGATCGTTCGAGCGCGTGGTCGGCGGCAGACGTGTGGACGGCGTCATCGTCATGGAGATACGGCTGGAGGACGACCGGGTCACCCGCCTGCGGCAGGCCGGGCTGCCCTTCGTCGGCATCGGCCGCACCAGCCGCCCCGAGGAGATGTCCTGGGTGGACATCGACTACGAGAAGCTGATCGCCAACTGTGTGCATCACCTGGCCGACCTCGGCCATCGCCGCATCGCCCTGGTCAACCGCTCGGAGGAGCTGGTGGCCGCCGGGTACGGCCCAGGCCACCGCGCCCAGGCCGGTTTCACCCGCGCGATGGCGGAGCGTCGTCTCGACGGCGTGCAGACGTGCTGCGCCGACGACGCCCAATCGGGGGTGTCCTGCGTCGAGCGGCTCCTCGAGGAGCACCCCGGCCTGACCGCGATCGCCACCATCAACGAGGCCGCCACCCCCGGGATGTACCACGCGCTCGCCCAGGCGGGCCTGGTCGTGCCCCGCGACTTCTCCATCGCCGGCGTCTCCGCGCGGCACTGGGCGGAGAACCTGCACCCTCCACTCACGGCCGCCGACGTCCCCGCGGATGAGCTCGGCGCCCGCGCCGTCGAGATGCTCATCCGGCTGATCGCCGATCCCACCACCCCGCACGGCCATCTCCTGGTCGCGCCGCCGATCTCCCTGCGTGGCACGACCGGGCCCGCCCGCGCCCGGGATCACCGTTCCTGACGGCTGAACGTGAGCCGGCGCCCGCCGCGGCGGTCCCTGCCGCCCGCCACCGGCTCCGGCGGACCGCCACCACGAGACATTTCGACGCTGAGGGCAGATCGTTTCCCATACCCACAGAGATGATCTGACTTTCAGCTGGTATTTCTTCCGATCCTTCGGTGTGAGATTTCGTCAGCCGCAATAGAGAGGCTCGATCGACTCATCTCCGCCAGATCGTTGTCGTGAAAGTTTCACCTCCCGCACTCCGCAGCGATCGGGCCCGCCCTCGTCGCAGCAGATGAGGCGCTCCGGCAGGCCGGGGGCCGGCCGGAGAGAGTCGGGAGCCTTGACGCGGATCGGCGCGTCGTATTTGCTCCGCCGCACCACCACTTACGCCGGGGCCGCCTCGCGAGCACCAGTGTTAGCGCTAACAAAAATGGCCGGATCTCAAGGAGCGATAACAGCACACGCTTCTGTCCCGCACTCTCCCAGGAGTATCCATGAAGATCGCATGCCTTCTGCGCCGGGTCGGCGCCGTAGTCACCTCTCGCAGCCGGCTCGGCGGAAGTAGCCCGGGGTTCCGCCATAGGCCGAACCTGCCGCATCGCCTTCCGACGGATGGCGGGTTGACCGCGCGTACGTGGAGACGTTGGTCGACCGCGGCGCTGCTGGCCGTGGTCGTGGCGGTGACGGGCACGCTGGTGGGCACGGGTGTCGCCCTCGCGGAGTCGAACGGCGGGGTGCGGGTGATGCCGCTGGGCGACTCGATCACCGAGGGCACGCAGGTGCCCGGCGGCTACCGGATCGGGTTGTGGCAGCGCCTGGCCGCGGGCCGCTACACGATCGACTTCGTCGGGTCGCAGTACAACGGGCCCGCCAGTCTGGGCGACCACGACCACGAGGGACACC
>NZ_JABBWX010000032.1:0-45366 GCF_014161375.1 Microbispora sp. H10830
AGACCAGGGCGAGGGAGTGCGCGATGACGCCGATGACGACCTCGACCGCCATGAAGCCGAGGATGAGCGCCAGCGCGCCGGTCAGCAGACGCCGATCGGCCCCGGCGCTGACCGCGTGCCCGTGACCATGCCCGTGCCCGTGACCGCTACTCATCGTCCCGCTCCTGCTCGCCGTGTCGCATGTGGGTGATCGCCAGGTCGAACAGCATGCGTACGTGCGAGTCCGCGAGACGGTAGTAGGCCATCCTTCCCGCGCGCCGCACCTTCACCACGTTGTGGACGCGCAGCAGGCGCAGGGCGTGGGACGCGGCGGACATGCTGTGGCCGGTCGCCGCCGCCAGATCGCACACGCACATCTCGCCACCCTCCAGCAGCGCCGCGATCAGCCGCAGCCGTCCGGGGTCGGCCAGGAGCCCGAAGATCTGCGCGAGGTCCTCCACCGTCTCCGGGGCCGGCATCGCCCGCCGGACGCTCTCCACACGGTCCGCATCGACGACAGGCAGCGAACAGGAGTCGGCCGAGGCGATGGAGACAATATTTGTACTACTGTTCACATGTGAGAGCATAACGAGACGATCTCATCTGTCAACGCTCTCGACGCCGGGACACGCACACAGGCGTGAGATCTCGCCCGTAGCGTGTCCGGTTCACCGCGACCGCCGACAGGCGAGAACCGCGCTTACGAAAACCCCCGCTTCCGAGCCCGGGTGATCTCGGAAAGCGGGGGTCAGAGGTCGGCGGCCGGCCCAGCAGATGATGTGCCGCGCAGTAGGCGTCGTCGTAAATCGTGGTGTAGTAGCGGGCGGGGCCGTCGGGGAAGATGGCTGCGATCCGGGTGTCGGCGGGCGAGGTGGTGGCCAGCCAGGAGGCGACGACACAGACGGCGCAGGACTTTGGCCACCCCCGCCGAGTGGCCCCCGGTCCCCACGCTGCACACCAGCACGTCGACGCGGCCGAGTTGCTCGATCAGTTCGTGCGCCAGTCCGGCATAGGCGTCGACGTTGTCGGGGTTGTCGTACTGCCGAGGCCAGTAGGCTCCCGGATCCCGGGTCAGCAGGTGGTGCACCCGGTCCACGAGGATGTCAGCTCGGGATCGGTGGCATCGGGGGCCGAGGGACCCGTGTGGAATAGTCGTCTTCGTCATGCGCGCCTCCCTATCCTTACGGCTCGCGCGGTCGGCCGCCTTCTCGGTCGTCTGCGTGCTGCTCGGCGTGGGCGCGCACCGCTTCGCCGGCGGCACCGGCCCGGCCCTGCCGGTCCTCCTGGTGGGCGGGCTGACCGTCATGGCGGGAGCGACGGCGGTGGCGGGCCGGGAGCGGTCGCCGGCGACCGTCATCGGCCTGGTCTTGGCGGCCCAGGTCTTTCTGCATGAGCTTCTCGGGCCCGCCGTGCCGCCCGTCCGTGTGTCGGCCGTGTCCGGGGTGCACGCGCACGGCCACGCGCTGAGCGTGCACGCCGGAATGCTCACCGCCCATCTCATCGCGGCTCTGATCACCGGCTGGTGGCTGTCGCGGGGCGAGGCGGTGTTGTGGTCGATCCTGCGCACGATCGGCGCAGGCGCGATCGGGTGGCTCGCGCCATTGCTCGCGCTGTTGCAGGCCGGTGCCCGCGTGCCCGGCCGCCCCCGCCTGTTCCCGTACGCCGCGGACGACGCCCCGGGCCGCGAAGCCGTGCTGAGGCACGCGGTCGTCCGGCGTGGGCCGCCGTTTCTTCTGTCTGTGTGAGGTTCTCCGAACTCCTGTGAGCTTCGGAACGCCCGGATGCCTACCCCCGGCCGGGTTCCGTTCGGGCCGGTCGGTCGGCGGCTCGTCGGCCTGGACCGCCCCTGACGGCGGCCGGTGCCTGGCCGGGATCTCAGGCTGCCGGCGCATGCTGCCCGAGCCCGCCGTCTCCGGCCAGGGCGACGAGGTCACCGAGTCCGTCCGCGTCCACGGCACACGCGGTCATGGCGGCCGAGGACAACAGCCCCGAGGCGGGCAGCGGCTCCGACACCGAAAACCGGCCGACAGGGACACCCCTTCCTGCCCGTCGACACTCTCCAGTACAGAAAGCCACTGGGCCCGCGCGATCGAGCACGGCGCCGTTCTACGGCGCCGCCGCGAGGCGACGCCCCTCCGGCCCCTCATCGCTTGTGCGAACTCACGCCGGCGCGCCAACTCATCCCTCATATGAAGGACCATCCTCGATGGCAGATGACGAATTCCCCCTCATGCAGTTCCTCCGCCAAGGTTTCGATCCTGTGGCGGAGCTCGGACGCATTCGATCCGAACAGCCCGTCTACCCGATGCGTATGCCCGACGGGTCCACTGTCTGGCTGGTGACCCGATATGACGACGTCCGGGCGGTGCTGGGCGATACGGCCGGGTTCAGCAACGACTTCGCGAATGTGATCGCCGCTGGGGCGAACCAGGAGGACCCCGGCGGTCTCGGTTTCCGCGACCCACCCGAGCACACGCGGCTGCGGCGCCTGCTGACGCCCGAGTTCACCATGCGGCGGCTGCGGCGGCTGGACGGCGGCATCCAGAAGATCGTCAACGACCATCTTGACGCGATGGAGCGGGGCGGGCGTGAAGCAGACCTGGTCCAGGCCTTCGCCCTTCCCATCCCGTCGCTCGTCGTCTGCGAACTGCTGGGTGTGCCGTACGGCGACCGGTCCGATTTCCTCCGGATGAGTGCCGACAGGTTCGACCTGTCCGCCGGTCCCGAAGCCTCCATCCAGGCGGTCAACGACTCGATCACCTACCTGACCGATCTGGTCGCCAAGGAACGCGCGAACCCCGGCGACGGCCTGCTGGGCACGCTGCTGCGTGAGCACGGCGACGAGGTGAGCGATCGTGAGCTGGCCGGCCTGGCCGACGGCCTGCTGACCGGCGGCCACGACACCAGCACCAGCATGCTCGCTCTCGGCACGCTGTGGCTGCTGGAGAATCCCGAGCAGGCCGCCCTGGTCCGCGAGACCGACGACCACGTCGATCAGGTCGTGGAGGAGCTCCTGCGGTACTTCACAGTTGTGCAGGTCGCCTTTCCGCGCTTCGCCCGCGAGGATCTCGTACTCGCCGGGCAGCCCATCGAAAAGGGGCAGATGGTGCTCTGCTCGCTGACCGCCGCCAATCGCGACCCCGCCCTCGGCCCGGACATGGACCGGGCCATTCCGGGGCGGAAGGTGAGCCCTCACGTCGCCTTCGGACACGGCATCCACAGATGCATCGGGGCTCCTTTGGCGCAGATGGAGATGCGGATCGCTTTCCCCGCGCTGCTACGGCGTTTTCCCGGCCTGCGTCTGGCCGTGCCGTTCGAGCAGCTGGCCTTCCGCGAGATCTCCATCGTCTACGGTCTCGATGCCCTGCCGGTCGTCTGGTAACACCTCTCGTTGAGGGAACGACCGGCCTCCCGGTCGTTCCCGGACCACCTGCCGACGTCCTGCTCGCGTTCGCGGCAGACGCGGCCGGGAGGCGGCCGAGTGGCTCAGCAAGCAGGCTCAGGCGTAGAGCCTGTGAGGCTTGGCGCTGCTCGACCTGATGGTGGCGCGGCGCGTACGGCTCGGCCGTCTGCTGCGGTGCCTCCGCTGCCTGGGTCAAGCCGAACGCGCCTTCACCCTCCTGTGCGAGCGAGCCCGTGACGGTCCGGTGCGGTCACAGGGCGTCCAGCAGGCTCTGGCCGAGGTAGCCGCGGGCATTCGTCCCGGGCGGGACGGCGAACAGCGCGCTGGTCTCGTGCACGATGAACCGGCTGAGTTCGTCGGCCAGCGCCAGGCGCTGCTGGATCCGGGTGAATCCGTCCCTGGGATCGCTCTGGAAGGCGAGGAACAGCAGCCCGGCGTCCGGCGCCCCGTCGGGCCGGAGGCCGTCGAAATAGGAGAACCCCTTACGGAGGATCGTCGCCCCGCCGTTCGATGCGGGGGCGGCCTGCCGTACGTGGGCGCCGGGACCGACGGCCAGCCCGCCGTCGGGGTTCTGCCTGTCGAGGTCGAACGGGGTGAACTCGGTGCCGCCGGACAGCGGGGCCCCGGTGTCCTTGCGCCGCCCGATGATCTGCTCCTGCCGTTCGCGTGACAAGGTGTCCCACGCGTCGAGCAGCATCCGGATGCGCCGGAACACCAGATAGCTGCCTCCGCGCATCCACCCCGGATCGGTGGCGAAGATGTGCGTGTCGAACCCCGGCTCGCCCACTTTCGGGTTGCCCGTTCCGTCGAGCTGGCCCATGAGGTTGCGGGGGGTGGCTCCCTTGGCCACGGTGACTCCGTCGACCGCGTTGAAACCGCTCATCTGCCATCGCACGGCCGCCGTTCCGCGTGCCGTACGGCTCAGCGCCCGCAGGGCGTGGGCGACGACGATCGCGTCGTCGGCGGTCAGCAGCACGCCGATGTCGCCGTCGCCGCGCCCCGGGTCCAACTGGTCGCGGGGGAAGGGCGGGATCGCGGCGAGCTCGGCGGGAACGGCCGTCTTGAGCTTGCGCAACAGCGAGGCGCCGAAACCCACGGTGATCGTCAGGGAGGACGGCCCGTGGCCCAGTGCCATGGCGTCGTCTCCCGGCACGGGCTCGCCCGCCGTCAGCAGCCGGGCGTCACGTGTCCATGTGCGCAGCAGAGCTTCCAGCTGGCGGGCCGTGACGCCGGGGGCCAGGTCGAAGGCGGCGAACCACCCGTGTGCGGCGGTCGGGGCCAGGACGCCGGCCTGGTGGGCGCCGTCGAACGGAAAGCGCCGTCCGCCCACCTCCTCGGCACGCTCCCCTCGGAAGACCGAGGCCGCGGCGTCGCCGCCCACCGCTCCCGCGACGGCCGCCATGCCGGCCGCCGAGGTCGCCGCCAGCACGCCGCGCCGGGTGAACCGGCGCGGCGTGCCCGCCCCGCTCACGGATTCCGTGCCGGGGGACGATAGCCCACCGGCATGACGGGAGCGGTCACGGCGATCTGGCCGAGCTTGGCGAAGCTCAGCGTGAGCGCCACATGGTCACCCTGCCTCAGAGCCCGCGCCGGCGACTCGATCATGATGTGGTAGCGGCCGGGACTGAAGGTGAACGTGCCGTGCGCGGGTACGGTCACCACGTCGAGCATGCTCATGGTGGTGCCGGCGTTCTCGTGCATCATCGACATGTCGGAGACGTCGGTGTGGACGCCGGTGAGCACGGCGGGGACGTCGCCGGAGTTGGTGACGGTGAAGTAGGCGGCGGCCACGTCCGGCGAGGCGGGTTGCGGGACGTACGCCCCTGTCACGCGCAGATCGGAGATCTTCGCAGGCCCGGCCTGGCCGGTCGACACCCAGGCGATCGCCGCCGCGACGGCGGCCACGACGATACCCGCGAGGATCAACGGCGTACGCGATCTCGTGAGGAGGGTCATGACGCCGCTCCCTGACCGCTGGTGCCTGGAGTGGAGGTTGCCAGCGTGACCCGTCCGAGTAGTTTGCGCAGGTCGGCCACGTAGTCGGCGGATGACGTGCCCGAGCTGAAGATCAGACGGCCCTGATGGGTGCCGTCGAAGGCGATGACCTGGGCTCCGTGCGTCACCTCGTATGCGCCCTTTTTGGCCGCCGGCGGCTCCAGCGCGATCCCCGCCGACTTGGCCGCGGACCGGATCGTCGCATAGTCGCCGGTGAGCCCGACGATCGAGGAGTCGAAGGACGCGAGCCACGACTTGATGACGTCAGGGGTGTCCCGGTCGGGGTCGGTGGTGATGAAGACAACGGAGATCGCGTCGCGCTGGGCCTTGGTCAGATCTCTCAGCGCGCCGGTGAGGTCGGCCAGGGTGGTCGGGCAGATGTCCGGGCAGTGGGTGTAGCCGAAGTACACGAGCGTGAGCCGGCCCGCCGTGTCCCGCCGCAGGTCGAACGGCTTGCCGGAGGTGTCGGTCAGCGTCACGTCGGGCTCGGGAAGCGGCTGCTCCAGCCAGGTTCCGTGGAACTCGCGCGCGGGGCCGAGCAACCGTACGGGCGCCCCGGCGGTGTCCGCCGATCCCGCGCAGCCGGCGAGCACTCCGGTCAGGAGCAGCAGGGCGAGCCCGGCCGCCGATCGTCGCGCGGCTGACCTTCGCCGGGTCGCCGCCGATGTGATTGATGGGTGTGTCAAGGTCGTTCCTCGTTCTCGGGCAGGCTGACGGCACGCCTGACCATGCCGATGCCGAGGACGACCACAGGCGGCGCGGTGCCTTGAACGCCGCGGTGCCTTGCCCTTACGAGGTCCGGCGCGGTCAGACGGGATGAAGGGAGATACGCCGTCCCCTCGGGGGTCCCCGGCGGACCACGGTGTGCCGGAGCGCGGTCGTGGCCGAAAGATCGTCTTCGTCGTACGGCACGGGCGCCGCGCCCGGATGCGCGGGGGTCGGCACAGGCCCGATAAGAGCGAGAACCCGGCAGAGGTGAGACGAGACGGCGAACGCCAGCGAACGCAGGGCCCGCCAGAGCGCGCGTTCGCCCACCGACAGCCAGAAGGCGACCAACGCGCCCGCCACCGCGTGCGCGGCGAACATCGCCGGGACAGACATCCCGTCGTGCGCGGCACTCGCGCCGTGCGCGACGGTCACCGAGGCCGTGTGCCCCGGCATCATGGCGTGGGCGCCGGCGCTGTGGGTTCCGTCCGCCGGGGTCGTCCAGGTGAACCACGCGTGCAGGTAGAGCTGGACCGCCTCCACCGCCGCCAGAAGCCAGCGGGCCGACCGCTCGTGACCGGCCAGCCGGTAACCGATCACTGTGACCAGGCCCAAGGCCATGCCGGCCGACCATGCCGGCACCGGCCGTGCTGCCATCGAATCGTGACCTGCCTGGGACAGGCCGACACACACCAGGGCGAAAACCCCGGCACGCATCAGCCGAAACCATCCAGGCGGGCGCCGCACGACCTCCACCTTTGCTCTACGCCGCGTAGAGCAGCAGTCTACAGGTGGACCGGCGCACCACTTCCCCACCGAGCCCTGACCGGCCTCTGCCGCCTTGCCGCTCACGACGGCGGGATGCCTCGACGTCCTCCCGGCACCACAGCCCTCGTCGCTACCGCCGCGCCATGTCTCGGCAGTCGCGGATCGCCAGGTCACAGACTCGTCTTGTCGTCGTCATGCACGCACCCGGGGGCTGACAGCACGCATCGCCGTAGCAGCGAATAGAAAACACCGCTAATCGCAACATTCTCTACTTCTGCTGCCAACGATCCAAGTTCTGTTCTTCTGTGGTGAAAGTCGTTAACCTCGACGGAATTGGTCCCATTGGCCCAAGCCGCATCTCCCCGCCCAGGGGCCGTACCTCATGGAGAGCAGAAGTGACGTTGGCGCGCTGGTTGGGCCGGTTGCTTCTGCTCGTCGTCGTCGGCGTGGTGGCGATGGCCACCCTGTCGGCGCCCGCTTTCGCCCACGGACAGCTCGCGATGTCGACACCGGCGAAGGACGGCACGGTGCGCGAGCCGTTGGAATCCCTCTCTCTCTACTTCACCGAGGCCCCCTCCCCGAACGCGTACTTCGCGGTCACCTCTCCCAGCGGCGCCCGGGTCGACCAGCCCTGGACGCACGGCCGGCCGAAACGCCTCGACAAGCCGGTCCAGGAGTACAACCTGGTCAACGGGGTGTGGGAACCAAGCGTGTACAACACCGGATTTCCCGCGGAGGTCCCCGTCGCATACTGGCCGGAGCGGGGCAAGTACGTCGTCCGGTATCTGTCGATCGCCTCCGACGGGGAGCCGGTGCGAGGGGAACTGCGGTTCACCTACAAGGGCAAGACCTCGGGACCCCCCAAGGGCTGGCAGGCCCCGGACAACGAGCCCGACTCCATGTTGCTCGCCTCGGCCGAGCCCGGGAGCGGTGCCCAGACCCCGATGCCGGGGACCGGCGACAGTCCGGCGGCGATGGGCCCGGCGGTGCCCGAGGCCGGTGCCAGCCCGGCCGCGGTTTCCGAGGCGGGCGCCGGCCCGGCCGCGGTTCCCGAAACCGGCTCGGTCGGCACTGCCGCCGGGAACGCGCAGCCGGCCGACTCCGGCACCGGGTTGTCGGTATGGCTGGTGCCCGCGGTCCTCGTCCTGGGAGCGGGTGTCCTGGTGGTGCGGGCGGCGCGGCGGCCCGCGCCCGCCACCACGCCCGCCACCACGGCCGCGCGGCGGTCTTCCGGCCGCCCACAGGGCAGGAAGCCCTCACACGCCCCGGCGTCACGCACCCCGCACCGCCCCAAATCCGCCAAGCGACGCTGACTCGCCCGCACCCCCACTGGAGAACCACGCATGACGTTCGCCCCTGCACGCCTGCGCCCGCTGCTCGCCGCGCTCCCGCTCGGCGTGGCCCTGCTGATGGCCACGTCGGCCTGTGGCGGGTCGGATGCCGCGATCCACGCCCAATCGGCTCCCCCGGTATCGACCGAGTCGGCTTCCCCGGCTCCTGCCGACTCGGCTCCCGCGGCCCCCAGCGAGCCGGCCGCCGCCCCCGCCGACTCGGCCGTGAAGGAGATCACGGTCACCATCGCCGGCCGGAAGGTCACGCCGCCGCCGGGACGGATCGAGGTGACCAAGGGCCAGACGGTGCGGATCACCGTCACCAGCGACACCGCCGACGAGGCGCATCTGCACGGGTACGACAAGGAGGCCGGTCTGAAGCCCGGCACTCCCGTGAGCATCGAGTTCGTCGCCGACGAGACCGGGCTGTTCGAGATGGAAACGCACGAGTCGGGACTGCAGCTGTTCCAGCTCGTCGTGCGTTAGGGCCGCGGGAATGCTGCTGGCTCACGGCGTCGGCGGTCGTCAGGACCTGCCGATCCCGTTCTCGGCCGCGCTGACCGGCGCGGCCCTCGCGTTGCTGGTGTCCTTCGTGGCGCTCGGCGCACTGTGGAAACAACCGCGGCTGGATGCCGCCCTCACCGCTGCCCGCTCGGTGCCCGCCGCCCTCCAGGCGGCGGTGACCGCGCCGGCCTGGCGGTGGGTCTGGCGAGTCGCCGGGCTGGTCGCCGCCGCGTACTTCTGCATCGGGTTGATCTTCGGTCCCGATCGGGCCGACAACCCCACGGCCGGGGCGTTCTACGTCCTGTTCTGGGTCGGTCTGGTGCCGCTGTCGCTGCTGTTCGGGCCCGTGTGGCGCGGCCTGAACCCGCTGCGGACACTGCACCTGCTGGCCTGCAAAGGGCTCGGACGCGACCCCGAGCTCGGCCTGCGGCCGCTGCCCGCGGGCGTCGGATACTGGCCCGCCTGCGCCGGCCTGTTCGCCTTCGTCTGGCTGGAACTGGTCGCCCCCGAACGGGCCACCCTGCCGGTCATCGGAGCCTGGCTCGCGGCCTACGCCGTGCTCATGCTCGCCGGGGCGGTCGTCTTCGGCTCCCGGTGGTTCGGCCACGCCGATCCGTTCGAGGTCTACAGCGACCTCGTGGGCAGGCTGGCCCCGGCCGCCAGACGCCGCGACGGCGTCGTGGTCTGGCGCAACTCCCTCGACGGCATGGCCGGGCTACGACCGGCACCGGGACTGACGGCACTGGTGGTCGTGCTCCTGGGCTCCACCATGTACGACAGCCTGTCCAACGCCCCGGTGTGGGTGCGCTTCATGCAGGAGAGCGCGGTGCCGGCCCCGGTCACGGGCACCGCCGGCCTGGTCGCCGTCATCGGCCTGGTGCTCGCGGCGTACCGGGCCGCGACCGCGCTCGCCGGCCGATGGGGTGCGGCGGAGCCGGGTACGACGGCGGGCGAGATCGCCCACTCGATCGTGCCGGTAGCCGTCGGATACGTGGTGGCCCACTACTACACCCTGTTCCTCCTGGAAGGGCAGCGGACCATCGCACTGCTGTCCGATCCGCTGGACACGGGCGCCGACTGGCTCGGCACCGCCGGGTGGACCATCCAGGCGCTCGGCACCACCCCCGCGGGCGTCGCCACCCTCCAGGTCACGGTCATCGTCATCGGCCACGTGCTGGGCACCGTTCTGGCGCACGATCGTGCGCTGACCCTGTTCCCCCGGCGTACCGCCGTACTCGGGCAGATTCCCCTGCTCGTGCTGATGGTGGCCTACACCGTCGTGGGCCTGCTCCTCCTCTTCGCCGCCTAGAAGATCAGTGGAGATCTTTCGTTCTGGCCTCAGGCGAAAATGAATCACGTGCAGGGTGCGTGCCGGCGTTCTTGGTCGAGCATCGTCGGGCGCTCTTTCCCGCAGGGATGTTCGCGGACATGTATCCCTCGCGCGACCGGCGTCCGAGCGTGCCGCCACAGGTCCTGGCTGCTGCGGTGGCTCGCAGACGCTGCACGGGCTTGCCGGACGTCGATATCGTCCAGGCGGTGCTGTCTGGAAGGCGGCCTGTGGGCTGGGGTTGTGCGGGTCGCCGGCTGCTGCACCGCCCACGACTACGCCGATCCAGGCACGCCGCACATCGTCCGGGATGACGAACAGGCCCGTGCCGCGCTGGGGGATGCCCTGGTCAGCGGAAGTCGGCGTACTCCTCCTCGGTCGGCACGAACTTCACCACGTGCCGCCGCGGCACCGCCTGGCAGTGCAGAGCGGCGATCACGTCGGGTTCGGAGGGCCGGTCGTGGCCTGCGTGAGGTGGGCGGGCTCGGCCTGGCGCCGAGCCCGCCCGTTCCGGCTTCATGGTCCTGATCGTGTTTCCCGATAAGGGTCAGCTACGCCTTGGGCCTGGAACGTCAGGACCACCAGGGGCCGGATTCGCGTCATGCCGTCAGTGCTGCAGGGTCAGCAGGCCCGGCCGGTAGGGCAGGAGACCGTAGTCGACGCCGTCGGAGCTGGGGCTGCGGCCCTGGTAGAGCAGCTGCAGGTTGCAGGGGTCGACGGTCTTGGTCTGGTCGGGGTTGTTGCGCACCAGATCGCCGTGGCTGATGTCGTTGGTCCAGGTGGCGCCGCTGTTGGCCTTACCGGCGAAGGGGTTGCTCTCGGTCGCGGCGTTCGGCGTCCACGACCCGCTCAGGCTGTCGGCCGTGAACGAGCGGAAGTACCGGCCCCGCGAGCCGATCGCCTCGACGAGCATGAGGTACTTGTTCTGGCCCTGGAGCTTGTAGACCTCGACCGCCTCGAACAGGTTGTTGGTCGAGTCGCTCATGACCGTCGTGTAGTTGGAGCCGAAGCTGCCCGGGAAGTTGCCGATGGGCATGCTCTGCCGGTAGATCTTGCCGTTGTCGCCGGCGAAGAACAGGTACATGTTCTGGCCGTCACCGATCAGCGTCTGGTCGATCGGCCCGGTGCCCGAGCCGGAGATACTCGCGGTGGACAGGGTCTGCTGCGAGGACCAGCCGTTGGGGTTGGTGGGGTCGCTGGAGGTGCGGTAGGAGAACGCGGTCCCGCCCCACTGGTAGGCCAGCACCCAGATGTTCTTGGGCGCGAAGTAGAACAGCGTCGGCGCCACGGTGCCCGAGTTCATCTTGGTCTGGGTGGCCGAGGCCATGTCGGACCAGTTGGTGAACGTGCTGAAGCCCATCGAACCCCAGCCCGACCCGGTGTCGTGCGTCGTCGCGTAGACCAGGTGCTTGCCGTTGTAGACGACGTTGGTGAAGTCCTTGAGCGAGACCCACCCCGACTTCGGAGTCGCCAGCGCGCCCGTCGAGGTCCAGCGGTACGTCGACGGAAGAGCGCACGTGCCGGTCGGCGTCGGTGTGGGGCTTGCGGGCGGCGTGGGGCTTGCGGGCGGGGTGGGGCTGGAGGTCGTGGTGCCGCCGCTCCAGGTCCACTTCTGGTTGTCGCCACCCCAGCAGGAGTAGAGCTGGATCTGGGTGCCGTTGCCGGTGCCCTGTCCGACGGCGTCCAAGCACAGCCCCGACTGGACTCCGGCGATGGTTCCGTCGGAGTTGAGGCGCCACTTCTGGTTGTCGCCGCCCCAGCAGGAGTAGATCTGCACCTTGGTGCCGTTGCCGGTGCCGGCGGCGTCCAGGCACTTGTTGCCGTACACCCGCAGTTCCTGGGAGGAGGTGTAGGTCCAGGTCTGGTTGGTCTGGCCGTTGCAGTCCCAGATCTGCACCTGCGTGCCGTCCGTGGTGCTCACGTTCGGCACGTCCAGACAGCGACCGGAGCCGACACCCTTGATCGGCCCGCTACCACCATCGCCGCCGGGCTCCGTCGGCGTGGCGCTCGGGCTGGCACTCGGGCTGGCGCTCGGGCTGACCGGCGGGGTGGGGCTGGGCGAGGTGTTGGGAGCGCTGTTGAGGGCGTTGAGGACCGCGGTGTAGGCGGGCTTCTTGTTGCCGTTGCCGTCGAACAGCAGCGGGGTCTGGCTGGAGCGCCAGGAGTCGCTGTCGCGCACGCCCCACGTGGTGATGCCGACGCAGCGCGGCACGGCCAGGCAGTCGTTGACGATGTTGGCGTAGGTGGTGGCCGAGGCGCCCTCGACGTCCAGCTCGGTGATGGCCACGTCCACGCCGAGGGCGGCGAAGTTCTGCAGCGTCTGGCGGTAGTTGCTGGGATAGGGGCTGCCGCTGTTGAAGTGGGACTGGAAGCCGACGCAGTCGATCGGCACGCCGCGGGACTTGAAGTCCTTGACCATGTTGTAGACGCCCTGCGTCTTGGCCCAGGTCCAGTTGTCGGTGTTGTAGTCGTTGTAGCACAGCTTGGCCGCGGGGTCGGCGGCGCGCGCGGTGCGGAAGGCGACCTCGATCCAGTCGTTGCCGGTGCGCTGCAGGTTGGAGTCGCGCCGGCCGCCGCCGCTGTCGGCGTAGGCCTCGTTGACGACGTCCCAGTAGGGGATCTTGCCCTTGTAATGGGCCATCACGCCGTTGATGTGGTTGATCATCGCCTGGCGCAACGCGCTGCCCGACAGCGACTGCATCCAGCCCGGCTGCTGGGCGTACCAGGCCAGCGTGTGCCCGCGCACCTGCTTGCCGTTCTGCACCGCCCAGTTGTAGATCCGATCGGCGTTGGTGAAGTTGAACTGGTTCTGGTTCGGCTCGGTGGCGTCGATCTTCATCTCGTTCTCGGCCGTCACCATGGTGAACTCACGATTCGCGATCGTGGTGTACGCCGAGTCACCGAGCTTGTTCGCGCTGATCGCCGTACCGAAGTAACGGCCGCTCTGCGCGGCCGCGGCGCCCAGGGTGCTCGCCGCCGCGTCCGCGGGAACCGTCACCGCCACCAGTGCCGTGGCCGCGCCGAGCACGGCCACAGCTCCGACGACCATGGCCCGGCGCAGCCGGGTTCCGGGCGGGGGTAAGTCGTTTGCGCCCATGCCTGAGCCTCCGTAACTGAATCCAAGGGGGGGAGATCCAAAGGGGGAGTGCGCGGTGTCCCCGCGTGCTCGACGCCGCGCCCCGCCACAAGGGGACGCACACCACCAGGCGTCGTCGACGGGCGGCCCCCGCCCGTGCACCACCCACCGGGCATCGGCGGCCGCCTCGGGACTCAGTGTGGAAACCTCACCGAAACTTGTCAATACGACGACGGAAACTTTCGCTTGGGGTATCGGCGATGCAGACAGAGAATTGCACTCACAGAGGTAACTAGCTGCCGGAAACTTTCGGCCACCTTTCCTGCGAGAAGCGCCTAGATGAAAGTTTCACCGTAGGCACTTGCTGGCCCGGGAGCCGTCACGGTAACGCCCAGCCAGCTCGCACCCAGGCCCAGGCGCCCGACGCAAGCACGCGCCGGACCCTTGACAGTGGCACCCTCTCTCGTATTCGCTCTCCCCCACACCACCTCCACCCACCCGATGGAGAGGGGCTCGGCCGGTAGACCAAATGTTAACGCTAACAATAAGGCGTCCGAGTACTTCGGCGACGCATTGAGATCAACGTGCGGTCCAGCCCAACCTGGCCCTTGGCGGCCCGGAAGGATTCCTCAACCAAGGCATCGGATGCCGGCGCTGCGCACCAGGGTGGCCGGCGGAGCCGACCGGGGTACGCAGCCGCGATAGAAGGCCAGTTCCCCGGTGGGCCTGGTTGCGGCGGACCAGCAGCCGCCGGTGACCGGGTCGACATGTGTCGATGCGTGTCCGGACCCAGGCGTTCCAGCGACGCCCCTTGGCGCCGTGCCCGGCACCGGAGAAGTGCCGATGGTCGTCGGAAACGGGCGCATCTGGGAGGTGGCGTTGCCGCCGAACTCGCCTGCCGCGGCGGCGGATCGCCACGTGCCGCTTCCCACGCGGAAGCCGACCGCGGTGACGGTGAGGCCGCCGCGATCGCCGGCGGATGGGGACGGGCACCCGAATCAGGGGGTACGCCGACCGGCTCGTTCAGCGGGATGCCCATGAGGGCGGGAGCCCACCGGACGCGCCGATCGTCCCGGCCAAGACGCTCGTGGGTGTGGCGTGACTCCTGCGAACCGGCGGCGCACGCGCTGGACGGCGGTCCCTCCGGACCCTGGCACGACTGGCTGGAGTTTCCCTTCGGCGGCCAGTACAGACGGGGAGAGGAACCGGTGCGGCCTGCCGCGTTGGCCCTCGACGGCCCCCTGAGGCTAGGGAGTTGCAGTCGAGCCACCCGTTCACTGCCGGGCCAGTCGCTCACCACGAGCGGATCCAGCTCGATGTTCACCCGGCCCATCCCTCGCTCCCGAGCACGAGAGGCAGCACCGGCGGGCGGCCGTCGACGTTCCAGACCGCGTGTTCGTCGGCCGGCCTGCGACGCAGCCGGCCGGAAGGCCCACACGCGGATAGCACGCATCCGTGCTGCGAGTCCTGTCGTTTATAACAGGACCTTAAACACCGATCCCTTGACTTCCGCCATTTCCGGCGCTCTGCTGAGCCCAGTGACATAAACGTCGCGCGGGGAGGGAGGCGATATTCGTGGCGCGCGGACCGGCGTCGTCGTATCCGGACGACGAGAGTTTCGGCAGTCAACGGGTCGTTCGCCGCTCCTTGCTCTTCTTCCTGTTCCCGATGCTGGTGATCTCCCTGCTCGCCGGGAACCTGGGCTGGGAGGTTCTGCGCGCGAATATCGGCAGGAAGACCGCCGCGGTGCTCACCTTCAGCGTGATCGACGCGGCGACCACGGCGAACCTGCTCGCCCTGGCGACCGGCCTGCTCCTGGCGCGTATGCAGTATGCGAGAGCCGTACGGCCCGTCATCAGCTTCGCAATCGACGACGAGGGGATCCGTTTCAGTCCCGACAGCGACGAGTGGAGGGTCTGGATCTACAACGCCGGGTCAGGAATCGCTGTCGTCGAGGACTATCGGTACTACGTGAGATTCGTAGGCCAACCGGTACCGAACGATCGCTATCACTGGGTGCCGCTGTCCGTCGTCAACGACCAAATGCGATCCCGCGGCCTGGTGGATGGAAGGGACTTTCATATCCGGTGGAGAACGCGGGGATCCGCCCTGCCATCGGTGCAAAGCTACACCGACGGGTCGATGCTTGCCTGGTTCACCGTCAAGGCGCTCGCCGAACTTGAGCGGTTCGACATTGTCCTGCGCGTCACGGACGCGGTGGGGGACTCTCACCAGCGGGTGTTTCCCTGCGTGAACCGCCTTCCGAGCGTGGCGCGGGAGAGCGTTGCCCGGTATCGGCGCAGGCCATCGACGTCCACCGGCTGAGGACCTCCGGCAGGAGGCGTCCAGGCATACCGGTCACGTGCCTCAGATGTGGCCCCGCCGGTCCCTGAGTGCCGCGTAGAGGATCTGGTCGTGCCATTCGCCGTTCCGCCACTGCGCTCTGCGCAGCACGCCCTCTCGCTGGTATCCCGCCTTCTCCAATGCCCGCTGCTCCGCCACGTTGCTCACGTCGGTGAACGCCTGGATCCGTTCCGCCTGGGTGTGCGCGAACAAGTAGTCGGTCAGTTCCTTCTGCGCGGCGGTACCGATCCCCCTGCCGCGGAACGCCGGAAAAAGAATGATTCCGATGGTCCAGCCCCACGAGGTGACCTCAGGTCCCCAGAAATGCTTGGACCACGTGACCCACCCCGCGACCTCGCTGTCGTACTCGACGACGAGACCGCCCGCCTCCGGCCCCAGGTAACCGTCCTTCGTCACCCGCTCCCGCATCATATGAAAGGTGCGATAGCCGAACCACTGGAGCTCGCCCGTTCCCTCGGGAGTGGAGGATCCGGCTTCGATGCGAGGGATGTCCGCTTCGCGGATCGGTCGCAAAATCACATTCGGCAGTGTGTCACGGTCGCGTCCTTGTGTTAAGGCGACGAGAAAGACCATTGCCGGTATCGGGAGCCGACATGGCATCGGGATTACTCGGCACCGTACACGGCTGGGCGAGGCCGAGCGGCTGGCCGAGGGTGAATCGGACGGCACCCCGGACGGAACGGCACGGATACTGCGTTCTGCTCGGCGACTACTCGACCGCATACGTCTCGACCGCGAGACCATGGCCGACAGCCGGATGCGCCGGCCCGGGCCGGAGAAGGGCGTGGTGCACCTGTCCGCCGCGGCCGTACTCAACTCCGCCTGGGATCTCGCCGCGCGCAGGGCGGGCGCGCCGCCTGGCGATCGCGCGGGAGGAGATCGGCGAGCCGATCAGCCCCGACGACGTGCTCGGCCACGGCGCCATCCGCAAGGCCGTCGCCCCCGTCGGCGTCGCCACCGGCGAACACTGCCACAACAGGGTGATGTTCGAGCAGCTCCTCCAGGCGGGCGCGATCGACTTCTGCCAGAGCGACTTCTGCGCGATCGACTCCTGCCGGCTCGCGTCGGTCAACGAGATCGTCCCGGTCCTGCGCGATGGCGAGCTGCGTGCGGGCCAGAAGCTCCCGGTCGAGAAGGACCTCGCCGAACGGCTCGGCGTCGCCCGCAACACGCTCCGCGAGGCCGTACGCGCCCTGGCCGCGATGCGGGTCCTGCAGACGCGGCAGGGCGACGGCGCCTACGTCACCAGCCTGTCCCCCGGCCTGCTCCTCGACGCGATGAGCTCTCTCCCAGTCTGGCCTCGTCAGAACGGCCGCCGCCCGCACGTTCGCCCGCCGGTACGGCCTGGCCCACACGGAGGTGTGCACGGACGAGGCCGACCGCCCGGAATACGCCGCCAACGGCGCCGACCGCTGCTAGCCACGCAGGGCCGTCTGACCGTGCACGGCCGGGCCCGGGGCGGCTCGGGCGGCCGTCCGGGCCCGGGGTCGTCGCGGTGTCCGCCCCGCTGGGGCGGACAGCGGTGTCAGGAGGCGTACGCCGCGAACTCCATCACGGCGACGCCATACCGGTGAGCCGTGAGAGGTTCGTTGGAGAACACGCGGATGTACCGCGCGGTGACTGAGGCGCTCAGCGCGTGCCGGGCTGCTGCGACCGTGCCGACGCCGGACGACACCGTCGTCCAGATGTCCTTGTCGGCGCTGACCGTCGGGTGTCCGTTGCCCCCGCTGAGGCGGGTGCAGACGCTGGAGTTACGCTCGGCGGCCGTGTGTGCGGCGGCCTGGGCCGCCGTCAGCACCTGGATCTGGTACGGCGGGTCGAACATGTTGCCCCAGTTTGTGAGGTTCTCTCCAAACTGGATCTCGTACGACTTGATGGTCCGGTCGCTGCCCAGGTCGACGTACGCCCAGGTGCACAGCGAGCCCTGGGTCGAGCCCGAGGTGCCGTCGGAGAAGGCCCCGTCGGCGGCGCCGCCGGAGTACCAGCCCGAGGTGGGGTCGCCGTCGACCATCTTCGCGGGCACACGGTTGGCGTTCGAGGTCTGCCCGTAGGCCACCACAGGCTTGTTGAGCGCGAGGTTGTCGGGCTTGACGTCGAGCGTGACCGTGGCCTTGGCCTTCTCCCATGGGTGGTCGGCGATCGTGCCGGTGAGCGTCTGGGCCTGCTCCCCGCCGGCGGAGACCGTGATCGGCCGGTCCCAGCGGACGTACACGAAGCGGGTGAAGGTCACGCCGCCGCCGGCGTCGAACACCACGTTGTTGAAGGTCTGCGCGGGCAGCGCGGGCTTCGCGGGGTTGTACTTCAGCGTGGTCGTGATCGGTTGGGCCAGCTTCGGCATCACCGTGACCGGCAGCGACGGCTTCCGGGTAGTGCCCTCCACCGTGCCTTCGACGGTGAACTTCCCGCGCGACTGGCCGTCGGCGAACGGGGTCGTCGCGACGGCCAGCCGGTCGGCCGCGATCTCGGGCCAAGTGACCGCGACCTCTCCACGGGTGCCGTCGGAGTAGAGAGCGGTCACCGTCTCCGGCAGCGCCGGCTGGGCGTCCTTGGCCGTCTTCACGCCCTGGACGTCGTAGCCGACGACGTGCCGCCCGGCGACGCCGTCCTTCGCGATCACGGCGACCGTGTCCGGCCCGGCGGCGGGCAGGGCGGGCAGCACGGCGACGCGGGCGTCGTCGAAGCTCCCCTTGGCGCCGGCGGGCAGGTAGTAGCCGACGCCGCCCTTGGCGAACGTCGCGTCCTGGGCCGACAGGGCCTGCCTGCCGTTCACGGTGACCGTGATCAGCGGGCCGCGGGCGCTCACTCTGACGGCGTACCAGCGATCGGCGGCCAGGTCGACCGGCGCGGCGGCCGAGGAGACCTGCGTCCACTCGCCCTTGACGCGCCGGTCGACCGTCACCCGCTGGTGCGCGGCGTCGAGCGTCGCGCGGTAGAGGTTGCCGGCGTCCTGCACGCGGAACAGCAGCCCGGCGGCGTCGCCGTCGTCGATCCGCACCTGGGAGGAGTAGAGGTAGCCTCCCCCGGCCGCCCAGGCCGCGTCGTCTCCTGCGGTGACCAGGGCGTCGGCGTCGCCGGCCGCGCCGGTGTAGTAGCCGGTCTCACCGCCGGTGAAGGCGTCGGTGTTGACGACCTTCCACGTGCCGGACGCGGCCTGCCAGCGCCACGGGAACTCGAAGCTCGACCGGGTGTCCCTGGCGCCGAACACCAGGGCGCCCTCGGTGATCCAGCCCTTGGCCGCGTCCCAGTCGGCGAAGTCGCTGTGGTACAGCTCCGTGCCGTCGGGATCGGTCAAGCGGACGTCGTCGAGCAGGACGAAGTCGCCCATTCCGCCGCCGTTGCGCTGAGCGATGCGGATGCCGGTGTAGCCCGCGCCGCGGCGCTGGGCGGCGGTGACGGTGTAGTCGATGACGAGGTTTCCGTCGATCCACGCCTGGATCCGGTCGCCGATCGCCTGGAACCTCACGGCGTACTGCCGGCCCGTGACCAGGTCGACGCTCGTGTTCACGGCGAGCTGGGTGGCGTGGTCCAAGATGAGCTGCACGTCGCCGGTGGTGGCGGAGGCGCGCTCGCCCTCGCCGACCCGGTTGGGGTCGAGCCGGAGCATGTAGCTGGTCTTGTTCTTCTCGTCCGCCCGCAGCATGAGCTGGCCGGTGGTGCCCTTGAGCAGGGTCATCTTGGCCTCGTACACCACGTCCTGCGCCTTGACGTCGGTGTTGTAGACCGACACGTCGCCGAAGAACGGGAAGACGTACGGCAGCAGCTTCAGCTGCCCGTCGGCGACCCGCCACTTGTCGGAGCCGTAGACGGTGTCCTGGTCCTCGGCGGCCGTGGCGTAGCTGAAGTCGTCGTCGTGGATGTCGGTGAGCATGTGCTCGACGGACGGCACGTAGGCCAGGTCGCGGATCCGCACGCCGGGGCCGTCGACACGCAGGGTGTGCGGGCCGTTGGGCAGGCCGGTGGCGCGGGTGACGCCCGAATAGTCGGCGCCGTCGATCGTCACCGTGGCGTTCTTGCCGAGCAGCGCCCACTGGACGGTCGTGCCGTCGAAGGCGACCTCCTGGGTGTGACCGTGCTTGATCACGCGGTTGTCGCCGTCGCCGAACCGGATCCAGGGCCGCGCGGAGCCGGTGCCACCGGGGCTCTCGTCCTCCACCGAGGTCCAGCCGTCGGTGTTCACCTGCGTGCTGAGGTCCACGTTGACCACGCCGTTGTGCTTGAGCGTCAGCGTGTAGACACCGGTGTTCTCGTTCCACTGCTGCTCGTAGGTGTAGTGCCCGTCATAGCCGGAGATGGTGAGCACCGGTCGCTTCGTGGCGTGGACCCGGATGGTCGTGGTGCGCAGCTGCCTGTCGGCGGCGTTCGGGACGTAGGCGTACTTCGGGTAGTCGCGGATGAACTCCATGTCCCGCCGGCCGTCGTCGCGCATCAGGTCCTGGCTGCGGTCGGAGCGGTAGTCGTCGACCTGCATGGTCAGCCGGTGGTCCGACGCGTCGATCATCGCGTACGTGTGCGGCGTGATCTCGGGCATATCGAGCCGGGTGAAGTCCGGACCGCCGAGGTGGAGGACCGCGTCCTGGTTCACGTTGTCCATGTAACGCGAGTTGTAGACCAGCCATTGGTCATCCCACCGCTGCACGAACGCATCACCTGAGGAGATTTCCGGATACTTCGCGTCGAAGAACGCGCGCTTCGCGTCCCCCGCCGTCAACTGGGCACTGTAGGAGGACTTGGTGACGATCGTGGGGATCTTGTCCACGATCTCCTGGGGAGCGAGCTTGGGCAGCCTGGGGACGATGCCGTACCGGCCCGACGACCGCAGGTAATACCACAGTCCCTGGCCGCCGAGCGCGTCGGGCACCTTCTCATAGAGGTCGAAGAAGGTGGTGCGGGCGTTGCGCGCCGACACGGTGTCCGGCAGCGAGCTGATCGTGCCCTCCTTCTCGGAAAACGCGATCTTCGTCTTGGCGAGCACCTGCTCCCTGGTCGGCCCGGGGTGGCTCAGGATGTAGCGCATCGCCGGGAGGATCGACTGGTAGAAGACCGGGGAGTACAGGTTGCCCGGCGCCGGCACGTCGAGCTGGTTCTCCAGGTGGAAGACCGTCGCACCGTTCTGCCACTGGTCGAGCATCGCCATCGCGTACACGGTCTCCGGCTGGGACCGGGAGCACCGGTCGCCGCGGCTCAGCGAGGTGTAGCTGCCCTGCCCGAAGACGTTGCACCCGTAGTAGGCGTAGCCGTCGAAGTACGGCCCCCAGTTGCCGATCTCACCCGCGAGCCACGCGCCCAGCGCCTGCGCGTTGGACGTGTCGAAGTTCTCGTGCATGTTCTTCGGGTTGAAGATGAAGTTCTCCGCGTATGGCCGGACGCTGTCCCAGTACGCCTGGTCTTCCAGCCTGGCGCCCAGGAGGTTGGCCTCCTCCATCGAGCCGAGCACGTGGAAGCCGCCGTACCTGTGCGCGACCTCGAGGATCTTCGGCAGCGTGTTCAGCGTTCCGGTCAGCTCGGAGACGACCGTGCCGACGAAGTTCGGGTACGTCTGGTAGAGCTTCTCGATCCACTCATAGCTGTCGGCCGGCGCGGTCGGCGACTCGCCCCACAGGACGAACATCGGGATGCCGAGATCGCGGCCCTCGGCCAGGTTGTCCTCCACCCAGCGCCGGGCGACCTCCGGCTTCGCGTCGGCCCATTGGCTGTGCCCGGGGTGGAGCACGAACGCCGTGTTGCCCTTGAGCTCGTCGGGCAGTGCGGCCCAGCTCTGCCTGATGTTCCAGCCGTCGTTGAGGTCGCGGCGGAACCCGGGGTCCTCACCGAAGTTGTAGCCGATGAGGACCTGGGTGATGAGCAGCGGGTGAGCGTTGTCGATGGTGAGCCGGAGCGGCACGTCGTCCGCCTGGGCGGGGACGGCGACCAGCATCACCGCTCCCAGGATCAGCGCGACGAGCGCCGATATTCGTGACATGGGGTACCTCTGGTCAGGTCGGAGGTGATGGGGGGTGGGAGGGACGGGGAACGTGGAGGTCAGCGGGCGACGACGACCATGCCGTGGCCGTCGGGGACGTCCACGGTCACGTGGACGTAGCCGTTCTCGTGGGTGAAGGGCAGGTCGATCCCGTGGGGCTCCAGTCGCACGGCGGCCGGCGGGGCGTCCGACCTGACCGCCACCTCGGTCGACACCAGCGGGAACGGATCGCGCAGCAGGTCGATGCCCTCGATTTCGAGCGTGATCGGGCTGAGCCCCTCGGCCTGCCGCGACGGCAGGAAGCTCAGCAGGTGGACGATCCGCGCCGGGGGGGTGTCCACGACCACGGCCTCCAGGTGAGAGGGACCGCCGGTGCGTACCACCGGGTCGGGCAGGATCCGGCCGAACAGCTCGCGCAGCATCGCCAGGTACGCCAGCGGCGCATGCCTGCCGTACGCGGTGAATATCGGCGCGGCGACGACAGCGACGCGGTCCTTGACGACGGCCGCCGCGTAGCGGGAGGGCTCGGTTCCGGCCGGGGTGTAGTCGTGGCCGCTGAATGCGTCCCACGACCGGGGAAAGTACGGCTCGACCACCTCGTACAGCGCCTCGGCGCCGTGCTCGGGCAGCAGTCCTCGCACGGGCTCGTACATCGCGTACGGAAAGGCCTCGGGCCGGCCGGCCGGGCGAAGGAACGTTCCTGCCAGCGGCTCGCCCTCCGCCTGCGCCGCCACGCCGGGGAACGGCTGCCCGGCGACGAGCACCGCCCCGCCGCCCTCGGCGTACGCGATGACGTCCGGTGTGAGCGGCGTGCTCTCCGGTACGACGACCGCGCGATAGCCGGACAGGTCGGCGTCGGGGGCGAGCACGTCGAACTGGAGGCGGAGCTGCTGCAGCGCCCGGACCAGGCCGGTGCCGACGGGCCCGGGATCGTCACCGAGCGCCGGGTCCATCAGCACGGCCAACTCGCGCACGTGTGCGGCATCCTCCACGTGCGGCTCGCACCGCTTGAGGTAGGCGTAGGCATCCCCGATCAGCTCGTAGGTCTCGGGGTTGAGGCGCCCGCTGGGGTGGAGCAGGTCGCCGACGCCGGCCGTCAGGCCGTAGGCGAGCATCTGGGCGCACTCGTACTTCAGCGCCGCGGGGGGCTTGAGCCCTCCGTTGTCCCCCCAGCTCTTGTGGAAGCGTCCGGTGTGCGCGAGTGCGGGCACGCCCAACGGGCGGACGAACCGCGACACGTAGGGCAGGTAGCCGTACCCCCATCCCCCGGTCGGCAGCGCTTCGATCTCGACGTGCGATACATAGCCGACCTCCTCGCCGAGCGCGGTCTTGGGGCGGCTGTTGAACCACACGCTCATCGGCGCGTCGTCGGCCAGGTGCGGCACGATCATGTCCCGGTAGCGGGCCATGTACTCGTGGGCGACTTTGCGGGCGTACCGGTTCCGGTCCCCGGCGTCGGCCGGGTCGAGCCCAGCCCGGCGCATGCCGTCGACGGCCCACTTGGAGGCGCTGGGCTGGTCCCAGCACATGTCGATGAAGATTCCGTCCACCGTGCCGAAGTGGGCGAGCACGTCGTTCAGCTGATCGGCGAAGTAGTCCTGGTACGGACTCGACGGGTCGAGAACGTACCAGCCGGGGTCGAACCGTCCGCGCGACCGGCGCACCTGGCGGCCGTCCGCCTCCAGCGCGATCCACTCGGGGGCGAGTTCGGCGGCGTATTCGTCCACCAGGAAGCTCAGGTAGACGGGCGTGCGGATGCCGGCCCCGCGCAGTGCCTCGATCTGCTCGTCCAGGAGGTTCAACTCCTTGGCCAGGCCCGGGTGCCGTTCCGGCCGGTCGGTCTCGTAATACAGCAGTCCGTGGTGGCATTTGGCGAACAGGGTCACGCTCTCCGTGTGAGAGTCGACGAGCGTGCGGGCGAAGGCGTCCGGCTCGAAGGCGGTGCCGACCTCCGGCACCTGCGGGCCGGTGTGGAAGTCCAGATGAACGGTTCTTCTGGGCAGCATGAAGGAAGACCCCCGAGAGGTGAGGCTCAGTCCTTGAGCGCGCCGCTGGTCAGACCGCTGGTGATGAAGCGCAGACCGAACACGACGAGCAGGACGGCGGGAAGGGCGAGCAGGACGAGGCTGGCGCTGTAGCGCGCGCTGTCGGCGGGCGAGGCCGACAGGGCGTTGTGGAAGGTGGCGACGGCCTGCGCCGCCGTAGTCATCTCCGCCTTGGTGTTGAAGATCGAAGGCCACAGGAAGTCCTGCAGCGACCACATGAAGCACAGGACGGTCAGGTTGGTGATCGCCGGCCGGGCCATCGGCACGAAGACGTGCCGGAAGATCTGCAGGTGCCCGGCCCGGTCCACGATCGCCGCTTCCAGCAGCGCGTCGGGCACGTTGTCGGCGTAGTTGCGCATGAGCAGCACGCCGAACGGCACGGTCAGCGCCGCCTCCGGCAGCCCGACGCCGATGTAGGTGTTGAACAGGCCGAGCTCGTCGGTGACGTGGTAGAGCGGCACCAGGATCGCGGTGCCGGGGATGGCCAGGAACAGGATCGTCGCGTAGTAGAGCGCTTCCCGCCCGCGGAACTGGAGCTTGCCGAAGGCGTACCCGGCGGGCAGCGACACGGCCAGCACGACAAGCGTGTGAACGATGCCGTTGGCGAAGGAGTTCGCGTACGTGCGCCAGATGGGAACGCCGCCGAGCGGATCGGTGAACAGGGACGCGAAGTTGGCCAGGCCGCCGACCTTGAGGGCTTCGCTGACCGCCGAGTACACGGGAAACAGCCAGATCAGCGCCGTAACGGCCAGCATGACTTGCATGATGAGCCGGTCTCTGCGGCGGCGGGCCAGCAGGCCGAATCCGGTCGCGTCCGACGGGGCGGAGCGCTTCATGCCGATCATCGTGCGGTTCCCTTCGCCGTCTCTTCCGCGCTCTCTCCCGCGCTCTCTCCCGCGCTCTCTCCCGGGCTCTCCTTCGCGGCCGACGGCTCGGCGGCGGACGCGGCGTCCTCGACGCCGCCGGGTGCCTCCGGGTTCTCACGATCCCGCCGCCCCGGCCTTCTGGTCACGATCACCTGGACGGCCGATACCAGCAGCGCCACGATCAGGACGAGCACCGAGGCCGCCGAGGCGTACCCGATGGACGACCCGCCCGAGGTGACGAACCGGTAGGTGTAGGTGCCGACGATCTCGGTCGTGTCCTCCGGCCCGCCTCCGGTGGACAGCAGCACCACCTCGAACGCGCGGAACGAGCCGAGCAGCAGGGCGAGGATCACCGTGACGTGGGTGCTCCTCATCATCGGGTGGATGATCACCCGCATGATGTGCAGGGGGCCCGCGCCGTCGAGCACGGCCGCCTCGATGACGTCGGTGCGCAGGGCGGACAGGTCCGCGGTGTAATACATGATCGGCAGCCCGATCAGGTACGCGAACAGCCCGCAGACGGCGGCGAAGGCCCAGGCGGGCTCGGTGAGCCAATGCGCGGCCAGCGCGTCGAGGCCCACGGCACGCAGCGCCTGGTTGAGCGCGCCGTCCTGGTACTGCAGCATCCGCCCGAAGACGGTGGCGATCAGCGCGATCGGGGTCAGCGCCGGCACCAGGAAGATCGTGTAGTAAAGCCGTCGTCCGCCGATGCCGCTCGCCAGCAGCACCGCGATGACGAACGCGAGGGTGAGCGCCACCGCGATGCTGGCGGCCGCGAACAGCAGATTGTTCCTGATCGCGTGGAGGAACGTCTCGTCCTGCAGCAGCAGCCGATAGTTCTTCCACCCGACGTCGACCGCGTTGCGGAACCCGATCGAGACTTTGGTGAAGCCGGCGCCGACCAGGAACCAGAAGCTGTACGCGAAGTAGACCGCGTACATGAGGAACAGCGGGACCAGGAACAGGGCGGCAACCCGCCCCTCCCCCTTCAGCTTGCGCCGCATTCATGAACCTTCCGGTGGAGCCCGGCCGGGCGCGCGGTCAGATCGCGCCCGGCCGGCGACTGGGTCAGCTGAACTTGCCGCTGTCGAGGTCGTCCTGCATCTTCTGCGCGGCCTCGGCCGGATCGGCGCCGCCGATCACCGACAGCACGCCCTTGCCCACCTCTGCGGAGAACGCGCTGAGGTTGTTGCGGTCGCTGTGCGGGTTGGCGATGAGGTCCTGGACCGTCTTCAGGCCGGTCTTCTCCGCGTCGCTCTTCACCGACCCCTCGGGCGCGGTCCACCCCTGCAGCGCGGGGATCAGGCCCAGATCCTTGGCCCACTCGTTCACGCCCTCACCCGTGGTGATGTAGGCGATGAAGTCGGCCGCCTCCTTGGGGTATTTGGCGGTCTTCGGGACGCCCATCGTGACGTCGAGGAAGGAGCGCAGCGAGCGCGTGGACGGATCGCCGACAGCCGGCACCGGCATGGCGCCGACGTCCTTGAGGCCGATCTTGTTGGCCTCGCGGTAGGAGGGGGACAACAGGACCGAGTCCCATGTGCCGTTGAACAGGATCGCGGCCTTGCCGGTGGCGAACGCCTCCTCGGCCTTGGCGTAGTCAGCGTCGATCATGTTCTTGTCCAGGCCGCCATCGGCGTAGATCTTCTGCAGGTCCTTCAGGCCCTGCACGTACGACGCGGTGTTCCACTGGCCGTTGTTGTAGCGGACGTTGTCGAAGAAACCCTTGTCGTTCTGGCCGACGAGGGTGAGCAGGAACTCGTCCTGGAACCACGAGTCGGTGCCCGCGGGCATCGCGGCGACCGACACGCCCGGCTTCTTCTCCTTCAGCGTCTTGGCCAGCGCCGCCATCTCGGCCCAGGTCTGCGGCGGCTGCACGCCGAGTTCGTCCAGCATCTGGGCGTTGTAGTAGCCCACCGCCGAGCCGGACATGCCGAGCGGGACCGAGTAGAGCTGCCCGTCGCTGTAGAGCTTCTTGTTCTGTGTGAGAGCGAGCGGCTGGAACTTGTCCATGGTGCCGGCCGGCATGTCCTTCTGCCAGGACGAGACCGGCAGAAGCTGGTCCTTGATCTGGTCGGCGAACAGGTTCGGCTGCACCGCGAGGACGTCGATCTGCTCGCCACCGTTCAGCGCGAGGGGCACCTTGGCCTTGAAGTCGTTCTGGGCGATCTCGGTGTTCTTGACGGTGACGTTCGGGTGTGCCTTCGTGTAGGCGTCGATGGCCCGTTGCATGGCCGTCTTACCGGGGGCGCCCGTCCACGTCCACAGGTTCAAGGTCGCCGGGCCCGACGCCGAACCGCCGGCCGACTCGTTCGTGGCGGGTTCCGAGCCGCCGCCACCGCACGCGGTCACCAGCGCCAGAGCGCCTCCGGCCGCCAGTAGGGCGAGTGCTCGCCGGTTGATGCTCATGGATTCCTCACAGGGGGTTGGACCACTTGAGACAGCGCGAGGAAATTGCCCCGATGACTTCCCGGCGCAGCAGAGTTCTACCTTCGCATGACCTGCATGTAAAGGGACTGTTACGAGATATTCATCCAACAACCTCCGGTCAGACGAGGCGATGAAGATCGAAACACCCCGAGGACTAGCCGAGATTGGTCCGATGACTTAAAGTACCCATGACCACTAGATGGAGGATGCATGACCGAGGACCAGCGCGCCGGAGCGAGTCGCCCCGCCGTCTCGTGGGCACTGCGCCAGATCCTCGATCTCATCGCGAAGGGTGCGTTCGGCCCGGGGCAGCAGTTGCCCGTCGAACGTGACCTGTCCCTGCAGCTCGGGGTGTCCAGGGGATCGATCCGCGAGGCGATGAGCGCGCTCGTCGCTCTCGGGCTGGTCGACCCGCGGCAGGGCGCGGGTGTGTTCGTCACCGCGCTCGAACCCGACCAGCTGATGTCCGGGCTCCGCCTGGTGCTGCCGATCGCCGACGAGACTCGGTGGGCCGAGCTGCTTGAAGTGCAGGCGGTGCTCGAGAGCGCGGCGGCGGCACGGGCGGCCGGCCTTGCCGGGCCGGACGGAGTCGCGGAGCTGACCAAGCTCGCGGCCGAGGTCGCCGCCGCCGGCACCCCCGGCGAGGCGGCGGAGGCGGACCGCGAGTTCCACAGCGGACTGTGCCGCCTGGGCGGCAATGGCATGCTGAGGGCACTGGCCGACGCGTTGTCGGGCGTGAACGGCCGGCTCGCCGTGTGGCAGGCCGCCTGGGAGCAGGGCCGCGAGCACCTGCTGCAGGACCACGACATGGTGATCTCCGCCGTCGAGCGGCACGACGCCGACGCCGCGCGGGCCTGGGTGCTCACCCACGCTGCCCGGGGAGTCGCCGCCCGCAGGAACCCCGGTCCGGCCCCGAAAATCAGGAAGCGGCGGCGGCACGCGGACGTGGAGGAGGAGGCGCCGGCGCGGGAGACACCCGCCTGGTTCCGCGACGCCAAGCTGGGCGTCATCATCCACTGGGGGCTCTACTCGGTGCCCGGCTGGGCTCCACTGGACGAGTCGCTGCTCGAGCTCCTCGTCGACGAGGAAACGCAGCCGCGCGGCACCGACGAGCCCGACCCTCTCGTCGTCCATCCGTTCTCCGAATGGTACGAGAACGGGCTGGCCATAGAGGGCAGCCCGACCTGGCACTACCACCGCGCGACCTACGGCAGCATGCCGTACCGGCAGTTCCGCGGGCCGTTCGCGAACGCGCTCGACGACTGGGACCCGGCCGAGTGGGCGGACCTGTTCGCCTCCTCCGGCGTCCGGTACGCCGTCCCCGTGGCCAAACACCACGACGGCTACCGGCTGTGGCCCTCGGCCGTACCGCATCCCGATGATTGGACCGCCTCCCGTGACGTCGTCGGCGAGCTGGCCCGGGCGGTACGCGAGCGCGACATGCGCCTCGGCGTCTACTACTCCTCCGGGCTGGACTGGTCGTTCGCCAACCTGCCCGTGCGCCGGATGGCGGACGTCCGGCACAGCTGCCCGCCTGGACCGGAGTACGCCGCCTACGTGGACGCGCAATGGCGCGAACTCATCGACCGCTACCGGCCCGAGATCCTCTGGAACGACATGGGCTACCCGGGCGACCCAGCCGCCCTGTTCCGGGACTACTACGAGAAGGTGCCCGAGGGCCTCGTCACCGACCGGTTCTGGTCGGGGACCTACGACGTCGCGACGCCGAACCTCGCCCGCCGTCACGTCGTCGACTCTCGCCCCTGGGAGATGGCCCGGCCGGTCGGCATCTCCTTCGGGTGGAACCGGCAGGAAGGCCCCGAGCACACGCTCACGGGACCGCAGCTCGTGCACCTGCTGCTCGACGTGGTGAGCAAGAACGGCAACCTGCTGCTCGGCGTCTCCCCTGACGACCGCGGACGCATACCGCTGTTGCAGCAGCGGGCCCTGCGCGAACTCGGCGCCTGGCTGAACGTGCACGGCGAGGCGGTGTACGGCACGCGTGCCTGGACCACTCCCGAGTCGGCGACGCAGGATGGTGTGGCGGTGCGCTTCACGGCCAAGCCGGACGCGCTCTACGCCCACTTGCTCGGCCCGGCGGCCGGGGAGACCGTGATCACCGGACTGCATCTGCCGGCCAGGGCGAAGGTCCGCGACCTGTCCACCGGCGCGCTCGTCCCCGTGTCCCCGGGGAGGAAGGGCAGTGTGCTCACCCTGCCCGCGCCGTCGCCCGGCGACGCGTCGTCAAGCACCGCTGCCCGCGTGCTGCGCATCACTCCGCTGCCGTAGCTCGCCGACAGCCGGGACTGTAGTCCGGCGCGCGCTTGCCGGCCGCGCAGGAGACGCGGTGACGGTGGGGACCTCGCGCCAGTCAGTGCGCACTGAAGACGAGCCTGCAACCCCTCGAATCCGGTGACACGCTGGCCATACATCTGTCACCGGACGGCACGGTCCGGGAGGGCGACTCTTGATGACACCTGGGTGACGCACCAGAAAAGCCACAATCGCCTTATTCAGCCCGCGGTACCCAGTCATTGAGATCGGTTACTCCGCACCGCCCAGAGTCGAAACCCGTACAGTGGCGCTCCTGGCCATGTAACTGCGCTCGCGAGACAGTGGAACCCCCGCTCCCATTGCCGATGCCTCAGGTGCCATGAGCCGCTTCGAAGATCACGTGCCTCGTCTCCCCGGCCACCCTGTGCGAACAGACAAGATGGCACGAGGACGCGCCCCATGGCGATATTGGATATCCGCGCCTCTCGTCTTCACTGCGCTCTTAGGACTCGTCACACTGGCCTGCGCCCTGTTTCTTCCCCGCTATGTCCTCGCATGGGACCTGGGCACCGCCAAGCCACCGGACGACTACGCCGCCGCAGTGAACGGCATACGAACCGCCCTGCTCCAAGGAGTCGGTGGTTTGGTACTGCTGATCGGCGCCTATCTGACCTGGCGTCAACTACAGCTCAGCCGTCACGGGCAGGCCACCGAGTCCTTTGCCGCTGCTATCACCCACCTGGGCGATTCGAACCTGGACGTCCGCCTCGGCGGCATCTACGCTCTCGAACGCATCTCCCGCTCCTCCTCAGACGATCGTCGGTCTATTTCGGAGATCCTGTCCTCGTTCGTCGGCAACCGCAGCCGCGATCCTCAACGAGGTGCCGGGCACGCGCGGCAGGCCAGCACGCTGCATGGCAGCGATGTCAACCTTTCGCTCCGCGCCCCTGACATCCACGCAGCGCTGACTGTGCTCGGCCGCCGGGCCCCGATCCGAGGTCAGGTGCTCTTTCTCGACCGTCTGGTCCTTCCCAAGGCCAACCTCGCCTCCGTTCGACTCCGGGACGCGGATCTCCACTTCAGCGACCTGACAGAGGCTTCCCTCATCGGAGCCGATCTAACCCGAGCGGATCTCACCGGAGTAAGACTGGCTGGGACGAACCTCATTGACGCCGTTCTCTACCAGTCCGACCTACGCGACGCCGCCCTGACCGGGGTCATCGCGGAGGGCGTTGACCTTCGTGGAACAGATCTGACCAGGGCCGACCTGCGAAATGCCAACTTACGCGGCGCTCGCATGGACTACGCCGACCTTCGCGAGGCCACGCTCACCGGCGCCGACCTGACAGGCGCCTCGCTGAAACGAGTGGTCTTCGACGAGAAGACCAAATGGCCCAAGGGCTTCGACACCTCACGTATCAAGCCAACGCGCCAACGGAATCTCCCACCCATCAGTCCCCGCACCTACGATGAATTCGCCGTCCCAAAGCTAGCCGCCAAGAAAGGCCGGCCATCGGGGTCCACGTAATCTGCCGATGATCACGCCGCGCGGGGATGCTCGACGAGTTCACCATCGCACTCGACGGCGCATCGGCGATGCCGGCCGATGTGCCCCTTTCCTCAGCACTGACCAGCCGCTGCACTTGACCACTGGTCAAGCAACGCCATCAGTGCAGAACGCAAGACGATCGTGGTCCCCGGAATGTCGAAAGGGCCGACCCGATGTTTCGGATCAGCCCTCCGCAGCGGAATGATTACGTCATGTCACCGCGTGGAGCGAGGTGCGCCGGTGGGGTTGTGGCTGTTGTGGCCGTGGCCGGCCTGGTGGGCGTGCAGCCGGCGCCAGGCCTGGGAATGGGCGGCTCCCATTAAGGCGTAGCCGACAATTCCGATACCCAGGGTGGGGCAGGGAACTCGTCGTCATGCGAAAGGCCCGTCACTACCTCTGCCCCGGAGTCAGGACGTGTCGGGTCCGGTCCCCGGTCCAGGCCGCTTCGAGGATCGCGGTCAGGCTGGCGGTGTCGGACGGACCCGGATGGTTCTGGATCAAGCGGGTGACGCCACTGGCCATCTCCGCGAAGCGCGGGAGGTCGGCGCGTGCCACGCCGATGTCCGCCAAGGTGGCAGGGATGCCGATGTCGGCAAGGAGCCCGTCGAGCCAGGTGAGGAACGCATCTGCGGCCTCGGCATCCGAGGCGTCGGTCACGTCGAGCCCGCACACCCCGGCGAGGATGGCCAACCGGTCGCTGATGGCATCCTTGGCCGCGTCCAGCGCGTAGGGCAGCAGCAGCCCGACGCCCAGGCCGTGCGGCGTGTGGGTGGCTGCGCCGATGGGGTACTGGAGGGCGTGCGGAGCCGCGGTGCCTGCATGGGCGAATGCGAGCCCGGCCAGCATGGACCCATAGGACATGTCCGCGCGCGCGTCCTTGTCGCCTCCGTCCCTGACGGCACGGGGCAAGCTGCGGGCGATCCGCTCCGCGGCCAGGAGCGCGTAGTGATCGGTGATCGGGTTGCGGCCGAGGAAGACCTGCTCCACCGGGTCGCACGGTCCGTGGGCCCGGGGTCGCGCGGTGTAGCTCTCCACCGCGTGACAAAACGCGTCGATGCCGGAGTGGGCAGTGACGGTCGCAGGGCAGGAGTAGGTGAGCTCGGGGTCGACGATGGCGAAGTCGGGCACGATGTGGACGCTGGACACCCCCACCTTCAGCTCGCGGTCCGGGTCGGTCAACACCGAGACGGGCGTGAGCTCGGAGCCGGTGCCTGACGTCGTCGGGACCGCGACGAGAGGAATCGTCGGCCCCGGCACCTTCGACTCGCCGTAGAAGTCGCGCGGCGTCCCACCGTGGCGCCGGATGACGCCGACGATTTTGCCGAGGTCGATCACCGTGCCACCCCCGATGGCGAGGATCACGTCGGCGTCCACCTCTGCGGCGACCGAGACGGCCAGGGCGACATCGGAGAGTGGCACGTCCGGAGTCGCGTCGGCGAACACCCCGACGACTGCGACCTTCTCCCGCACGGCGGCCACGATCTCGGCCACGCCCGGCTGCCCCAGAAGAACCCGGTCGGTCACGACGAGGACCCGCGAGCCGCACTCGGCCACCACTCGTGGGATGTTCTGCGCGACCCCTTCGCCCACTATCAGCTGGCGTGGTCCGCGGACGGTCTCAAGCATGTCGGTGCCTCTCTGGAACGTCGGCGGTGATGTGCTGGGCGGACGTCCAGGTCACCTGCGAGACCGGGACGGCGTCGGCAAGGTTGGCTGCCGGGTGGCGGGGGCGCGCGCCGGGCTCCCGGCCTCGGTCGTGCCCGGGCGCCCTCGGGTCCATCGCGACGAAGACGTCGCCCTTGGCGGGCGGATCGGTCGGGTCGAGGGTCCCGCGGGCATCGTCGCCGAGGGCGGTACGAGTCAAGGTCGCGACCAGCACCTCGATCGTGAGCCTGAGGGCGTAGCCTTCGGGACCGCCGAAAGGGCTGATCGCCCCATCCCCCGCCGCGGCCGCGTCTGCGGCGCGCACACCGGCGGAGTCGACGGCGTCCCCCGGTGCCGGCGGATTCGTGCCGGCCATGGCCCGGGTCCCGCCCCACGGGTGGAGGCCGGTCAGGTCATGTGTGCACAGGGCACGGTGATCCTCGGCGGGCCCCCGGAGCAGCAGGCCGGTCACGGTAGGTCGATCGCCGCGTAGGTGACGTCGAGGTACTCAAGGATGCCCTCGTGCGACCCCTCCTTGCCGATCCCGGACTGCTTCACGCCTCCGAACGGAGCCGACGGGTCCGAGATCAGACCACGGTTGATGCCGACCATTCCCGTCTCCAGCCCCTCGGTGAACCGGAGCGCCCGCTGGAGGTCACGGGTGAAGACGTAGCCGACCAGGCCGTGCTCGGTGTCGTTGGCCTTCGCGATCACCTCGTCGTCGGATGTGAACGAGATGATCGGCGCCACCGGGCCGAAGATTTCCTCCTCCAGTATCCGCGCGTCTTCGGGCACGTCGACGAGGACCGTAGGCGGGTAGAAGTGGCCCTGCCCGTCCGGACGCTCGCCGCCCACCAAGACACGGGCGCCGCGATCGACCGCGTCGGCGACGAGCTCGTCGATCTTGGCGACCGAGGCCTCGTCGATCAACGCCCCGACGTCCACGCCGTCGTCGAGACCATGGCCCACCGAGAGTTCGCCCATCCGCTCGGCGAAGCGCGCGGTGAACTCCTCGCGCACCGGCTCCTCGACGTAGATTCGGTTGGCCGCGATGCAGGACTCCCCGATGTTGCGCATCTTGGCCACCATGGCACCGTCGAGCGCGACGTCCAGGTCCGCGTCGGCACACACGATCAAGGCCGCGTTGCCGCCCAGTTCCATGGAAGTGCGCAGCACGTTGTCCGCCGCCTGTCGTAGCAGCACGCGCCCGACCTCGGTCGACCCGGTGAACGAAAGCTTGCGAGTCCGACGGTCGGCCAGCAGCGCCGAGACCACCTCGCCGGAACGCTTGGTCGTCACGACGTTGACGACGCCCGGGGGAACGCCGACCTCCTCCATGATGCGGGCCAGGAACAGCATGGTGAGTGGCGTCTGGGCGGCCGGCTTGGTGATCGTCGTGCAGCCCGCCGCCAGCGCAGGAGCGATCTTGCGGGCACCCATGGCCAACGGAAAGTTCCAGGGCGTTACGAAGACGCACGGTCCGACCGGCTTCGGCACGGTGAGGATGCGATATCCACCATTGGGAGCGGTGTTGTAGCGCCCCTCGACGCGCACCGCCTCCTCGGCGAACCAACGGAAGAACTCGGCGCCGTAGGCCACCTCTGCCCGAGCCTCGGCGAGCGGCTTGCCCATCTCGAGCGTTATCAGCCGGGCGACCTCCTCGGATCGCTCGGTCAGTGCCCGGTACGTCGCGGTCAACAACTCTGACCGTCTTCGCGGCGGGGTCGCCGCCCACTCCGCCATCGCCTTGCTCGCCGCGTCCAGAGCGGCGAGCCCGTCGACGACGCCGGCGTCCGCCACCTCGGCGATGGTCTTGCCGGTGGCCGGATCCTCGACGACAAACGTGGCTCCGCTGGCGGCGTCGCGCCAGGCGTCGCCGATCCGGAGCCGCCGGTGCTCGGGGGCCAGGACGTTCATCGGGTCACTCATTGCGTCGCCTCCTGTGATGTTCTTGGTGATGTCCAGCGTGACCTCGGCGATCGCGCCACGCGCGTTGACGAACGGGTCACACGACCTCGTCGGAGCCGAGGTCGCCGAGCGGGTCGAACGTGGCCTTGGCCCTGGCCGCAGGGCGACGCCCCGCGCCACCGATCGCCTTTCGGGCCATGGCCGCGTCAGTGTCGTCAGGCCGTGCTCACCGGTGACGGTCCGCCGGGGATCGATCTCGCCACGTGCGGGCGCAGGTCGACGTCGCCGCCCTGTGCTGTTACCTCCCGGGCGGTTACCTCCCGGGCGGTTACCTCCCGGCCTCGGACAACGCCAGCCCGGTGCCCACGTCGAACAGGTGCGCACGGTCCAGGTCGACCGTCACCTGCAGCCGCTCGCCCGGCGTACCGGTGAAGGTGGGTCGGGCCTTGACCTTGAGGATCTCCGTCCCCACTTGGACGTCGACCACCGTCCGGTCACCGAGCGGCTCAAGGCCGTAGAGCTCACCCGGCAACGACGCGTCCCCACGCCGTTCGACGGACAGGTCCTCCGCGCGCAGGCCCAGCATCAGCGGACGGCCGTCCTCAGCCGTGGTCCAGCGGGGCCGCGGCAGCGTCCAGCCTGCCGCCCCGACCAGCTGACCTGCCTCGGCGTGGCAGGCGAGCAGGCTGATCGGCGGGCTCCCCACGAATCCCGCGACCCACTGGTTGGCCGGACGCTCGTACACCTCGGTCGGCGTGCCGACCTGTTGCACCTTTCCCTCCTTGAGGACCGCGACCTGGTCGGCCATGGACAGCGCCTCGACCTGGTCGTTGGTCACGTAGATGAACGTCGCTCCGAGGCTCCGGTGGATACGGGTGAGCTCGGTGCGCATCTCGACGCGGAGCTTGAGGTCGAGGTTCGTCAGCGGCTCGTCCATGAGAAACGCGCGCGGGCTACGGACCAGCGCCCGGGCCAGGGCGACACGCTGCATCTCACCGCCCGACATCTGCGCCGGACGACGCTGCAGCAGACGTTCGATGTGCAGCAGGCTCGACATCCGCTCGACGGCAGCGGCGATCTCGCTCGAAGAACAGCGGCGTGCCCGCAGCGGCGAAGCGATGTTCTCGTACGCCGTGAGTTTCGGGTAGAGGGCGTAGCTCTGGAAGACCATGGCCAGGTCGCGTTCGGCCGGGGCGTCACCGGTCGCGTCCCTCCCGTCCAGATGCACCGACCCGGCGTCGAGCTTCTCAAGGCCGGCGATCGCTCGCAGGGTCGTCGTCTTGCCCGCCCCGGAGGGCCCGAGCACGACGAAGAACGAGCCGTCCGGCACGTCCAGCGTCACTCCGTCCAGGGCCTGGACTTCACCGAAGGACTTGCACAGCCCGTGCACTGCCACGGTTCCCATCAGGCCACCAGCTCTTCCGTGCTCACGTCGTAGACCGGCGGGGGTCCGCCGATGTGCCGCAGCCCGACCGGTGCGTCAGCGGCGAAACGGACAGTCGGTGGCATCCGAACCCGTACGTCGCGCTGGCCGCCGTGGTCGACCACGTAGATGATTTCGTCGCCCAGCCACTCCGCCGAGACCACGCGGGCCGGGACCGAACCTTCCGCCCCTGGTTCTGTGACTTCCAGCGCCTCCGGCCGGACGCCTGCGACCAGGCGACGGTCGCGCGGCAGGCCCGGCGGTGGCGTGAGGACCAGTCCGCCCTGACCGCGCAGCTTCCCGTCGGCCACCTCCACCTCGATCAGGTTCATCGGCGGGGAGCCGATGAACGCGGCGCAGAAAAGACTCGCCGGACGGTCGTAGACTTCCAGCGGCGTGCCGATCTGCTCGACGCGGCCCTTGTTGAGGATGGCGACTCTGTGACCGAGCGACATCGCCTCGACCTGGTCGTGGGTGACGTAGACCATCGTCGTCCCCAGCTCACCCTGCAGGTGCTTGATCTCCGTGCGCATGTCCGCCCTCAGCTCCGCGTCCAGATTGGTGAGCGGTTCGTCCATGAGGAATGCGCGCGGTCGCCGCACCAGGGCGCGAGCGAGCGCGACGCGCTGCTGCTCCCCGCCGGACAGCCGGTGCGGTCGTCGGTCCAGGAGCGGACCGAGCCGCATCAGCCGGGCCGCCTCGTCGACCCGCTCCTGCACCTCCGCCTTGGGCAGTCCCTCGGCCCGCAGTGGGAACGCCAGGTTGTCGCGGGTTCTCAGATGCGGGTAGAGAGCGTAGAACTGGAACACCATGGCGATGTCGCGCTCGCCGGGCGGCAGGTCGTTGACCAGCGTGTCGCCGATGCGGATGTCGCCCGACGTCTGCCTCTCCAGGCCGGCTATGGCCCGCAGCGTGGTCGTCTTGCCGCAACCCGAAGGGCCGAGCATCACGAACAGCTCGCCGTCGCCGATGGACAGGTCCACGTGCTCGACTGCGACCGTCCCGTCCGGGTAGCGCTTGTGCAGGGAGGTCACCTCGATGCCCGCCATCAGCGTCGCACCGCCCCGAGCGTCACACCGGCGACGAGGTGCTTGCGCACCAGGTAGGCGAAGACGAGCACCGGCAAGGCGAACACCACGGAGGCGGCGGCCACGAGACCCCAGTCCACAGTGGTTCCACCGATGAGGCCGGCGATGGCGGGCGGGGCCGTCCGCACGCTGTCGCTGGAGGTGAGGAAGATGGCGAACACGAACTCGTTCCACGAGAAGATGAGTGCGAAAACCGCCGTCGCGGCGATGCCGGGCAGGAGCAGGGGAAGGGTGAATTTCCAGAACGCCTGCAGGCGGGTGTAGCCGTCGAGCATGGCGGCATCCTCATACTCCGCGGGCACCTCGTCGACGAACCCCTTCATCATCCAGATCGTGAACGGGACGTTGAACGCGGTGTAGATGAGGATCAGGCCGAGCTTGTTGTCGATGAGTCCGACTTGGCGGTACATGAGGAAGATCGGAATCACGACCACCACGGGCGGCATGAAGCGGGTGGACAGGATGAAGAACAGTTGGTCCTTCTTGGCCTTCACGGAGAAGCGTGAGTAGGCCCAGGCCGCCGGGACCCCCAGCACGGTGGCCAGCGCCGTGGAGGCCCCGCCGACCACGACGGAGTTGAGGAACGAGACGGACAAGGCCGAACGACCGCCGCCGGAGCCGGCGAACACGTCTTTGAAATGGTCCAGAGTGACCTTGAAGTCGAAGAACTTGGCCGGGATGGCGTAGACGTCCCGGTTCTCCTTGATGGACGTCTCGATCATCCACAGCACCGGAAAGAGCATCACGACGGCCAGCACGGTCAGCAGCGCGACCTCCAGCACGGAGCGGCCCCGGCCGCCACGGCGGCGCGTGGAGGGCGTGTGATCCCGGCCAGGACCTGTGGACACGGCCTCGTCGACGGAGACGGCCATTAGTCCTCCTTGAGCTTGTTCAAGTAGCGCAGGTAGAGCTGCGTGAGGACGAGGACGATGAGGACCATGAGGATCCCGTACGCCGAGGCGGTTCCGGTGTTGAAGCCCAGGAACGCGACCTTGTAGACGTGGAACGACAACGTCTCGGTGGAGACCCCCGGACCTCCGCTTGTGAGGATGTAGACGAGGTCGAACAACCGGAAGGCCTCGATGGCCCTGAACAACACGGCGATGAGGAGCAGCGGCCACACCAGTGGAAGAGTGATGGTGCGGAACCGGAACCACTCGGACGCCCGGTCGATCGAGGCGGCCTCGTACAGGTACTTGGGAACCGCGGTGAGGCCCGCAAGTGCGATGAGCATGATGAACGGTGTCCATTGCCAGGTGTCGACCACGATCAGGGAGAGCAATGCCGTTCGCTGCTGGGTGAGCCACTCCACCTGCCCGAGGCCGAGCGAGCCGAGCATGCTGTTGATCACGCCGAACTGCGCGTCGAGCATGAATCGCCAGAACAGCCCGACCACGACCGGCGACAGCATCATCGGAACCAGGAACAGAGTGGTGAGCACTCCTCGCCCGTGCGTGCGCCGTGAGATCAGGTAGGCGATGGTGAAACCGAGCACGGTCTGCAGAACGACCGCGCCGACCACGTAGATCAACGTCGTCAGGGCCCTCAGGTGGACCTGCGCCGAAGCCAGGATGGCGGTGTAGTTCCCGAACCAGACGAAATTGGCCGGCCCCCCGCGGGTGGCCGAGTAGTCGGTGAAGGACAGGTACAACGCCCACAGCAACGGGAACACCGACATCGCGAGCAACAGCAGCAGCGCCGGGGAGATGAAGGCCACGGCGAGCCAGCGGTCGCTCAAGCGGCGGGACCGACCCGGTGCAGGCGGCGTCGCGGACGCCACCTGCCCGTGGTCGATCGTCAGAGGGACGGGGTCACTCACAGTCCGCCGCCGCCCTTGTGACCGCTGGAGTCGAGCACGCTCTGCTGCTCCTTGGCGATGTCGTCGAGCGCGTCCTTCGGCTTCTTCGCGCCGTTGAGAGCCGCGTTCACGTTGGTGTTCTCGATGTCGACGAGGCGCGCGTACTCGGGCACGTTCCACATGTCCCGCATCCGCGGAACCGAGTCGGCGTACACCTTGTTGAACGGCCCGGCATTGAGGAACTCGGGCGACTGCAGGGCGTCCGTACGCGCTGGCACGCCACCGGCGGCGGCCCACTTCTTCTGGATGTCAGCCTGCTCGAACCACTTCATGAAGTTCAGGGCCTCCGCCTGGTTGGCCTTGGAGGAGTAGGCCGACACGTGCATCCCCATGCCGCCGAGAGGCACCAGGTTCGTCTTCTGGCTCGGCAGGGGCGCGAAGCCCAGCTTGTCGAGAATCTGCTCCCGCGTGGTGCCGAGCGTCGACTGCTTCGGGTCGAGCAGGCCACCGCTCGCGGCGATCCAGTTGAACGCGATGCATGCCTTGCCCTGGGCGACCGCCGCGTTCACCTCGTCGATGAACCAGTTGCCGGAGCCCTTGGCGGTCAGCGGCTTCATCTTGTTGACCAGGACGTCCATCGCCTCCTGGCCCGCGGCGTCGTTGAGGACGCCGTCGATCTTGCGCGTCTTGGCGTCCCAGAGGTTGCCGCCGTAGACGCCGTTGACCGTGTTGTAGGTCACGGCCGCGGCGTCGGAGCCGTTGGCCTGGTGGAACGCCAGCCCGCTGACGCCAGGGTGGTCCGCCTGGCACTTCTCGGCGACTGAGATCATCTCGTCCCACGTCTGCGGTGGCTTGTCGCCGATCAGGTCCTTGCGGTAGATCATCGTCCAGGTGTCGCCGAGCAGCGGCAGTCCGTACAGGCTGGCGTTTTCGTCGCGCTTGCCGGTCTCCGCCTGGGGGTACTGGCCGTAGGCCGCCAGGAGGTACGGGTTGTATGCCTTGACATCAATGTTCTTCTTGACGAAGTCGGTGATGTCGAGGATGTTGCCGTTCGTCACGGCCTCGCCGATGTGCTGCGAGTCCAGGATCGGGATGTCGAAGTCGGTCTTGTGCGCTGCGAACTGGGTGAACATCGCGTCGTGCCAGTTCGCGTTCGGCACGGTCTTGACCTTGATGGTCACGTTCGGCCGCTCCTTGGTGTACTCCGCGTTCGCGAAGTCTTCCAGCGCGTGGGCGGGCGGCCAGTCGAACCAGATGAAGCTGAGGGTCAGCGGGTCCTTGGTGAGCTCCGGGATGGTCGCCGGCGCCTTCGGGGCGCTCGCCTGCGTGCCGTCGTCCTGGCCGCAAGCCGCCATGGTCGTGGCCACCAACATGGCCGCCGTCGCCAGCCGCACGTTTCGACCGGTAATGGACAGTCGGCCTATTCGCTTGGGAGACCGCATCTTCTTGCCTGCTTTCTGGGGGGGGCTTCTGGAGCCTTGCTGCGTGCTTCGCCGAGCAGTTGCTGGGGGGTGTTCAGGCGTGTTGCCGGCTGTCGCAGGGGCTGACCCGCAGACCGGCGTCACGGGTACGCCGCGACGTAATGGGGCTTCAAGCAGTCGAGAAGTCCTTCGGTCCTTACCGGCCCGGTGGCGAATCGAGTAGGACGTCGAGCATGCTCATAAGAGCTCCAACTGATCGAAGCGGAGCGATTGCGGGGGTTTCCGCGATGGGTGAAGGATGGCTGGCATCCGCCACCTTTCCTATACGATCCGATTGGGGGCGTCAACACTCTGCAGCGTTGCGACCGAAATCAACAGGTTCCCGAAAACGTAAGAAAGGACCTCACGTCACGATGGACGACGAAGCGATGATCGTGCGGCGCCGTGAGGCCATGACGGGCGGAACGCCGCCGAGAAGATCTCGCGGCCGGCTTGCCGACGAGGTGTACGACACGCTGCTCGGACAGCTGATGTCGCTACGGATCGAGCCCGGCTCCCGCGTCACGATCGACGCGCTGGCGCGAGAGCTGGGGGTCTCGCAGACGCCGATCCGAGACGCTCTCAACCGCATGGAGGCCGAGGGCCTGGTCGTGCGTGTGCCCCATGCCGGCTATCGCATTCCCCCTCAAATCACCCGTCACCGATTCGAGGACATGCTTGAGCTCCGCCTGCTCCTCGAGCCGGCAGCGGCGCGCAGAGCCGCCGAACGCGCATCCTCGGAGCAGGTGGCCGGTCTGCGGCGGATGCTGGAGGAGATGGCGGAGCTGGAGGGGGGCAACGGGCTCATGGCCTATGGCGCCTTCGGGCTACGCGACGCCGCTTTTCACGATCTCGTCGCCCTGAGCGCGGAGAACCAGGTCATCCGCGAAGCGCTCGCTCGCCTGCACACGCACGTGCACCTGTTCCGGCTTCTCCACGACACCCAGGTCACCCACTTGGCCATGGCCGAGCACGAAGAAGTCCTGGTCGCGATCGCCGCGCGTGACCCCGACGCCGCCGCCTACGCCATGCGCCGGCACATCCTGCTGTCCGGCGAACGGTTCCGGCGATTGTTCGACGAAGTCAAGGGTTCGGACGGAATGACGGTAAAGGCTTGACGGGCGGGCTTGGCCGGGGAATGCTGACTCAACCGGATCGGATCGGATCGGATCTGATCCTCTCACCCGCCTCAGATACGAGGAGAAGCAGGTGCCCAGAGCGCTGCTCCTTACCGGCGACGCCGCCGAGGAGCTCGACACCATGTATCCCTACTATCGCGTGCAGGAGGGCGGCTGGGACGTCGACGTCTCGTCACGGACGATGCGTGACGTTCAGCTGGTCATCCACGAGTTCGACCCGAACTCCGACGCCTACGTGGAGAAGAACGGCCGGAAGCTGCCGGTCGACGTGCCCTGGGCCGAGGTCGACGTCGAGCGCTATGACGCCCTCATCATTCCTGGGGGACGTGCCCCCGAGTGGATCCGGGTCGACGCCGACGTCAGGCGCATCACCGAGCACTTCTTCGCGCGCAACCTCCCGATCGCGCTGGTGTGCCACGGCGCGCAGGTGCCGGCTGTGTACGGGCTGCTGAAGGGCCGGAAGACGGCGTGCTTCCCTCCCATCACCGGTGACATGGAGAACGCGGGCGCGACGGTCATCGACGCTCCCGACGTCGTGGACGGAAACCTTGTCTCCTGCCGCGGCTGGCCCGACATGCCGCAGTTCGGCAGGGTGATGATGGAGGTCTTCTCGAAGTCCATCAACTCCGCCTCGGCATGAGCACACCTGGCCTGTCCCGGTGACGGCTCTTCGGACCGTCACCGTCGGCGGCTCCCCCGTCCACGTCCTGGAGAGCGGCACGGGGCCCGCGGTGCTGATGCTGCACGGCTCCGGACCCGGTACGACCGGATCCGGAGCCTGGGCGACGACGGCAGAGGCGCTGGGCACGTCCTGGCACCTGGTGGCTCCCGACCAGGCGGGGTTCGGCCGTACGCCGATCCCGGCGGGCTCCAGGGGTGGGCTCCGGCTGTGGACGGAGCAGGCCGCGGGCCTGATGGATGCTCTCGGTGTCGAGCACTACGCCGTGGTGGGTCACTCCATGGGCGGTGCCGTGGCGCTGGCGTTGGCGGCCGCGCGTCCCCAGCAGGTCACCCGTGTCGTGGCGGTCTCGACGATGGGCGCCCCCGGGGCGCCGCTGTCCGCCGAGCTCGACGCGCTCTGGGCCGCCCCCGCCGGCCCGGTCGGGGCACGAGACATGTTGAGTCGCCTCGTCTTCGACCAAGCGCTCGTGACCGAGTCGGCCGTCGCTGCCCGTGCAGCTGCGATGCAAGCGGGGGCGGCCGCATACGCGTCGTTGTTCCCTCCACCCAGGGCACGTTGGGCCGACGATCTCACCCTCTCGGCGCAAACGCTGGCAGGGATCCGCGCGCCCGTGCTGCTCGTCCACGGCGCCGAGGACCGAGTCACCCCGCTCGGGACGGCGGCCCTGCCCCTGCTCGAGCACCTGGCCGATGTCCGTCTGCACGTGCTCGGCCGATGCGGGCACGTGCCGGCGCTCGAGCACCCGCACGACTTCAGGCGACTCCTGTCGTGCTTCCTCGGCCGGGAACGAGGTCACTGATCGCTGCGACAGGTCCGCAGCCCGTGCTCAAGCAGATCAGCATGAAGCAGGCGTGAGCCGCGCAGAAGCTAGTGCCGCAGCAGGGACCCGAGCCATGACGAGGCAGTGGCCGAGGTCATCGCTCGACATGGTCGCATCGGCATCCTCGTGGACAACGCCGGACGTAGCCACGTCGGTGCCGTGGAGGAAACCGGCGAGGCCGAGCAGCGGGCCCTGTTCGAGGTCCACTTCTTCGGCCCCGCCCGCGCTGACCCGCGCCGCCCTGCCCCAACTGCGGGCACGGTGGTCCGGCGCGATCGTGCAGGTCAGCAGCATGGAAGGACGATTGTCGTTCGCGGGAATCTCCGCCTACAGCGCGACGAAGTTCGCACTCAAAGGCTTCTCCGAAGCGCTACGGGCCGAGGTCGCCCCATCGGGCGTAACCGTGCTCATCGTCGACCCGGGCAACTTCCGCACCGGACTGCTCGCCGCGTCCGGCAAGAGATTGAACGAGACCGAGGGTCGCGCACGGCGCCGGCGGGCAGCTCGCTGTCCTTGAACCGGGCCGCGCCTGGCCTGGCGTGACATCGGGTCATCCCGGCGACGTGGGCGCGTACGACCCTTTTGCCTAATTCTGGTCGCGTCGGACTTCCACGCCCCGATGATCCAATCCGGATCGGTCGGCCCGATCACCTTCGGCCCCCAGTACCGAGGTCGCCGCAGGCCGGAGACACTGCGCCAGATCCCGCCTCCGGGCCTGAGGGTCCGGCCGGGTCGTGAGCAGCACGCCGGGTACGTACAATCAGATCGCGTCGGGGTGCTGTTCGTGGACATGCTGGGCTACGACCCCGCCCGCCGGGTGGACCCCGACCGCGCGGTGGAGGGGTTCCTGCGCGCGATGGCCGTCCCCGGCGAGCACATCCCCACCGGCCCGCATGATCGCCTGGTGTTGTACCGGTCGGCAGGCCGAAAGCCGCAGCCTCTGCGCGGTTCCCTACCGAGACAGTGCCCTGCGCTGGCTGGACACCGAACTGGCCAACCTCACCGCGACCATCGAGCACGCCGCCACCGGCACCTCCCATCACCAACGCGCCCTAGCTGCTAGCGGGTCAGACGACGGCGGCGCTCCAGCCGAACTGTTCGAGGCGGTGCCGGGCGACCTCGATCTCGGCTGCCGTGAACAGTTCCGCGAACCTCGGCTGCACGACCAGAGCCTCGACCGTGAGGTCCAGCCGGCCGCGCTCCCACAGGGCCGCGAACCCGTCGGACACCGCCGGCGAGCGGAGCAGCCTGCGGGCCGTCGCCAGGCTGCCATGCTCGGCCAGCATGCTGAGGTAGTAGGAGGCGTGATAGTTGGCCTCGCTCCGCGTAGACGGATCGCATCGCGGCGTCGAACTCCGCGTGCACGCCACTGCTCGCCGAAGTGGGCGGCGCGACCGGCTCCTGCGGCGCCTGCTCGTTCCCCGCCGCCATCTCGTTGCGGCGCGTGGCGTAGCCGAGCAGCGCGTCCACAGAGGTGAAGACCTCGTACCCCAGCTCTTCCAGCCTCGGCAGGTCCGCCACCTCGGGGTCGAGCTCCAGGACGACCGGCTTGCCCTGGCCAGGCTGCAATCCGTCGGACCAGAACGCCTCGGCCATAGCCAGCGCCCGGCCACTCGCGGGGTCGGCGATCTCGCTGTCCAGCGCCGGCTCGGCGTAACCCAGCCGCACCAGCTCCTCGATCATCGCCTTGAATCTGGGCGGTTCGTACGTCGTCCTGCTCGTCGGCAACGACGGCAACCGCGTGATGTTGCGCAGTAGCCAGTCCAGCGAGAATTCGAAGCCCTTCGCCTGCCACTCGTTCAGATGGTCGCGCATGACCTGTCGCGCCGGCGCCACTGCGCGCAGATTTTGGCCGGGGCGAGATCACCCTTGGAAAGAGCGGTTCCCCCCGAGTTGACCCGGTTGAAGATGCCGACGACGACGTCGACGTTCTTGTCCGGGCCGGTGATCTTCTCCTCGTGGAACTCTCGGTTCTCCAGGTTCTTCAGCTTGTTCAGCCGCGCGATGTAGGTCGGCTCCCGCGGCGAACAGCTTCTCCTGCCGATCGAACACGTGGGGGGGTCCTTCCTCGCCTGATCTCTGACGCGGTTGCTCCTGATAAGCATCTGAAGGACGCGTGGACGGATCGTAAGGTTTGCGCTCAACCGCCGGTTGAGACTCCTGCTATCCAGGAGAAGACAACGATCCCGAGCACCACGCGGACCATCGGCGTCCTTACGATTACTCCGTGTAACCTCCTGACCATGACGACCGCCGATCGAGCCAAGATCCTGGAGCTGGTCCGCAATCGCCCTCTGCTCGCAGCGGAGCTTCTCGGGGACGCCCTCGCCGAGGATGGTGAGCCGATCGATGCGGAAATGCTCCGGCGGCGGTTGGCCCGTCTGGAACTCGCGAGCACGGACGCGCCCACCCACCGCCGGGGAATCACGGCCGACGCACACCTGCCGGATGCCGAGTTCGAGGGGTTGATCGCGTTTCTGCATGCCCGCATCGCGGAGGGCTTGGACCAGGCGCACAGGGCGGCGGACGCCGGGGAGCCCGGCTGGCCCAAGGCGGAGCGGGATCTGGCCGCGAAACGGGACCGCGTAGATTTCATGGAGTCCGTGCTCGTCAACGAGCTGTACCTGGCGATCGAGGAGCACGCCCAGGCGGAGCACCTGCTGAAGCTGGAGGCATCGGCGTACGACTGGCACGACGAACTACCGGTGACGTCCCCTCGAGTGGTGTAACTCCAAGCTGTTGATGCAAGCCCCGGACATGGGGCGAGCCATCGTGTGACGGTCAGCGAGTTCCCGACCAAAGGTTCTCGCGGAGGACACCACACGATGG
>NZ_JABBWX010000033.1:0-44647 GCF_014161375.1 Microbispora sp. H10830
GACGTGAACGGCGGCAGCACGGCCGACGGCGCCAGCGTGATCATCTGGGACTGCAACGGGCAGAACAACCAGAAGTGGCGGCTCAACTCCGACGGGAGCATCACCGCCGTCGGCGCGAACAAGTGCCTCGACGTGTACAACAACGGCACCGCCAACGGCAGCAAGGTCATCATCTGGACCTGCAACGGCCAGAACAACCAGAAGTGGACCCGAGCCTGACACCATCCGGGCACGCGCCTTCGCCGGGGTGATCCATCGCGCCGGCGAAGGCCGCATGTGACGCTTCCGCCTCACCGGCCGTCGCGCCCGGCGCCGGCGCCCCTCGGACTCCACCGAGGGGCCGGCCTCGCCCCCCGCCACGAATCCCCACCCGGAGGAGCAGGCAGTGCACTCACAGGAAATCCGGTGGACGGCTCCACGCCGAGCCCTCCACGCGTACCTCATGAGACCGCGACGCCCGCGGACCGGATTCCTCACCGGAGTCGTGGCCGTCCTCCTGGTGATCGCCGGACTGGCGGCAGGACCGTCCGCCGCGTCCGCCGCGGACAACCCCTACGAGCGTGGGCCCGCCCCCACCGCGGCGAGCATCGCCGCGGACCGCGGTCCCTTCGCCACCGCCCAGGTGACGGTGCCCAGGGGCAACGGATTCGGCGGCGGGGTCATCTACTACCCGACCGACACCAGCCAGGGCACTTTCGGCGCCATCGCGATCGCCCCCGGCTTCGGCACCGCCTGGAGCTACTACGCCTGGCAGGGCCCGAGACTCGCCTCGTTCGGCTTCGTCGTCATCGGGATCGAGACCAACACCCTCAACGACTACGCCGACGCCCGGGCCACCCAGCTGCTCGCCGCCCTGGACTACCTGGTCAACAGCAGTCCGGTGCGTGACAGGGTCGACCGCAACCGGCTGGCGGTGGGCGGCCACTCCATGGGCGGCGGCGGGGCCATCCTCGCGGCCAACCAGCGGCCCTCGCTGCTGACCGCGGTCGGGCAGGCGCCTTACGTGCCCGACGGCAGCCTGGCGACCATCAAGAGCCCCACGATCATCTTCGCCGGCCAGGCCGACGGAACGGTGACCCCGCAGTACGCCCAGAACGCGTACAACACGATCCCCAGTAGCGTCGAGCGCGCGTACGTGGAGATCGCGAACGAGGGCCACGGCTTCCCCGCCGGTGGTGGCGGTGGCAACTCGGGCGCCTTCGCCCGCACCATGATGATCTGGATGAAGCTGTTCATCGACAAGGACACCCGTTACGCGCCGTTCCTGTGCCCGTCGCTGTCCAACGCGAACGGCATCTCCAAGTACATGGCCAGCTGCCCGCTCGACCCGCCGGGAGGCGGGCCGACGGCCAGCCCGACCGCCTCGCCGACCGTCTCACCGACCGTCTCACCGAGCGGCACTCCGCCGGCGACGAGTGCGATCCGGGGTGTGGGCTCGGGGCGGTGCCTGGACGTCAACGGCGCCTCGCAGGCCAACGGCGCGCAGGCGCAGATCTGGGACTGCAACGGCCAGAACAACCAGAAGTGGACCACCACCAGCGCCGGTGAGCTGCGCGTCTACGGCAACAAGTGCCTCGACGTCAACGGCGGCGGCACGGCCGACGGCACCAGCGTGATCATCTGGGACTGCAACGGCCAGAACAACCAGAAGTGGCGCCTCAACACCGACGGCACCATCACCGCCGTCGGGGCCAACAAGTGCCTGGACGTGTCCGGCGCAGGCACCGCCAACGGCACCAAGGTGCAGATCTGGACCTGCAACGGCCAGAACAACCAGAAGTGGACCCGCACCTGACCGCTCCCCTCGCCCCGCCGTGCCGGCGAGGACGGGAGACGTGCCTTCCCTGATGGGAAGCGCTTCGTCACCCTCCTCGTACGACGGCGATCGGCGACCAACGCCTCCCTCATCCGGCCGCCGGGATCGGCGGCCGGATGAGGGAACCAGAGGCGGCACCCCTCTGGGCACGAAGCAGAACTCCGGCAACAGCGCGGCGGCGCGTGCTTTGCCCTGGCCGATCTTGACCTGTCAGGAAGGAAACCGATGTCCCGACGTCCGTGGCTCACAACGCTGACCACGATGGCGCTGATCACTTCCGGAGCCTTGGCGCTCACCTCCGCTCCGGCGAACGCGCTGACCATCCCGGCGTCCGACTACCAGCAGGTGTCGCTCGCGTCGGGCGGCTCGGAGCTGGGTGAGGCGATGTCGCTGGCCGTGATGCCCAACCGGTCGGTCCTCCACACGGCCCGTGACGGCACGCTGCGCGTGACCGATGCCAACGGCACCACGAAGGTGGCCGGCAAACTCAGCGTCTACACCCACGACGAGGAGGGCCTTCAAGGTGTGGCGGTCGACCCGAACTTCGCGTCGAACCGCTACGTCTGGCTCTACTACTCGCCACGGCTCAGCACGCCGACCGGTGACGCGCCCAGCAACGGCACCCAGTCGCAGTTCGACCAGTGGAAGGGGCACCTGAACCTGTCCCGCTTCACGCTGAAGTCCGACGACACGCTCGACATGAGCAGTGAGAAGGTCGTGCTGGAGGTGCCGAACGACCGGGGGATGTGCTGCCATGTGGGCGGCGACATCGACTTCGACGCCGCCGGCAACCTGTATCTGACCACCGGCGACGACAGCAACCCGTTCGAGTCGGCCGGGTATTCGCCGCTGGACGAGCGCACCGACCGCAACCCCCAGTACGACGTGCAGCGCACGGCGGCCAACACCAACGACCTGCGCGGCAAGCTCCTGCGCATCCACCCCGAGTCCGACGGGACCTACACGATCCCCAGCGGCAACCTGTTCCCGCCGGGGACGGCGAAGACGCGGCCGGAGATCTACGCGATGGGCCTGCGTAACCCGTTCCGGATGAGCGTGGACAAGGCCACCGGCGTCGTCTACCTGGGCGACTACGGGCCGGACGCGGGGTCGACCAACTCCAACCGCGGGCCGCAAGGGCAGGTGGAGTTCAACCGGATCACCGCGGCGGGCAACTACGGCTGGCCGTACTGCACCGGGACGAACACCACCAGTGAGACCTACAACGAGTGGAACTTCGCCACCAACAGCACCGGCCCGAAGTACAACTGCTCGGGAGGGCCGACCAACAACTCCTTCCGCAACACCGGGCTGACCACGCTGCCGGCGGCCAAGCCTGCGTGGATCAGGTACGGAGGGGACGCCGGTTCGCCGCCGGAGTTCGGCTCCGGGTCGGAGTCGCCGATGGGCGGCCCGGTCTACCGCTACGACCCGAACCTGAACTCCGCCGTCAAGTTCCCCCAGGCGCTCGACGGGCGGTTCTTCGCGGGCGAGTACGGCCGCCGCTGGATCAAGGCCATCGAGGTCAAGAGCGACGGGAACTACGGGGAGATCTCCGCGTTCCCCTGGAGCGGCACCCAGGTCATGGACATGGCGTTCGGCCCCGACGGCGCCCTCTACGTGCTCGACTACGGCACCGGAAGCAACAACCAGGCGTTGTATCGGATCGAGTACATCGGCAAGGCCAACCGCAACCCGATCGCCAAGGCCTCCGCCGACAAGACCTCGGGACCGGCTCCGCTGACCGTGAGCTTCTCCTCCGCGGGCAGTTCCGACCCCGAGGGCGGTGCGCTGACGTACGCGTGGAACTTCGGCGACGGCACCACCTCCACGGCGGCCAACCCGAGCAAGACCTACACCACGAACGGCACCTACACCGCCACCCTCACCGTCCGTGACCCGCAGGGGCTGACCGGCACGGCGAGTGTGACCGTGAACGTGGGCAACACCGCGCCGTCGGTCACGCTCACCTCGCCGGTGGAGGGGCAGTTGTTCTCCTTCGGCGACACGGTGCCCTTCCAGGTCGCGGTGTCCGACCCCGAGGACGGGACGATCGACTGCTCGACGGTAACCGTCACCTACTTCCTCGGGCACGACAGCCACGCCCATCAGATCACCTCCAAGTCCGGGTGTTCCGGGTCGATCGCGGTGCCGGTCGACGGTGAGCACGACTCGGCGGCCAACATCTACGGGGTGCTGCAGGCGTCCTACACCGACAACGGCGGCCTCACCACCACCGTCGTCCGGACGCTGCAGCCGCGGCACCGCCAGGCCGAGCACTTCGGCGCCCAGCAGGGCGTGCAGACGGCCGATCACACCACCGCCGAGGGCGGCAAAACGGTCGGCTTCACCGACGACGGCGACTGGATCTCCTTCCAGCCCTACAACCTGAGCAACGCGACGAAGATCACCGCGCGGGTGTCGTCCGGTGGCGCGGGCGGCCGGCTGGAGGTGCGGGCGGGCTCCGCGACCGGCACGCTGCTGGGTACGGTGAACGTGGCGGCCACCGGCGGCTGGGAGACCTTCACCGACGTGTCGGCGACCCTCAGCGGCGCGCCGTCCGGCACGACGACGCTCTACCTGGTCTTCCGCGGAGCGACAGGACAGGGCTACCTGTTCGATCTGGACGCCTTCACCTTCGACACCGGCACGTCGTCCTCCCCGTCGCCCTCTCCCTCAGCCTCCCCGTCCCCTTCTCCGTCGCCCTCGGCGAGCACGAGTGCGCTGAAGGGTGTGGCGTCGGGGCGGTGCCTGGACGTCAACGGCGCCTCGCAGGCCAACGGCGCGCAGGTGCAGCTCTGGGACTGCAACGGCCAGGCCAACCAGCAGTGGACCTCCACCAGCGCCGGTGAGCTGCGCGTCTACGGCAACAAGTGCCTCGACGTGAACGGCGGCGCCACGGCCGACGGCACTTCCGTGATCATCTGGGACTGCAACGGCCAGAACAACCAGAAGTGGCGGCTCAACTCCGACGGCACCATCACCGCCGTCGGGGCCAACAAGTGCCTGGACGTGTCCGGCGCAGGCACCGCCAACGGCACCAAGGCGCTGATCTGGACCTGCAACGGCCAGAACAACCAGAAGTGGACCCGCGTCTGAGGCCACCCGACCCACCACCCGGCCTCAGGCCGATCACCCATTGATGTGACGCCCGGCGCGGCCCAGCTTTCATCGTCGAAAGGGGCCGCGCCGGGCGGCGACGGAAGGACACCCATGCTGCGACATCTGACCCCCGCCGCGCTCGGGCGCATCGCGGGGAGCGACCGGAAGACATCCGTGCTGCGACGCCTGTCGGTGACCGCGGTGGCGCTCACCGCCGCCGCCGCGACGGTGATCCCCACCATCCCCGCCCAGGCCGCCGCCTTCAAGGTGCTGGTGTTCTCCAAGACGGCCGCGTTCCGGCACGACTCCATTCCCGCCGGTATCCAGGCCATCCGCGAACTGGGCGCCGCCAACGACTTCGCGGTGGACACCACGGAGGACGCGAACGCGTTCACCTCGGGCAACCTCGCCCAGTACAAGGCCGTGGTGTTCCTCAGCACCACCGGCGACGTGCTGAACGCCTCCCAGCAGACCGCCTTCCAGTCGTACATCGACGGCGGAGGCGGCTACGTGGGGGTGCATTCGGCCGCCGACACCGAGTACGACTGGCCCTACTACGGGCAGCTGATGGGGGCCTGGTTCAACAACCACCCGGCCATCCAGCAGGCGACCGTACGGAACGAGGACCGGGCGCACGCGGCCACGGCCCATCTCGGCCAGACCTGGACGCGCACCGACGAGTGGTACAACTACCGCACCAACCCGCGCGCCAACGTGCACGTGCTGCAGAGCCTGAACGAGAGCAGCTACAGCGGCGGGAACATGGGCGACCACCCGATCACCTGGTGCCACCCGCAGGCGTCCGGCCGGTCGTTCTACACCGGTCTCGGGCACACCCAGGAGTCGTACGCCGATTCCAACTTCCGTACCCTGCTGCTCGGCGGCATCCGCTACGCGGCCAAGGCCACCAACGCCGACTGCCGTCCCGAGACCGGCTACACGACTCTGTACAACGGGTCGACCACCGGCTGGACGCAGGCCGGGCCCGGCTCGTTCGCCAACAGCGACGCCACGCTGACCTCCCAGGGCGGCATGGGCATGCTGTGGTACAACGCCAAGCAGTTCGGCTCCTACTCCCTCAAGCTCGACTGGAGGATGACCGGCGACTCCAACTCCGGCGTGGTCGTCGGGTTCCCGGCCACCAGCGACCCCCAGACGGCCCTCGACACCGGGTACGAGGTCCAGATCGACGCCACCGACACCGCGGACAAGACGACCGGGGCGATCTACGGGTTCAAGGGCGCGGACGTCGCCGCCCGTGATGCCGCGCTGAATCCGCCGGGTCAGTGGAACACCTATGAGCTGCTGGTGGAGGGTGAGCGACTGCAGGTGTTCCTGAACGGGACCAAGATCAACGATTTCACCAACACCGATCCGGTCCGCTCGCTCCAGCAGGGCTACATCGGCATCCAGAACCACGGGTCGGGCGATGTGGTGTCGTTCCGGAACATCCGGGTCAAGGAACTGAGCGGCCCATCGACCTCCCCGTCCCCCTCGCCGTCGCCGTCCCCCTCGCCGTCGCCGTCCCCCTCGCCGTCGCCGTCCCCCTCCGCGGGTGGCACGACCGCGCTGCGGGGTGTGGCGTCGGGCCGGTGCCTGGACGTCAACGGCGCGTCCCAGAACAACGGTGCGACGGTGCAGATCTGGGACTGCAACGGGCGGGCCAACCAGCAGTGGACGTCGACGAGCGCCGGTGAGCTGCGGGTCTACGGCGGCAAGTGCCTGGACGTCAACGGTGGCGGCACGGCGGACGGCTCCAGTGTGATCATCTGGGACTGCAACGGCCAGAACAACCAGAAGTGGCGCCTCAACACCGACGGCACCATCACCGCCGTCGGGGCCAACAAGTGCCTGGACGTGTCCGGCGCCGGCACCGCCAACGGCACCAGGGTGCAGATCTGGACCTGCAACGGCCAGAACAACCAGAAGTGGACCCGAGTCTGACGCCATCCGGGCACGCGCCTTCGCCGGGGTGATCCATCACCCCGGCGGAGGCCGTCACCGCCCCACCGGCCGGGCGGCGGGGCGTGAGGTTCACCGGCGGACCTCCCGCCCGGTGCCCCGGGCGATCTCCAGCACCTCCTCGGCGCTGAAGCGGCACTGGTCTCCCTGCACGCTCATGGCCAGGGAGGCCATCGCCGTCCCCCGGCGGAGCGCGTCCTCGGGGGAATCGTCGAGTGCGCCCCACAGCACGCCGGCCGCGAAGGCGTCCCCGGCGCCGATCCGATCGACTCCGACGGTGGGCAGTGCGGGGGCCGCGAAGGACTCGCCGTCCCACCGTGCGACAGCGCCGCCGGCCCCGGCCGTCACCACGACGCGATCGACTGCCAGCCTCCTCGCCAGATCGTCCGCCAGCGTCGCGGGATCGCCGGCCAGGCCGAAGAGATCGCGCGCGTCCTCGGCCCGGCAGATCAGCAGGTCGACGTCGGGTGCCAGTTCGGCGGCGAATAAGGCGGCCGTCTCCGGCGAGGACAGCGCCGATCGATAGTTGACGTCGTAGACCACCAGAGCGCCACGCTCGCGCCCCTCCCGCGCCGTTCGCAGCACGAGCGCGTCCGACCCCGGCGCCAGGGCGGCGGTGATGCCGGTCAGATGGATGATCCGCGCCTCGCACACGGCAGCCCAGTCGAGATCGTCGGCGCGGAGCGAGCCGAACGCGGTGCCGGCCCGGTCGTAGAGGACGCTCGTCGGGCGCGGCGGGGAGCCGATCTCGGCGAAGTAGAGTCCGAGGCGCTCGTCGGCCATCCACCGCACGGTGTCGAGGACGACGCCGGCGCTCGACAGTGAGTCCGCTACCCGGCGCCCGAGGACCGTGTCCGGCAGCGCCGATGTCCAGCGAGCGGACACGCCGACCGATGCCAGGGCGACGGCGACGTTCGCCTCGGCGCCGCCGACGTGCACACGCAACCGGCCGCAGTCGCGCAGCCGCTCGCCCGACGGGGGCGACAGCCGCAGCATGGCCTCACCCAGCGTCGACACCTCGACGCGCCGGCTGCTCACGGGGCCTTCGCTCCGTTGCTCACTCATGCCCGGCAATCACCCCTCTTGACGGACGCTCTTTCGACGGCTTTCATCATACCTATTATGTGTTACGTCACACGCACTCAGGGAGCCAGAGACAAGTGAAACAAGGCCATTTGGCATCCCTCGTGGGAAGCATCTCCCTCGCGGCCGCCGGCGTCGTCGTCGGCGCCACGCCGGCGCTCGCCGTGCCGCCGCATCCCGGCCGGACCACGATCGTCGTCTCCCCGAACGGCGACGATCACAATCAGGGCACGCCGGGCAAGCCGCTGCGCACCCTGCCCGCGGCACAGGCGATGGCGCGCGCGTCGGCGCGCGCGGGAAGCGCTGTGACGGTCGTGCTGAGGGACGGGACCTATCGGCTCGACAAGCCGCTGCGTTTCACCGCGGAGGACTCGGGAACCAGCGCCAAGCCGGTGACCTGGACCGCCGCGGAGGGGGCGCACCCGGTCATCTCCGGCGGCCGGGCCGTCACCGGCTGGACGTCGTACGACGCCGGCAAGAACATCTTCGTCGCCTCGGTGCCCAAGGGGCAGGACAGCCGTCAGCTCTACAAGAACGACATGGCGGTGCCGCGCGCGGCGATCAAGATCGCTCGCAGCGATGTGACGATCACCGAATCCGGGATGGAGATCAAGAATCCCGCGCTGAACTACCTCGCGACGCTGCCGGACCAGAGCCGCATCGAGGTCGAGAGCCAGGGCTCCTTCACCGATCGGTACGCCCCGGTGAAGAGCGTCAGCGGGACGACGATCACCATGCAGCAGCCCGCGTGGCAGAACAACAACTGGGGGTACGACACCCTGGCACGCCCGTTCGCGGGCGGGCAACTGCTGCTCGAGAACTCCTACGCGTTCCTGCAGGAGGGACAGTGGTACCTCGACCCGGCCGCCGGCAAGCTGTACTACCGTGCCGCCGCCGGTGAGGACCCGAACGGCGCGTCGTTCGTGCTTCCCTACCTCGAGTCGCTCGTGCAGATCGCGGGGAGCTACGCGAAGCCGGTGCACGACCTGACCTTCTCGGGCATCCGGTTCTCGCACTCGACCTGGCTGTCCCCCGGCTCGTCGATCGGCTACGCCGACCAGCAGAACGGCGCGTTCATCCCGAAGACCGTCCCGCAGCCGGCCGACTACCTGAGCAGCTGTCAGTCGGGCTGCCGGTTGTTCGAGGGCGCGCGCAACGGCTGGAACCAGATGCCGGCGGCGGTCCAGGTGGCCGCGGCCACCCGCGTGAAGTTCACGGAGAACACCTTCGCCCACCTCGGGCAGGTCGGCCTCGGCATCGGCCTGGACGCCAACGCGAACGGGGCCGGGATCGGACTCGGCGTCACCGAGACGACCGTCCACCACAACCTGTTCACCGACCTCGGTGGCGCGGGGGTCGTCGCGGGCGGCGTGCAGCCGGACGCCCACCACCCGAGCGACCCGGCGATGACCCTGCGCGACATCACGATCGACAACAATTTCGTGACCGACGTCGCGAAGGACTACAAGGAGATGTCGGGCATCCTGACCACGTACGTGGACCACGCCGTGATCGCGCACAACGAGGTCTCGAACCTCGCCTACGACGGGATCGACACCGGCTGGGGCTGGGGCGCGAACGACGCGGGCGGCAGCCAGGACTACAAGAAACGGGGCCTCTACGAGTTCCAGCCGATCTACACCACGCCGACGACGCTCAGGAACACCGAGGTGACCGGCAACCTGATCCACGGAGTGAAGAAGGTCTTCCACGACGGCGGGAGCCTGTACAACCTGTCCGCGAACCCCGGCGCCGTGTTCAGCGGCAACTACATCTACGACACCAAGCGCACGGTGGGTCTCTACCTCGATGAGGGATCCCGCTACGTGACGATGAAGAACAACGTGGTCCAGGACTGCGGAGTGTGGGTGTTCACGAACTCCTACGGGACGATCAACAACACCAGCGACAACGTGCTCCAGCACAACTGGTACAACTCGGGCGTCACGCAGACGCCGAACACCACCGAGCACAACAACCAGCTGATCGACAACGTCCAGGTGTCGGGCACCGCCTGGCCCGAGGACGCCCAGCAGGTGATCGAGCAGGCCGGCATCGAGCCGGGCCTGCGGACCTTCCCCGGGGTCTCGCAGTAGTCGCCGGAGCGCGGTAGCCGCCGGACGACGATGAGGCGGGGAAGCCGAACGGCTTCCCCGCCTCTCCTATGGGGCGAGCACGCTACCTCGCCAGCCACCCGCCGTCCACCGGGATGATCGCGCCGGAGACGTAGTCGGAGGCCGCCGAGCTGAGGAAGACCGCCGCACCCGCGATGTCGTCGCCGCGGCCCCAGCGTCCGGCCGGAATCCGCTCCAGGATCGACCGCGACCGTTCGGGGTCGTCGCGGAGCGCCGCCGTGTTGTCCGTCGCGATGTAGCCCGGCGCGATGGCGTTGACGTTCACGCCCCGCCCGGCCCACTCGTTGGCGAGAGCACGGGTGAGGCCGGCGATCCCCGACTTCGCGGCGGTGTAGCCGGGCACGTTGATCCCGCCCTGGAAACTCAGCATGCTCGCCGTGAACACGATCTTGCCACGGCCGCGCTCCAGCATCGGACGCGCGACCAGCTGCGTGAGGGCGAACTGGCTCGACAGGTCGATCTCGATCACCCGGTCCCACCAGGAGAGCGGGTGCTCCGCCGCGGGGGCCCGTTCGATCGTGCCCGCGTTGTTGACGAGGATGTCGGGAGCCCGTTCCGCGAGTTCGGCGCCCAGCGCCAGGACGGCGTCGCGATCCGCGAAGTCGACCGCCCGGCTCTCGAAGGACCGGCCGAGTCCGCGGATCGACTCGGCGACCTCGTCGTCGGCCCGCGCCTGAGTGCTCACACCGATGATGTCCGCGCCGGCGGCGGCGAGGGCCTCCGCCATGGCGCGGCCGATGCCCCGGCGGGCGCCGGTGACGACGGCGAGACGGCCGTGGAGGTCGAACAGCTCGCTCATGCCCGGGCCTCCCCCGCCACGTCCACGAGGATCTTCATGGCCCGGCCCGCGGAGAGGTCGTCGATCGCGGACGCGACCTCCTCGATCGGGACGACGCCGGAGATGACGGCCTCCGCGGGGATCCGGCCCCTGCCGAGCAGGTCGACGGCCCGCTCGAAGTCGGACCGCTGGTACACCCGGGCGCCCAGCAGCCGCAGCTCGCGCCAGAACACGCGCTGAAGGTCCAGCTCACGGGGGGCGGAGTGGATGGCCACCACGACGATCGTCCCGCGCACCTTCGCCAGCGCGGTGGCGGAGCGGACCGCGGCGGCCGCCCCCGACACCTCGAACACCACGTCGGCGCCGACGTCGTTCGTCCAGCGCCCGACCTCGGCGGCCATGTCGGCCGAGGCGGGGTCGATCACCTCGAACCCGAGCGCGGCGACGCGGCTGCGGCGCGAGGCGTCGACCTCGGCCACCATGACGTGGGCACCGGCGTCGCGCGCGACGGCGGCGATGAGCACGCCGATGGGGCCGCCGCCGAGCACGACCGCGTGGTCCCCGACCTGGAGGCCCGAGCGCCGCACGTCGTGCACCGCGACGGCGACGGGCTCGACGAGCGCCGCCGTACGCAGGTCGAGACCGGGGGGAAGCGGCACCGCGATCGACGCCGGCACATTCCACCGCTGTTGCAGCCCTCCGGGGGAGTCGATGCCGACGAACACGAGGTTCTGGCAGATGTGCTGGTGACCGGCGAGGCAGGCCGGGCAGGTGCCGTCCCAGACCAGCGGCATGACGGTCAGGGGGTCGCCGACCTTCCAGCCCTCCACGCCCGCGCCGACCGCCGCCACGGTGCCCGACGTCTCGTGGCCGAACACGAGGGGTGTGCGCACCCGGGCGTCCATGGCGCCGTGCACGATGTGGAGGTCGGTACCGCACAATCCGCAGTACGCGACGGCGATCTGGAGTTCCCCGGGACCCGGCGGCCCGACGTCAACGGAGACGGTCTCCAGACGGCCTCCGCCCACATACGCAGCACCCTTCATCGGCCTTTTCACTCTCCTTCGCACCGCACCGCACCCGCGGCGGCAACTCTTGCGCTCATCATACGTATGCCGTTACTTTTATCACCACCTCTCACCCCCCGATGTGGGAGACAGGACAAAAAGGACTCGAACATGTTCCGTTTCACACGAGCCGGACGCACGGGCCCATGGACGCGCGCGATCAGCGTCGCCGGAGCATCGGCCATCGCCCTCACCCTGGCCGGTTGCAGCGGCGATGGCGGCACCTCAGCCGGTTCCTACGGCTTTCCGCAGGTTACTCAGGACGACAAGGCCCCCATCACAGTATGGGTGGACTCCGATAGAGCGAGCGCGGCCGACGCCTTCAAGAAGGCCAACCCGGACGTCAAGATCAACGTCGTCACCTACGACGGCTCGGCGAACGGCTCCAACTCGTTCCGGACGAAGGTGCAGCTCTTCGACCGGGCCGGCAGCGGCTGGCCCGACGTCGTGTTCTCGACGCAGAACAACGACGCGGCGTGGGCGAGCCAGAAGAGCAACGGCAAGCAGGCGTTCGCGGCCGTGCTCAACGGCGGGCTCGTCCCGAAGACCACTCTCGACTCCTTCACCCAGGGTTCGCTGGACCCGTGCACCGTCGAGGGCAAGGTCTACTGCCTGCGCAACGACCTCGCCCAGGTCGCGCTCTGGTACAACAAGAGCCTGCTCGACAAGTTCGGCTATGCCCTCCCCACGACGTGGGAGGAGTATCAGGCGCTCGGCGAGAAGGTGGCCAAGGAGCACCCCGGCTACATCGTCGGCGCCGTCGGAGACTCGTTCGCCCCGGAGATCTACTTCTGGAGCGGCAAGTGCCAGGCGAACGGCATCACCGGTCCGAAGTCGGTGACGGTCAGCACCGGCACCACGGAGTGCAAGCGCGTCGCGTCGATGCTCGACGTTCTGATCAAGAACGGCACCACGCCCAACCTGAGCGTGTTCACGCCCGAGTTCGTGAAGAAGTACACCGGTAAGGTGCTCCTGATGCCCGGCCCGGCCTGGTACGCGGGAGCCATCTTCAACAACCCGCAGTCGCTCAACGTCCCCGCGGGTCAGCTCGGCGTCGCGGCGCCGTTGACGTGGCAGGGCGACAGCGCCGCGACCGGCAACGTCGGCGGCGGCACCTGGTTCGTCAGCAGCCATTCGAAGAACCTCAAGGCGGCCGAGAAGTTCGTCGAGTTCGTCACGACGGCCGACGACTACCAGGTGAACGTCGCTCCCGGTTACCCGGCCTACGCGCCTGCCGCGGAGAAGTGGCTCAAGAAGCAGGAGTCGAGCGGCTACTACGCGACCGACCTGCAGGCACTGCTCAAGGCCGGGTCGCAGATCTGGAGCGGGTGGGGCTCCGGCGTCTTCAGCCAGGAGGCGATCTGGGCGAAGACGATCACTCCCGCGATCGCCGGCGGCAAGAACCTGGTCGATCTGCTTCCCGAATGGGAGACAGCGATCAAGAACCAGGCCCAGGTCAACGGCTATACGGTCAAATGACATGACAGCCATGAATGAGACCGGCCCGTCGGCCACGACGGCACCGCGTGGAGGGCCGGGCGAAAGGAGCGACGCCGGCGAGCGGAGCGCGATGAGCTACGGCTTCATCGCCCCCTACGCAGCGCTGGTGATCGCGTTCGGGGTCCTGCCCGCCGTCTACGCGGTCTTCCTCGCGTTCACCGACAGCGAGGGCGGCTTCGCGGGGATCGCCAACTTCACCAAGGTCGTGAGCGACTTCCGCTTCCTGCCCGCCGTCGCGCACGTCGCGCTCTACCTGGTGATCTGGCTGGTGGCCCTGGTGGTGCTGGTCTCGTTCCTGGCCGTCGTCGTGCACGCGGTCCGGGTGCGGTGGCTGAGCCGGACGCTCCGGTTCGTCTTCTACCTGCCGGGCGCCCTGGCGGGCGCGTCGAGCGTGCTGCTGTGGCTGTTCGTGCTCGACCCGACCGCCAGCCCGGTCAGCGGCCTGCTGCATCTGCTCGGATTCTCCAGCTTCGTGCAGGTCATCGTGCCGGCGAACCTCCCTCCGGTCTTCGCCATCATCGCGTTCTGGACCGGCGCGGGCGGCTGGATCGTCATCATGTACGGTGCGCTCAACAACATCAGCCCCGACGTGATCGAGGCCGCCCGCATCGACGGCGCCGGCGCCGTGCAGATCGCCCGGCGCATCCAGCTGCCGATGCTGCGCAAGTGGATCTCGTACATGGGCATCATGTCGCTCGCCGCCGGCACGCAGTTGTTCGTCGAGCCACAGCTGCTCTCGCAGGCGAGCAACGCGATCGTGCCCAACGACTACTCGCTCAACCAGCTCGCCTACCAGTACGCGTTCCAGCAGAACGACTTCAACGGAGCGGCGGCCATCTCCCTGCTGCTGCTCGTCATCGCCCTCGCGCTGTCGTTTGTCTTCGTGACGCGCGGCGGCCTGTTCGAGAAGGACTGAGGTCATGACGACAGTCGACGTCGGTCGCCCCGCGGGGCGGCGCAGCAGCGTCAGTGGCTGGAGCGGACGGACGATCGTCGCGGTCGTGGTCGCGATCTTCGTGCTGTTCTTCGTCATACCGATCGTCTGGCTGCTGCTGGCGACGACGAAGTCGGCGCACGGGCTCATCGTCGAGAACCCGTTCCAGCCCGGCGGCATCGGCGACCTGGCCGCCAACTGGAAGCAGCTGTTCGGCTTCCAGGACGGCGCGGTCACCACGTGGGTGGGCAACTCGGCGCTGTACGCCCTGGGTGCGCTCGTCATCACGCTGATCGCGAGCATCCCGGCGGGCTACGCGATGGCTTTGACGGAGTTCCGGTTCCGGCGGCTGCTCCTGGTGCTGACGCTGATCGTCATGCTGATCCCGAACACCGCGCTGGTGCTGCCGATCTTCCTCGAACTGAACGTGGTGGGGCTGATCGGCAGCCCGCTGTCGGTGATCCTGCCGATGTCGTTCTTCCCCTTCGGCGTTTACCTCACCTACATCTACTTCTCCACCAGCGTTCCGCGCGACCTGCTCGCGGCGGCGCGCCTGGACGGATGCACCGAGTTTCAGGTGTTCACGAGGGTCGCGCTGCCACTGGCCGCGCCGATCGTCGCCCTGGTGGCGTTCTTCAGCTTCGTCCAGAACTGGAACAACTTCTTCCTGCCCTTCGTGATGCTGCCGTCGAGCGAGGGGTACCCGATCCAGGTCGGCCTGACCTCCCTGCTCGCCTCTACCCCGGCGTTCAACCCGAGCTCGGCCGGCGCCCAGTCCGTGCAGCTGCCCACACTCGCGCTCGCGACCGTCATCTCGGTGCTGCCGGTGCTGATCGTCTTCCTTTTCGCACAACGCTTCCTGGTCGCGGGCATGACGGCCGGGGGCACCAAGGAGTGAGTCGCATTTCCGTCACAAAGGAGCAACCGTGAAGGTCACCGGCTATCGCAGCCTGACGACTGCGCACGACTGGGGCCGGCTGATCGGCGACGCCAACGGCGTCATGCCCGAGCCACGCACCGATGTGCACGTGCTGATCCTCGAGACCGACAGCGGCGTCGAGGGTGTCGGACTCGGGGCGCACGGGGACATCGACCGCGTCTTCGGCGCCGTCGAGGGCGAGGACCCGCGGGCCGTCTCCTCGCTCTACGACCGGATGCTCGACCGGGTCTTCAAGACCGGCCACTCCGGTGCGACGTTCGGCGCGATCGGTGCGATCGACATGGCGCTCTGGGACCTCAAGGCGAAGGCGGCCGGCGAGCCGCTCTGGCGCACTCTCGGCGGACGTGACCGGTTCGTTCCGGGCTACGCCTCCGGACTGGACATCGCACTCGACGACGACGCCCTCGTACGTCTCTACGAGCGCTTCGCGGAGCGGGGCTTCAGCGGCGCCAAGCTCAAGGGCGGCCGGAACCTCGAGCACGACCTGCGCCGTCTCAAGGCGCTGCGGGACGTCTTCGCGCGCAACTCGGCCGACCCCGCCCTCATGCTCGACGCCAACGAGTCGTGGAACCGCTCGCAGGCCGTGCGCCACATCGCGGCGCTGGAGCGGGAGGTGGACCTCACCTGGGTGGAGGAGCCGGTGCGCAGATGGGACGCCGCCGGGCTCGCCTCGGTCCGGCGGGGCATCCGCGCCGGCGTGGCGACCGGCGAGAACCTCACCGGTCTCGAGCAGTACCGGCCGCTCCTGGACGCCGACGCCGTCGACATCGTCCAGGTGGGCAACGTGTGGGGCATCACGCACTTCCTGCGGGTGGCCGCGGTGGCGCACAGCCGTGACCTGCCCGTGAGCCCGGTGGCCTACCACGCCAACCCGGTCGCGCACGCCGCCGTGGCCGTGCCGAACCACCTGGCCTTCGAGGTCCAGGACCTCTCGGCCCCCATCGGACTCCACGTCGACCAGGAATTCGAGGACGGCGGGATCGTCCTCGGCGACGAGCCGGGCATCGGCATCCGGGTGGACGAGGAGCACATCAACGCCGTGCGGGCCGCCGATCCCCCTGCCGCGATCGACGGGCCCCATGTCCGCCCCAAGCGGGCGGGCCTGCGCCTCGTCCCGGACTCTCTTCAGGACGACCACAACGGCGTGCGCGCCGGAGAGCGGGTGGGATCGTGAGCGCCCAGCCCCGCGTCGAACGTCACGCCCTCGTCGTCGGCGTCCGGCCGGAGCGCCGGGAGGAGTACCTCGAGCTGCATCGCGACGTCTGGCCGCAGGTCGAGCAGACCCTGCGCGACGCGAACGTCACGAACTACTCGATCTTCATCGTCGGCGACACGCTGTTCGCCTACTACGAGTACGTCGGCGACGACCACGCCGCCGACATGGCCCGCATCGCCGAGGATCCGGTGACGCGCGAGTGGTGGACGCACACCGACCCCTGCCAGGTGCGGATCGTCGAGGAACGCGATCCCGGCGCCCTGTGGCAGCCGCTCGACGAAGTCTGGCACCTGTCGTGATCCGTTCCGTCGACGCGCACGTGCATCTCTGGAACCGGGCCACCGATCCGCAGCCGTGGATCGACCCGGTGACGATGGCGGCGATCGACAGAGACTTCGCGCACGGCGACCTCGAGCGGATGCTCGATTCGACCGGCGTGGACGTCGCCGTCGTCGTGCAGTCGATCAACAGCGCCGCCGAGACGAGGCGGCTGCTGACCCAGCCGGGCCCGCGTGTCGCGGGCGTGGTGGGCTGGGCCGACCTCACGGGCGACGTCGCGGCGCAGCTCGACGAGCTCGACGCCGCGGCGCGCCGGAGGCTGGTCGGGATCCGTCACCTGGTCCATGTCGACCCCGATCCCGATTGGCTCGGACGACCCGACGTGGGAGCGGCGCTCGACCGGCTGGCCGCCGCCGGCCTCGGCTTCGACCTGGTGGTGCGGTCGTGGCAGCTGCCGCTGGCCGCGACCGTCGCGGCCGCGCATCCCGGCGTGCGCTTCGTCGTCGACCACCTCGGCGGGCTCGCCGAAGCGGACGACGACGACGGCTGGGAGGCCGGCCTGCGCGAGCTCGCCGCCCGGCCGAACACCTGCGCGAAGATCTCCGGGCTGGCCGGGCTGGTGAGCGGCGGCGACGGAACCCGCCTGCGCCGGGCGGTCGACGTGGCGCTGGAGGCGTTCGGCCCGGAGCGGCTCATGTACGGTTCCGACTGGCCGCTCGCCGAGCTGGGTGCCGGGCCGGTCGCGTGGCGGGGAGCGGTGGACGAGCTGGTCGGCGAGCTGAGCACGGCGGAGCGCCAGGCGGTCATGTCCGGCACCGCGTCGGCCTTCTATCGGCTCGGCGCATGACGGCGCAGGTCGCGGATCTGCTGAAACGGGTCCGATCGAGGCACGGGGTCATCGGCCTCGGCGGATCGCCGCTCGGCAACTTCGCCCGTCCCATGATCGACGACGAGGCCGCCCTGACGATGCGCCGGGCGTGGGATCGCGGCATCCGCTACTTCGACACCGCGCCGCACTACGGCCTCGGGCTCTCCGAACGCCGCATCGGCGCCGAGTTGCGCCGCCGCCCTCGCGACGAGTTCGTCCTGTCCACCAAGGTCGGTCGTCTGATCGTGCCCAACCCCCGGCCCCGGGAATGGGACGACGACGGGTTCGCCGTTCCCGGTGACCTCACACGGCAGTGGGACTTCTCGGCGGCGGGTGTCGAACGCTCGCTCCGGGAGAGCCTGACGCGCCTCGGGCTCGAGTCGGTCGACATCCTGTACCTGCACGATCCCGACCAGGCGTGGAAGAGCGCGGCCAGGGAGGGGCTCGCGGCATTGGCGCGGCTGAAGACCGCCGGCGTCGTGAAGGCCATCGGCATCGGGACCACCTCCACAACCGGGCTCGCCGGGATCATCGAGGAGGGGCTCGTCGATGTGATCATGCTGGCCAACCGCTACTCGCTGCTCGACCACACCGCACTCGACTCGGTGCTCGCGCCGGCCCATCGCTTCGGTGTCGCCGTGGTGGCCGTCGGTGTCTTCGCCACCGGCCTGCTCTCCACCGTCCGGCCCGCACCCGGCTCGACGTACGAGTACCGCGCCCCCGGCGCCGACGTGATCGGGCGCGCCGAGCGCATCGCGTCGGTCTGCGAGGATCACGGCGTCGAACTCCCCGCCGCCGCGCTGGCCTTCCCCCTGCTGCACCCCGCGGTCTCCGCGATCGCCGTCGGAATGCGCTCACCGCGAGAGGTGGACGAGAACCTCCGGCGGTTCGAGACCGACATCCCCGGCGGGCTCTGGCACGACCTGATCGCCGAAGGCCTGATCCCGGCCGGGTCCGTGGGGACGCACGAACCCTGATGCCCGGCCGCTGAGAGGCCGCGGGTGGCGGGTGGAGCATGAGCCCTCGCCCGCCACCGTGACGCCGGCCGCGGCCGGCGTCACGGTGGCCGCCCTCTCAGGAGCCGGCTTCCTGGCCCATCGCTCCGCGTACGCCGGGACGGCGCCTGCCCCACGAGCCCACTATGTGGACGCGCATCGCGGCCGCGGCGCCCTGGGCGTCGCCCTGGAGGATCATCGACTCGATCTGCCGGTGCTCGGCGAGCGACTGGAGGAGTTCCTCCCTGTTCGGGTCGCCGTTGTACCGGCTCGACAGCCGTGCCTTGGCATGGATGCCGTGGATGATCGCGTGACCGAGGCGGTTGCCGGAGGCCAGCATGATCATCTCGTGGAAGGCGACGTCCTCCCTGCCGTAGCGATCGGGGTCGTGCAGGGTCTCCGCGAGGACGTTCGCCTGCCTTTTCAGCGCCTCGGCCTGAGCCGGTGTGATCACGCGCGCGCACTGGGCCGCCATGTCGCACTCGAGCGCCGCCCGGACGTTGACGAGGTCGTCGAGGATGGACAGGTCGCTGTCGTACCGGATCTGCGCCTCGAGGACGAGGGGGTCCAGCAGGTTCCAGCCGATGGGCTCGAGGACCCGGGTCCCCCGCCCCGGCGTCGCCTTGACCAGGCCCTTCGCCTCCAGAAGCTTGATCGACTCGCGCACCACGGTGCGGGAGACGCCGAACTCCTGGCACAGCTCGGGCTCGGTCGGGAGTACGGTCTCGACGGGATAGGCCCCCGACACGATGCGGTCGACCAAATGCGTGACAACGGTATCGCCCAGGCGCCTGGGGCGTCGGTAGCTGGGCGGCTCCAGCGAGGCGTGGGAGGTGCTCCCGGTTAGACCGGGTTGAGAGGACGCGGCAGTCACTGGGCCTCCTGGAGGATCATCACCAGCCCAGTATACTCGCCTGCGCATATGTAATTCATATGATGTAATCAATGACACTTTGCGCCACATGGGCGAAGGCCGTCGTGCGGTCATGACGACTGCCGCAACGACATCACCGCCCACGGCGCGAGTTCGACGTCGAGGTCGAGCACACCGGTGCCGGGCACGGTCAGCGTGAACCTGAGGAGCGAGTCGGCGACTTTGCTCAGGTGCTCGCTCTCGGCCCGGGACGGGTTGAGCGGCGATCCGAGCCGATACCAGGCCTCGGCGGCGTTCCCGTGCTCCCAGTCCACGATCTCGACGAGGAACGCGCTGCCCGGCTCCAGTCCGCCGATCGAGTGCCGGATCCTCCGGCTCGGCCCCATCTCGGCCAGCGCGCGTGTCGCCGCGTACGAGTCCTGCGACCGGACGCCCCTCATGCCCATGTCCTCGGGGTAGTTGAAGAACACCGCCGACACGGCCGACGTCCGGCTGTCACGGGTCACGACCCCGTCGGACGTCGCCAGGAGCAGCCGGTCACCGAGTCGTTCCAGCATCCTGAAGGCGTGGAACGTGGGCTTGTGAACACCCCCCTCGTTCACAAGGCCGAACCCGCCGTGGAACGGCCCGATGCCGGCGCCCCCCTCCTCGAAGACGTCCGTGAAGGTCCAGTAGGAGATCGAGTCGGCGAGGGTGGCGCACTGCAGATACGACCGCGTGATGGAGGTCGCCGCGAACAGCGTGTCGTGGATGAAGTCACGGGATGACGGCGACGTCGACCACTCCGTGATGTGGATCTCCGCATCGGGGTACGCGCTGTCGCTCACGAGCTTGCGCAGCAGGGTCAGGTCGTCGAACGTGGCGTCGGCGTACCGGGTGATGTGCACCGCCTCGCCGTCGGCGGCGAACGCGAAGTCGGTGGGGTACGTGTGCGTCGAGACGAAGTCGATCGGAAGTCCGCGCTCCGCGCACCAGGCGATGAAGTCCTCGATCCACACCGGGCGCCAGTCGAGCGCGTCCACGTCGGAGGCGGCGGCCGTCTCGTGCGTCGCGGCGCGGTCCTCGACTTCGCCCTTGTAGCGGTCGTCGGGCACGAAGACGCTCGTCGCGGGCCCGCCCACCTTCAACGCGGGATCGATGTTCTTGATCGCCGTCACGGTCTGCTCGTAGAGCTCGAAGTACTCGGTCTTCGTCCCGGTCCAGAAGTGGGGAACCAGGTTCGGCTCGTTCCACACCTCGAATCGCCACTCCCGCACCTCGTCGAGGCCGTAGCGGTCGATCCAGTGCTCGACCGACCTCGTGACCAGTTCGACCCAGCGCGCCATGTCCTTGGGCGGGCTGCAGTGAGCACCCCACCAGAACACCGTCTCCGTCTCCGTCGCCAGCTCGCGCGGCATGAAGCCCAGCTCGACAAATGGACGGACCCCGCAGTCCAGGATGAAGTCGAACACCTTGTCCACGTAGCTGAACGTGTACACGGGCTCGGCAAGGGGGGCGTTCGGCCCGAAACCGCCGCCATAACTCTCCCGGTACACGAACATGTCGTCGTGGAAGACGCCGTGGAAGCGGATGTACTGGATGCCGCATGCGTCGACGACCTCGGCGAACTGCCGTTGCCAGTCCGCGCGCAGTGCCTCGTTCGCCCGTCCGGCGCCGATACACCTGCTCCAGACGTGCGGGAACGCACTGTCGTCACATAGCTTGCCGTCGATCCTCAACCGGGATTCGAACACACCGTCGCTCGTCATGCCTCACTTCTCTTCACAACTGGTTTACGGGTGGGAGATGGCCGGCGGTAGGCCGCGCCTAGCCCTTGATGGCGCCCAGCGCCAGACCTGACTGCCAGTATCGCTGCAGGCTGAGAAACGCGATGATCAACGGCACGATCGTCAGCAGCGCGGACGTGATCACGAGATTCTGGACGAGGGCGCCGTTCCCTGCCGACGAGCCCAGCTTGTTCCACTGGTTGATTCCGACGGTCAGCGGATACCAGGCGGGGTCCTTGAGCATGATCAACGGCAGGAAGTAGTTGTTCCAGATCGATACGAACGAGAAGAGCAGGACCGTCACGCTCGCCGGCGCCAGCATCGGGAGCGCGATCCGGAGAAAGGTCCTGAACTCCCCCGCGCCGTCGATCTTCGCGGCCTCGAGCAGGCCGGTCGGCACGGCTTCGGCCGTGAACACCCACATCAGGTACAACCCGAACGGGTTGATGAAGGACGGGATGAGAACCGCCCACGGGGTGTTGGTCAGGCCGAGCTGCGCGAACAGCAGGAACTGCGGGATCGCCAGGGCGATGCCGGGGACCGAGATCGATCCCAGCACGACGAAGAGGAACACCCGCTTGCCCCGGAAGTCGAGCTTCGCCAGGGCGTACCCGCCGAGGGCCGCCAGGAAGGTCGACACGGTCGCACCCACGACCACATAGAGGAGGGTGTTGAGAAGCCACCGGGAGAAGATCCCGTCCTGGTAGGAGAACACCTCCACGATGTTGTCCCAGAGGGCGAACTCGCGACCGGGTGCGAGCCCGAACGACGAGACGAAATCGGCCTGCGACTTGGTCGCGTTGATGACGAGCCACACGAGCGGCAGCAGGCAGTAGAGGGTGAACAGGACCGTCATCACGGTGAGAGTCGTGCTCTTCTTGGGATTGTCCACCGTGTAGAGCCGGCGTCCGCGACCGGAACGACGGTTCGGCGCGCCGGAGGCGTTCCCGGCCCCGGCTCGCGGGCTACTGATCGGACGCATTCCTCAACCCTCTGATCTGGACGGCGTAGGCGACGGCGATCGTGATCGCCGCCATGACGAGCGCGAGTGCTGCCGCATAGCCCTGCTGAGACCCGGTGAACGCCAGGTTGTACGCGTACAGGTTGGGCGTGTAGAAGGTCGTGACGCCGCTGTTGGCCACCATGGTGGGCAGGATCTGCGGTTCGTTGAACATCTGGAACGTGCCGATGATCGAGAAGATGATCGTGACGACCAGGGATCCGCGCAGCGCCGGCAACTTGATCGCGCGGACGACCTGGAACTCGTTCGCCCCGTCGATCGCGGCCGCCTCGTACAGTTCGCGCGGGACGGCCTTGAGCGCGGCGTAGAAGATGAGCATGTTGAAGCCGGTGAAGGCCCACGTCACCATCAGCCCGATGGAGATGAGCGTGGTTCCGGGGGCGAAGGGGTCGATGTCCGTGCCCAGGGCGTCGTTGAGGCTGCCGAACAGGCCGTACTTGACGCCGAGCAGGAATCCCCACATGAGAGTCGACACGATCGCCGGCACCGCGTAGGGCAGGAAGATCGTCGCCCTCATGAACTTGGTGCCGTGCACGCGCATGGAGTCCAGCGCCAGCGCCAGCGCCATGGAGAAGAACAGCATGATGGGCACCTGGACGAGGGTGAACCTGAGGACGCGTCCCACCCCGTCCCAGAACTGCGGATCCTGGAACAGCTTGCCGTAGTTGGCGAACCCGACGAACGTGGTGCCCCCGATGAGCCTCTCCTGGAAGAGGCTCAGGTAGGCGGCGTACAGGATCGGCACGATGAACACGAGCGCGAACAGCGCGCCGAAGGGCGCGATGAACGCCAGTCCGATCTGCGACTTCCGGCGCTTCCCGGCCGGCGCCGGATGCCGTTCCTCATCCGGCGACGCCATGGCCGAAGGGGTGACGTCGAACCGACGTGCCAGGTCCATGTCCGTGTTCCTTCCGATCCAACGCATTGCCCGGCTCGCTTCTGCGCCGGCTGTCGTGCGGCGACGGCTGTGCCGCACGCGGCCCCCGCCGCGACGAGGAACCACTAGTCCACTTGGAAGCCCTGCTCGTTGCCGTACTGGATGCAGCGCTGCTTCCACTGTTCGAGGATCTCGGCGAGCTTGACCTTGCCCGACGTGTAGAACGGTGACGCGATGTCGCCGTAGATCGAGCGCGCCCACTCGAAGAACGGCGGATACTGCCAGCCGCTCCCGACGGTCTCCGATGCCTCGGCCAGCACGGCGCCGACCTTCTGGTCGCCGAAGTACTTGTTGGCCTTGCCCTGGAACGCGTCGCTCTCCAGCACCGAGGTGTTCGGTACGAAGGCTCCCGCGTCGACGCGGGACGACAGACCGCCGCCGTGCGTGAAGTACTCGAGGAACTTGAACGCCGCGTCCTTGTGCCCGGCCGCGGCCGGGATGCCGAAGGAGCTTCCGCCGTTCTCCGCCCCGACCTTGTCTCCCTGCTTCCACTGCGGCATCAGGGCGACCCTGAAGTCACCGGCGGCCTTTGGCGCGCGCTCGGGCAGCGTCGAGGTCAGCCAGCCGCCCATGGTCTGGGTGGCGAGGCTTCCGTCGTTGAGCGTCCGGTTCCAGTCGTCGGACCACCCCGTGATCTTGGTGTTGATCAGGCCCTCGTCGAGCATCTTCTGCCAGAAGGCCACGGCCCTGGTCGTGCCCTCGTCCGTGAAGTCGATGTGCACCTTGTTGCCGTTCACCGTGAACGGGCGACCGCCGGCCTGCCAGATGAGCGACAGCAGGAAGAAGATGTCCCCCGTGTCCTGGGCGATGTAGTGGTCGCCGCCGAGCGCGCGGATCTTCTTGGCGGCCTCGTAGTACTCGTCCCACGTGGCCGGGGCCTTGTCCATGCCGGCCTTCTTGAGCGTGGCGGAGTTGTAGAACATGGCCGACGGCCCGTAGTCGGACGGCAGCGCGTAGACCTTGCCGTTGACCGTCACATCGCCCCACGCGGCCGGGACGTAGTCGTTCTTGAACTTCTCGACGCCGAACTCTCCGAGGTCGGCGAGCTTGCCGGGAATGGCGAAGTAGGGCACCGCGAAGTACTCGAACATCACGAGGTCGGGCACACCGGAACCGGCCTGGATGGCGTTGTCGAGCGCCTTGTACTCGTCCTGGGACGAGCCTCCGTTGACGACCTCGACCTTGATGTTCGGGTTCGCCGCCTGGAAGCCGGGGACGGCCTTCTCGACGGTGCCGTCCCAGCTCCAGACCGTCAGCTTCACCTGCTCGTCGCCGCCGCCGCTGCCGGCCGCCTTGCCGCCGCCCGAGCCGCCCGAGCATGCGGCCAGCGCGACCATCGGCACGATTACTGCGGAAAGGAGCCTTGCCTTCTGGGAGAGCCGCATGGGCCTCTCCTCTCACCCAGAGGATGGTTACGAAAATATTTCGCAACTTGTTCGTTGCTGCCAGGACAGTAGGTGGTGTGTCTGTCCGGTGTCAACGGGTGGACAAGGGAGAATGCCTGGCAGCAATTGACGGATAGGGCGCGTGGTAGATTTCGAAATAGTTTCGTAGCCCCGAAAGGAGCCCTGATGCCACGGCGAGGTCGTTCCGAGCGAGCCACCTTGGCGGATGTCGCCCGGCTGGCCGGTGTCTCGCCCACGACCGCGTCGAAGGTCCTCAACGGGCGCAGCGATGTGGGGCCGAAGACACGCGAGCTCGTCCTCGGAGTCATGGCCGAGATCGGCTACAAGCCGACGGCGGCGCGTCACGAGCAGACACGGGACCGGGCCCTCGTCACCATGCTCGACTTCGTGGAGTCCCGTTATGCCGGGACGGTGCTCCAGGGGATACTCGTGGCCGCGACCTCCGCGCAGGCCGAACTCCTCCTCCGCCTGCCGCCCCGTGAGCCGATCAGCACGAACCGTACGGCGGCCCGTGCCTGGGTGGAGGAGCAGAAGGCGTCCGGCGTCGTCGGTGTCATCGCGCTCGCCGTCGCCGTGCCCGACGCGGTGCTCCTGTCTGCGGAGGATCTCGAGGTGCCCGTCGTGACGATCGACCCGATCGACACGACCGAATCACGTGTCGTCAGCATCGGCGCCACCAACTGGGCGGGCGGTCGCTCGGCGACCGAGCACGTCATCAGGCTCGGCCATCGCAGGATCGCCTGGGTCGGCGGCCCGCTGGGCTCCGCCCCCTCGGTGGAACGCTTCCACGGCTACCAGGCCGCGCTCGACTCGGCCGGCATCACGCCGGACCGCACGCTGATCCGCCATGAGGCGTTCTCCGTGGAGGCGGGCCTGCGGCACGGCCGTGACGTCCTCTCGCTCGACGAGCGGCCGACCGCCGTCGTCGCGGGCAACGACGAGATCGCCGTCGGCGTCCTCGCCGCGGCCAAGGAGCTGCACATCGCCGTCCCCGGCGAGCTGTCGGTCATCGGGTTCGACGACACACCGCAGACCGAGTGGACCACGCCCCGGCTCACGTCGGTCCGGCAGCCTCTCGTCGGCATGGGCCGGATGGCCGTCGAGACCGTCCTCGGCATGGCGGACGGCGTCCAGCCCGCCTCCCGGCACCTCCAGCTCGCGACGACCCTCAGCGTCCGCGGCTCGACGGGCCCCGTCCCGCCGCCCTGATCCGCCCGCCCAGGTTCGGCGTCCCCACGCCGTCTCAGCTCATCGTGAGGGACGCGCCGAAGTGGAAGGCGGCGAGCCGGAAGTCTCCGTGCAGGCTCAGCCGCAGGTCGTGCACGCCTTCCGGTGCCGTCCCCAGGTCGCTCGCCACGGTCGTCCACGCGTAGCGGTCCCCGGTCACGGGCACGGCGATCTCCGCCAGCAGCCGGTCACCGGCGTGGAACTCCAGCCGGGCCGCGCCGGGGCCTGCGCCCTCGCGGGCGACCTCGGCCTCGACCCGGATGGCGTCCGACAGGTCGGCGGAGCGGAACTCCAGCGTCGCCGGTTGCGCCGGATCGGCCGCGGTGACCGCGTCACCGGCGGTGCGGGTGGCGTCGACGATGGCGATGCCCGTGTGGTCGTCGAAGTCGACGGCCGGGGTGCGCCGGCCGACGACCGCGCGGGGTGCGGGGGCGGGGCCGCGCACGGTGAGCGGTGCCGTGCCGACGATGTCACCGGCGGAGCGGCCCACCATGACCTCGTAGGCGCCGGGGTCCGCGGTGAAGGCGCCGGTGGCGACGTCCCAGTGGGCGAGCTGCTCCGCGCGCAGGCGGAAGGTCAGTTCCCTGCTCTCACCCGGAGACAGACGAACCTTGCGGAAGTCGGCGAGCCGCAGGCGGGGAGCCTCGTAGCGGGCGTCCAGCGCCCGGACGTAGAGCTGCACCACCTCGGATCCGGGCCGCCCGCCGATGTCGGTCAGCGTCAGCGAGACCTCCACCACACCGTCCTGGGCAATCGTTCCGGAGGAGAGCCGCAGGTCGCCGTAGGCGAACTCGGTGTAGGAGAGCCCGTGGCCGAAGGGGTACAACGGGGCGGCCCGATGGTACTGGTAGGTCCAGCCGCCCTTGATGATGTCGTAGTCCAGCGGGTGCGGCAGCTCGTCGTCGCCGCGGTACCAGGTCTGCGGCAGCCGTCCGCCGGGCTCGGCCTCGCCGAGCAGAACGGCGGCCAGCGCCCGGCCCGTCTCCTGCCCGCCGTGGGAGGTCCACACCACGGCGGGCAGGTGCTCGTGCGCCCAGTCCACGGCGTACGGATAGCTGCTCATCACCACGAGCGCGGTCTGCGGGCGGACGGCGGCGACCGAGCGGAGCAGCGTCTCCTGCCCCTCGGGCAGCACGATGTCCCGGCGGTCCTCCGTCTCACGGCCGTTGATCAGCGGGTGGTTGCCGAGCACCACGACGGCGACGTCGGCGGCCTCGGCTGCGGCGCGGGCGTCCGCCGTACCGTCGCGCAACAGCTCCAGCTCCCAGCGCTCGGCGTCGGCGGAGGCTTCCGCGGTGACGCCGACCCGCAGGTCGTCGGGGTCGACGACCGCGTACAGCCCGGTGCGGACGTTACGCAGCACCACGCCATCGGGAACCGGCTCGAGCCGGAAGGTCTCGTTGACGAACCAGGTCTTGAGCACCTCCCGGTCGGCGACCAGCGAGCCGTCGTCCTGGCGGCCGAGGTAGCGGCCGGTCTCGGCGTCGCGCAGCGTGAGCACGCCGCCGCCCCAGTCCACGACGTCGAACGCGGTCCTGCCCAGCGGCTCCCCGGTGGTGCGCGAACGCAGGACGATCCGGTCCGCGCCTTCGACGCGGACGACCGCGCCGAGCGCCGCTTCGAGCCCTGCGGCGACGGTGATCCGGTAGGGCATGGTGCCGCTGTACCAGTCTTCGAACAGCGTGTCCGAGAGCGGCCCGATGACGGCCACTCGCGGTGCGCGCTCCAGAGGCAGCACGGGCAGCAGCCCGTCGTTCTTGAGCAGCACCACCGACTCCGTCGCGGCGCGCAGGGCGAGAGCCCGGTGCTCGGCACAGTCGATGACCTCGGGACCGATGCCGGCATAGGGGTCGAGGTCCGGGTCGAACTCCCCGAGCCGGAAGCGAAGCGAAAGTTGCCGTCGCACCGCACGATCGATGTCGTCCTCGTCGATCAGTCCCCTTTCCAGCGCCTCCCGCAGCCTGCCGACCGGGACCGCGCTGTCCTCGCCGTGGTCGGTGAAGCTGTCGATGCCGGCCTTGAGCGCGGCGGCATGCGATTCGGCGTGGTCGTCGAAGTAGTGCTCGGGATCTACCAGGTTGGACGGCGCCTCGGCGTCGCTCACCACGAACAGCTCGTGCCCGGTCGGCTCGGCCCAGCGCCGCAGCTCCGTCTCGATGAGCGGGCCGACATGGCAGGGACGGCCGTTGACCAGGTTGTACGCGGCCATCGCGCCGGTGGCCGCGCCCGAGGCGACGATCGGCCGGAATGCCGCCAGGTCGTATTCCCGCAGCACCCGCGGGCGGACACCGGACGAGGTGACGCACCGGTCGTCCTCGTTGTTGTACGCGAGGAAGTGCTTGAGCACCGGAGCCGCACGCAGGTAGGCCGGATGGTCGCCGGTCATGCCCGTGCAGTAGGCCACGCCGAGCCGCGCGGTGTGCACCGGGTCCTCGGAGTAGCCCTCCTCGTTGCGACCCCAGCGCGGGTCGCGCAACAGGTTCACCACGGGAGCCCATGCGTGCAGGCTGTTGGGGCCGGGGCCGGTCAGGGGCGGGCGGTGGCGGTGGAAGGCGCGCAGCTCGGCCGAGACCGCCTCCGCGACCCGGCGGACCAACTCCTCGTCCCAGGTCGCTCCCAGTCCCACCGCCTGCGGGAACACCGTCGCCACCCCCTGCCATGCGACGCCGTGCAGGGTTTCGCTTCCGGTCCGGAACGAGGCGATGCCCAGGCGCGCCACGGCCGGCGCGTACTGGTGCAGCATCGTGATTCTTTCATCGAGGGTGAGTCGTCCGAGCAGGTCGTCGACGCGCCTGTGGATCGGCAGTGCGGGGTCCCGGAAGGGAAAGGCGCCGGCCGCGTGCAGAGCGGGGGAACTCACGTGCAGACCTCTAAGCAGGCTCGATGGGAGGGGTGGCGAAGCGCTTCGACGCTGCCACGAGCCCAGCGAAGGTGTCAATGACGGACGCAGAGAAAGTTTCGTTTATGAACTGCCCTTGTTTTGCCGGAAACACGTCATTAGTCTCGCCGCAACATAGAAGCGCTTCGACGACTTCGAAGGGTACGGCCCCCCACCCATGAGACCCGAGTTGAACCGCAGGAGCTTCATCGCCATCGCCGCGACGGCTCCCCTCCTCGCCGCCTGCGGCGGCGCGGCGCAGCAGAAGACCGGCGCGAACACCAAGACCGGACTTCAGGCGGCGCTGCCGTCCTACGTGCCCAGCACCTCCGTCACGCCGGACATCCCGTCGGTGGCGGGCGGAGCCGGAGCCGCGACCGATCCCGCCTTCCTGACCTACCCCTCCAGCCCGGTCGCCACCGTCCGGGGCGTTCCGGGCAGGGGCGGCGCCTACACCGCCGTCACCCCGCTGTGGGGCACGGTCCCGCCGGCGGAGAACTCCTTCTACGAGGCCATGAACAAGGCCCTGGGCGTCACCCTCACCATGAAGCCGGCGGACGGCAACAACTACAACACCATCATCCCGACGATGACGGCCGCCAAGCGCCTGCCCGACTGGATCCAGCTGCCGACCTGGTGGAACGCCAACTTCAACGTCGGCGGGCTGGCGGGGACGCAGCTCGCCGACCTGACGCCCTACCTGGCGGGCGACAAGATCAAGAAGTACCCGAACCTCGCCGCCATCCCCACCGGTGCCTGGCAGACCGGCGTGTGGGGCGACAAGCTGTACGGCATCCCCTCCTTCTCCAGCAGCTTCGTCGTCGCCGGCGCGATCTTCTACCGCCGCGACATCCTGGAGGCGAAGGGAATCACCGCCGGCCAGGTGCGGTCCGCCGACGACATGATGAACCTGGGCAAGGAACTGACCGACGCCAAGCGCGGCGTGTGGGCCTTCGACGACATCTGGACCTACTTCTTCCCCGCCTGGAACGTCCCCCTCGTTTGGGACGTCCAGGACGGCAAGCTGGTCCACAAGTACGAGATGCCGCAGTTCTTCGAGGCGCTCGACTGGCACTACCGCCTGGCGCGGGCCGGCTACGTGCACCCGGACGCCGTCGCCGGGCAGAACGCGAACGGCAACACCCGCTTCTACTCGGGGAAGACGCTGATCAGCGGTGGCGGCACCGGTGCCTGGAACCTCCCCGACCACCAGTCCGGCACCGCCGCCGACAAGGACTACCGCCGCGGCGCGTTCGACTTCTTCGCCGCCGACGGCACGAGCGCGCCCCGCGTCGCCATGGGCCCCTCCACGAATGTCGTCAGCTATCTCAACAGCAGGCTGAAGCCGGAGCAGATCGAGGAGTTGCTGGCGGTCGCCGACTATCTGGCCGCTCCCTTCGGCTCGGCCGAGTACACGATGGTCAACTTCGGGGTCGAGGGCGTCCACTTCACGATGAAGGACGGCGTGCCGACCGCGACCGAGGACGGCAAGAAGTTCGTCCAGTCGATGACCTTCCCGTTCCTGGCCTCGCCGCCCAACGTGATCAGCAACCCCGGCGCCGACGTCGTCACCAGGGACTACGCCGCCTGGCAGGCCGCCAACGTCAAGGCGCTCTACAAGCCGGTCTTCTGGAACATGAACATCAGCACACCCCAGTCGCTGTCTGCGGCCCTCGCGGCGCAGCCCGTCGAGGACGCCATCAAGGACTGCTACCACGGCAAGAAGAAGGTCTCCGAGGTCCAGGCCGCCGTCGCCACCTGGAAGACCAGCGGCGGGGACCGGCTCAAGCAGTGGATGACCGACAACGTGCTGAACAAGTACGGCACGGGCCAGTGAGCACGACCCACCCGCGGGAAGGACGTCTGGGCCGGCGGATCAGGCTGCGGCGCGACCGGTCACTGCTGATCATGGTGGTCCCCGCGATCGTCCTGCTGGTGGTCTTCAACTACGCCCCGATGTTCGGGCTGCTCACCGCGTTCCAGTACTACGATCCGCTGGTCGGGGTCTGGAACAGCGAGTGGGCGGGCTTCGACCAGTTCCACCGGCTCTTCGCCGACCCGCTGTTCTGGGGCGCGCTGAACAACACGCTCTACCTGAGCCTGGTCCAGCTGATCCTGTTCTTCCCGATCCCGATCGCGCTGGCGCTCCTGCTCAACTCGGTGCTCAGCGAGCGGGTGCGCAACTTCGTCCAGTCCGTCGTCTACCTGCCGCACTTCTTCTCGTGGGTGCTGGTCATCACGATCTTCCAGCAGATGCTGGGCGGCGCGGGCGCGCTCAACCAGTTCCTGCGCTCGCACGACCTCCAGCCCTGGGACATCATGACCAATCCGGACACATTCGCGCTGCTGGTCACCTCTCAGGCGGTGTGGAAGGAGGCCGGCTGGGGGATCATCGTCTTCCTGGCCGCTCTGTCCGCCATCAACCCCGGCCTCTACGAGGCGGCGGCCGTGGACGGCGCCGCGCCCTTCCGGCGGATGTGGCACATCACCCTCCCCAGCCTGCGCGGAGTGATCGTACTGATGCTCGTGCTCCGGCTCGGGGGCGCGCTCTCGGTCGGCTTCGAGCAGTTCCTCATCCAGCGCGACGCCGTCGGTCACGAGACGGCGGAGGTGCTCGACACCTATGCCTTCTACTACGGCATCACCACGGCCGACTACAGCCTGGGCGCGGCGGCCGGGCTCTTCAAGAGCGTGATCTCACTCCTGCTCATCTGGGGCGCCAACAAGCTGGCGCATTCGTTCGGCGAGGACGGGTTGTACCGGAGATGACCAAGGTGTTCACCCTCGGGGGTGGCAAGAGAGCGGTGGCGGCACCCCGGGCGCGGGCGGCACGCCCGCCCTGGCAGGAGCGGCCGACCGTCGCCGGCCAGTCCGCCAAGGGCATCACCCTCGGCGGCGTGCTGGCGGTGATGCTGGTCCCGCTGTGGATCGTCGTGGTGACCAGCCTGTCCACTCCCGGTGCCGTCAACCGGGCCGGCGGCCTCGTCGTATGGCCGGACGGCCTCACCTTCCAGGCCTACCGGGAGATGCTGACCGACCCGACCGTACGCACCGCGCTGGTGGTCAGTCTCGGCATCACCGTCGCCGGCACGGCGCTGTCGATGGTCGTCTCGATCCTGTGCGCCTACGGGCTGTCGCGGCCGCGCTCGCTCGGGCACCGCCTCATCCTGGTGCTGCTGATCGTCACGATGTTCGTCAGCGGCGGCCTGATCCCCACTTTCCTGGTGGTGACCGGATTGGGCGGCTACGGCCAGTGGTGGGCGTTGATCCTCCCGAGCGCGGTCTCGGTCTTCAACATCCTGGTGCTCCGTTCCTTCTACGCGGAGACCTCCGCCGAGTTGATCGACGCGGCACGGATGGACGGCGCGGGCGACTGGCGGATCCTCTGGTCCGTCGTCCTGCCGACCTCGCGCGCGGTGACCGCGGTGATCACCCTCTTCTACGCCGTCGGCTATTGGAACTCCTTCTTCAACGTCATGCTCTACATGCCGACCGACAGCGAGAAATGGCCGCTGCAGTACGTGCTGCTCACCTATGTCAACCGCGGTGTCGGCATGCCGGGCTCGGTCAACTCCGGCTTCGGCATGGCGCACGCGCAGACCGCTCCCCTGTCTCTGCAGATGGCGGTGGTGGTGCTGACCCTGGTGCCGCTCCTGATCGTCTACCCGTTCGTCCAGAAGCACTTCCGCACGGGTGTTCTCACGGGCGCCGTCAAGGGGTGAACCGGCCCGGCCGCCGGGGAGCGGAGCGGTTCCACGCTCCGCCTCAGGCCGCTCACCGGAACCGACAGAAAGGGGCAGGAACCTCACGATGGCGACCATCGCCGATGTGGCCAGAGCGGCAGGCGTCTCCCCGAGCACGGTCAGCTATGTGCTCAGCGGCAAACGCCCCGTCTCCGCCGGCACCCGGCGCCGCGTCGAGCGTGCCGTGGCCGAGCTCGGTTACCACCCCAACGCGGGGGCCCGGGCACTGGCCGGCAAGCGCTCGCACATCATCGCCCTGGCCGTGCCGCTGCGCGGCGACGTGTACGTGCCGATCATGCTGGAGATAGCGACCTCCGTCACCATGACGGCCCGCAGGCACGGCTACGACGTACTGCTGATCACCAACGACGAGGGCCCCGGCGGAATCCGCAGGCTCGCCGCGAGCGGTCTCGCCGACGCCGTGATCCTCATGGACGTCGAGCTCGACGACAAGCGCATCGCGACGTTGGGCGACCTGCGCACCCAGGCGGCGCTCATCGGCCTGCCCGAGGACGCGCGCGGGCTGTCGTGCGTCGACCACGACTTCTCCGCCGCGGGCGCGTTGTGCGCGGACCACCTGGCCGACCTGGGCCACCGGGACAGCGCCTTCATCGGTTACGGCTCGGGCATCTATCAGCGCCACGCGGGGTATGCCGAGCGCACGCTCGCGGGGTTTCGCAGGCGTGCCGAGGAGCGCGGGCTGCGCTTCCTCCATCGTCCCTGTGAGGGGACCTACGAGAGCACCGCCCGGGCGCTCGGCCGCATCCTCGCCGACCGGCCCGAGACGACCGGTTTCGTGGTGCAGAACGAGGGAGCCATCGGGCCGCTGCTCAGCCTGCTGCGCGACAGCGGGCGGACGGTCCCGGAGGACGCGTCGGTGATCGCCCTGTGCCCCGAGCACCTGGCCGAACAGCACGCGCCCGCCCTGACGGCGGTGACCGGCCCGGCCACGGAGCTCGGCCGTATCGCCGTCGAACAGGTCATGGCGCGGATCACCGCCGCGGTGCGCGGCGAGCGGCCGGACGACCAGCTCGTACTGCTCCCTCCCACCCTGACCGTCCGTGAGAGCACCGGCCCGGCTCCGCGGCACATCCTCCGTCACTGATCCCGTCCCCGGCGGCGGCGCGGACCGCGGAGACCAGAAGGCCGTGCCGCTGCCACACACGACGACGCGAAGCCCACCCGGTCGCACATCGCGAGCGGTGACGTCGACCGAACCACCGATGAAAGGACCAGACGGGGTGTCAGACCAGTCTCAGACGGCCCCCACCGTCGCCAATCCCGTGATCCCCGGGTTCCACCCCGATCCCAGCATCTGCCGCGTGGGCGACGACTACTACCTCGTCTGCTCCAGCTTCGAGTACTTCCCCGGCGTGCCCGTCTTCCACAGCCGCGACCTCGTGCACTGGACGCAGATCGGCAACGCCCTTGAGCGGGCGAGCCAGTTGCGGCTGCCCGCCGACACGCCGTCCTCGGCCGGGATCTACGCCCCCACGCTGCGTCATCACGACAGCCGATTCTGGCTGGTCGTCACGAATGTGAGCACCGGTGGCGGCAACATGCTGTTCACCGCCACCGACCCGGCCGGACCCTGGTCCGACCCGATCCGGTTGCCCGGCGTCCGCGGCATCGATCCCGACCTGGCCTGGGACGAGGACGGCACCTGCTGGTGCACGTTCGCAGGGATCGAGCAGGTGCGCATCGATCCGCAGACGGGGGAGACATTCGGGCCGCAGCGCAAGCTCTGGTCCGGAACCCCAGGCGCCGCCTCCCCGGAGGCGCCGCACCTCTACCGGATCGGCGCGTACTGGTACCTCCTCATCGCCGAAGGCGGCACCGAGCGGGGCCACGGTGTGTCGATCGCGCGTGGGCCCGCGCCGACCGGGCCGTTCGAGCCGTGCCCGGCGAACCCGATTCTGACGCACCGCGGTTCCGACCGCCCGATCCAGAACACCGGTCACGCGGATCTCGTACAGGCCCCCGACGGAACCTGGTGGATGGTGCTGCTCGGTGTGCGGCCTCGCGGAGGCACTCCCGGCTGGCACATCCTGGGGCGCGAAACCTTCCTGGCCCCGGTGAGCTGGGTCGACGACTGGCCTGTCGTCGGCGAGCTCACCCCCGACATGGCCGCTCCCGCGTGGCCGCTGTCGATCGCCCCCGAGGAGGTCGGCAGGGACGACTTCGACCTCCCCGAGCTGCGGCCGTACTGGATCTCTCCGCGAAGCCGTCCCGACGGGCACTGCACCACGAAGGAGCGGGCCGGCTGGCTGACCCTTCGCGCTCGCGGAGCGTCTCTGGACGACACCGACGCGACCTTTCTGGGCAGGCGTCAGCGGCATCTGGCGTGGCGCGCCCGCGTACGGATCGACCCCTCCTGGGGACGCGGCGGCCTGGCGGTCCGGCTCGACGAGCGGCACCACTACGAGATCGAGGCGTCGGACGGCCAGGTGCAGGTGGTCGCGCGCATCGGCCCCCTGCGCACCGTGGTCGCCGCGCGGCCGGTGCCCGCCGGGCCGCTGGTGCTCGGCGTACGGACGGCCGAAGCGCAGCCGCCTGACGACGCGCGCACCGGGCCCGACGCGCTCTCGTTCGGCGTCGATACGCTGGACGGCGCGTTCACCGAGCTCTGCACCCTCGACGGACGCTACCTGTCCACCGAGGTGGCCGGCGGCTTCACCGGCCGGGTGGTCGGCATGTACGCCGCGGCCGGCAGCGTCCACTTCGACTGGTTCGACTACGACCCGCTTCATGTCACCTGACCGAATCGTCCAAGCAGCGCGTGCGTCACGGATCGCCGGCACCGGGGAGCTGTAAGCTGGACCGTCTGAGAAAGTTTCGTCGACAATTTCGGATAGCTCGTGCAGGAAGCCGGCGCGCAGGCGGGTGTGTCCGCATCGGTCTGAGCGGCGCCGACGGCCCCCCGGCCGTCGGCGCGGGTGCCAGAATGGCCCCAGACCGTGTAAGGAAGGCCGGGTGCCCCCGGCGACGACGACGTGGCGGACTCGCCGTTGACGAGGAAGGGTGACCGTGACGGACAACCGATCGGACGGACTTGCGGCCGACGAGCAGAGCTCGCAAGGTGGCGGGCCGGGATCGGTGACCATCGCCTATATCGCCGAGTCCGCGGGGGTCTCGATCCCCACCGTGTCAAAGGTGATCAATGGGCGCTCGGGGGTGTCGGCTCAGACTCGCGCCCGCATCGAAGAACTGATCAACCAGTACGGATACCGCAAGCCCACGGGCAACCGGACCAACATCGTGGAACTGGTGTTCCGCGAGCTCGAGAGCATGTGGGCCGTGGAGATCATCCGTGGGGTCGAGCGGGTGGCCCGCAAAAGCCGTGTCGGGGTCATGGTCTCGGAGTTCGGCCTTCACGACTCGGCGGCCATGTCCATCGACGACACGGTCGGCCGCCGCCCTCAATGCGTCCTTTCGGTGGCGCAGCTTTCCCCGGCGGAGCGCGACCAGTTGACGTCGAAAGGCATCCCGTTCGTCGTCTTCGACCCGATCGATGAGCTTCCGGACGACGTTCCCTTCGTGGGCGCCACCAACTGGAGAGGCGGTCAGGCGGCGACTCGGCACCTGATCAAACTGGGGCACCGCCGCATCGCCATGATCAGTGGCCCGGATCACCCGTTCTGCCGGGCTCGACTGGCCGGCTACCTCTCCGCACTGGCCGAGGCCGATCTGCCCGCGCATCCCGACCTCGTGGTCCGCACCCTGCTCACGCGTGAGGACGGCTACGCCGCAGCGCGCGACCTGCTCTCCCGGCCTGACCGGCCCAGCGCCATCTTCACCGCGAACGACCTGCAGGCGCTCGGCGTCTACCAGGCCGCCCGAGAGCTGGGGCTGTCCATCCCCCAGGATCTGAGCGTGGTGGGATTCGACGATCTGCCGGTCGTGGCCTGGGTCGACCCGCCGCTGACCACAGTCCACCAGCCGTTGAGCGAGATGGCGGTCGCCGCGACCGAGCTGGCGCTGGCCCTCGGGCGCGGCGAGGAGATAACACAGGTGGGGTTGGAGATCGCGACCACCCTCACCGTCCGGGGCAGCACGGCGCCCCCCAAGGGCTGAGCGATTGAACGGGGGACGTGGCCGGCGTCGGCAGCACGGATCGAACCGATTCGTCCGGTCGGCACGCCGGCTGGACGTGTCGTGCACGTCCGGCCGGCGTGGGTGAGCGGCGTGGGTGACCTTGGAGGCCTCGCTCGTCGAAGCGTCAGCTTCGGGTCCACTTCTGGTTGTTTCCGCCGTTACAGGTCCACAAGACGATCTTGGTGCCGTTGGCGGTGCCCGCCCCGTACGCGTCGAGGCACTTGCCGGACTGCACACCGGTGACGGTGCCGTCGGGGTTGACGTTCCACTGCTGGTTGATCCCGCCGTTGCAGTCCCAGATGACGACCTGAGTTCCGTCGCCGGTGCCCTGGCCGTAGGCGTCCAGGCACTTGCCGCCGTAAACCCGCAGTTCCTTGTAGGGGGTCCGCGTCCACTGCTGGTTCGCCTGGCCGTTGCAGTCCCACAGCTGCGCCTGCGCGCCGTTCGCCTGGGAGGCGCCGCTGACGTCCAGGCACCGGCCGCCGTTGAGGCTGCGCAGCGGGCCGCTCGTGTCGGCAGGCGTCTTTATCGGCCCGTTGAAGGTCAGCTTCACCACGTACGCGAGCGCCGAGTACGGCCGGCCAGGCAGGGTGATGCGCAGGCCGGAGGAGTCCTGGGTGCGGGTGGGCAGATCGATGTAGGTGCCGGCGGTGTCGCCGATCATCTCGACCTTGCTCAGGTTGGACAGATCCATCCTCCCGGCTGCCAACGAGGCGAGGTTCAGCGTCGAACCCGGCCAGCCGAGCACGGCCGCGTACAGGACGGTGTTGTCCTTGCTACGGGTGTAGCGGATGTCCTGCGCCGTGCCGGCCCGCGGTTCGACGAAACTGCCGCCGCCCATCTTGGTGGGGCCCTCGCCGTAGACGGTCCAGGCACGGGTGGAGTAGATCGACTCACCGTTGCGCTTGAGGTAGGCGCCGATGGCGTTCAACAGGTCCTTCTGGGCCTGCGGGATCGACCCGTCGGCCCTCGGCGAGATGTTGAGCAGCATGTTGCCGTTCTTGCTCACCCGGTCGATCAGCGCGTGGACCAGCGCAGCCGAGCTGTAGTACGTCATCCCGCCGGTGTAGGACCAGGATGGATTGCTGACGGCGTCGTCGGTCAGCCAGTAGGGAGACTGGATATCGGCGGGGCCGCCACGCTCGAAGTCGTACACCTCGCCTTTGGTGTCGAAGCCGTCCTTATAGGTGGCCACGACCTCCTTGCCCCACTGGTTGGCCTGGTTGTAGTAGTACGACAGGAAGGCGAGCCGCTTGGCCTCGTCCACCAGGTAGAGGCCGCCGTCCTGCCAGATCATGTCCGGCTGGTACTTGTCGACGATCTCCTTCAGCTTGTCGTACCACAGCTGCTGTTCCTCGGCGGAGCTGAGCTGCCCGTACAGCTTCTTCAGGGAGGTGGTCTGCTGGGGAGGCACGTGGTCGTAGTAGCCGGTGAAGTTGTACAGGTGGTGCAGCGAGACCATGAACTTCAGGTTCTTGGCGCGGATCGCGTTGGCGAACAGGCCGACCAGGTCGAGCTTGGGTCCGCGGGCGACCGAGTTCCACTCGTTCACCTGGCTGTTCCACATGGAGAAGCCGTCGTGATGCTCGGCCACGGGACCGGCGAACCTCGCGCCGGAGTCGGCGACCAGTTGCGCGAACTCGTTCGGGTCGAAGTTACCCCCTTGGGACTTGAGCTTGGGCGCGAACTGCACCCAGTTGCCCGCCTTGTCCCGCGCACCGTCGATGAAGTAGTGGTACGGCCACACCGAGGGATCGCCGTAGACGCTCTTGTGGTGGTTGTTCTCGCTGGAGCCGTCGATGTACATCGTGCGGGGGTACCACTCGGTGCCGTACTCCGGCGTGGCGAAGGCGCCCCAGTGCCAGTAGACGCCGAACTTCGCGTCCTGGAACCACTCCGGGGCGGCCGGGTGCTGGTCCACCGAGGCCCAGGTCGGCTCGTACGTGGAGGGGGCGGCCGTGGCCGTACCGCTCAGAGACGAAGCGGTGAGCAGGGCTCCGGCGAGCAGAGCGGTGCCGGCGAGAGCGGTGCGCCGGCGTAGCCCGGACAGCTTCACGGGGGGCATGCTGTCTCCTGTCGTGTGAGAGTCGTATCGATTCGATGACGCGGAGCGCCGGTCGCGGGCCGGATGGAAAGGGCACGTTTCTCGTACGACCAGGCGGTGCGGGCCGTCCGGCCCGCACCGCAGGCGTGTCAGTACGAGTAGGTCGTGGTGCAGACGGTCCCGTTCAGGGTGAACGAGGCGGGGGGCGGGTTGGCGCCGGTCTGGTTGCCGACGAACCCGAGGCTGACCGTGTTGCCGCCGTTCGGCGCGAGGTAGGCGTTCGAACTGGTCGGCGTGACGACCACGTGCCGGCCGTCCGTCGAGAAGGTGCCGTTCCAGGTGCTGTCGGAGACGGATTCGGTCGCGGCCGGGAAAGTGAACGCCAGCGTCCATCCCGTGACGGGATTGGGGCCGGTGTTGGTGACGCCGATGTTCGCCACGAAACCGCTGCCCCAGCCCGTGGCGAGGTTGTAGGTCACGGCGCAGGTGCTGTCGCGCGGCGTTCCCGTGATGAAGCTGACCGGCTTCGAGGGCATCGAGAGATAGCCCTTCTGGTCGGAGGCGAGCACGTTCAGCGTGTAGGAGGTGCCGGGGACCAGGTTGCGCGCGGTGAACGAGGTCGAGGTCGACTCGCCGAGCAGCACGCTGTTGGTGCCGAACTGCTGGTAGACGGCGTAGCGGGTGACGGCGCCGCCGCTCGACGGCCGCCAGGAGATGGTCGCGGTGGTGGCGGTGACGTCGCTCGCCGCCGGGCTGCCGGGCGCGGTCAGCGTGGTGTCGACCGGATTGGTGGCCGACGGCGTGAGCTTGAGCGTCACGATCGAGTACGGCGGGATGACCTGCGTGCTCGCGGTGCCCTGCGTGGATGTGACGATCGAGGTGTACCCGGAGCCGAGGGTGTGGACGGTCGGCGTGGCGCTACTTGGGGTCCAGCCGTCGTAGCCGAGGTGCACGGTGTAGGAGTTGCCGGGGTCCTGGTTGACGAGTTCGACGCTGAGGCCGCCGTCGGCGTTGCGGGCGGCGTGCACGGTGACGAGCCGGTTGTCGGAGGCGGCCTTGACCAGCGTGTCGCCAGGCAGCGCCACCTTGCCGAGCATCTGCAGCGCGTAGTAGGGCGCGAACGGCGTGTTCAGCGGTGGTTCGCAGACGTTGTCGCCGTTGCAGTTGCCGCTCGACAGCAGGCCGCCGTCGCCGTACGACGTCGACCCGTCGGGGGCGGTGGTGACGTCGCCCATGCCGTTGCGGGTGTCCCAGTAGTCCACGGTGAAGACGCCGTTCTCCAGCGCGGCGAAGTAGACGTCCGCGGTGAACAGGCCGCCGACCTGGGTGTCCGATTGGTAGTTGGACGAGGTCTCGGTCAGTGCGATGCCGATGTCGGGGCCGTTGCGGCCGGCGTACTGGTTGATCTGCTGCCGCAGCTGCTCCAGCTCGCCGGGAAGCAGCCGCACCTGCTGGAGGACGTCCGCGGCGGTGGTGTGGTTCGGGTAGTAGTGCATGATCACGAAGTCGATGTACGGTCCCGCGATCGACAGCACCGTCTGGTTCCAAGCCGCGCTGTCCCCGTCCCCGACGACGCCGTCGGGCCAGTTGCCCGGATCGGTGACCACCGCCCCGATCTTGATCGTGGGATCGACCGCCTTCATCGCCCGGGCGTACTCCACCACGTTGTTCGCGTACGTGGCCGGCCCTTTGCTGTCGTGGTAGTCGAGCTCCCAGTCGGCGCCGTAGTGACCGTTGCCGAAGATCTCGTTGCCGATCTCCCAGTACTTGACGCCGTACCCCTTGGTGACGTTCGCGTACTTCACCCAGTCGGCGGCCTCCTGGGCCGTGCCGGAGCCGTAGTTCGCGATGAGGATCGCCTGCGCGTCGATGGCCTTGACCGTGCCCATGAAGGAGTCGAAGTCCGTCCCCGGCGCCACCCACCCGCCGCCGGAGACGGTGCTGGTCTTCCAGTGGAAGCCGTCGCCGTACGAGCCGCCGGGATAGCGCATCATCTGCACACCGGCCTTGCCGAGGAGGTCCACCGATGCCGGGGTGTTCATGTTTCCGTCCCACACCGCCTGGTTGAGGCCGTACGCGGTGTCGGGCACGGTGCCCAGTCCTTCGCGGGCGTTGACGGTGACGTTGACGGTCTGGGTCTGCGCCTGAGCCGCCGTAGGCGGCGTCGTGAGGACGGCGCCGACGAGGGCTACGGCCACGCCCACGGCGAGCCGGCGCCGCCGTCCGCGACCGCGGAGAAACGACAGGTCCACTGGTTCTCGCTTTCTGGAGTTCGCCCGTGCTGGAGAAGCCGGGAGGGCGTTTTGTTAGCGCTAACACGCGTTGTCCGAGTAATTTCCACCGCTGGCCGGCGTCGGACTCGGCGAGGTGCCCATCGCTCCGCGACGGGGGCCGTGGCCGGTGTTGCCGCGGCCCCCGTCGCCGGGTTCGTCAGCTGGTGCCGCCGGTCACGGTGGTGCCGGACTTGGTGATGTAGTACGTGGTCTGCGCCCCGCTCCAGAAGTGGAAGGTGAGGGTCACGCGGCCGTCGTTCACCTCAGCGAAGAAATCCGGTTTGAGGATGACGGTGTTCGCGCTGTAGTCGGGCTGGAAGTGGTCCCAGAACCCCTTGTACGGGGTCCAGTTGGCCGGTCCGGCGGGGCTGCCGTCGGCGTACTTGGCCTCCATGGTGGCGAGCTGGTCGCCGCGGAACTGGGTGGGGATGGCGAACGAGCTGGTCGTGCCGGTGGCGGCGGCCTGGGTCGGCGGGTCGGAGGTGATGATGCTGATCTGCCACGGCGCGCCCTGGGAGAAGCGGGCCTCGATGGTGGCGTTCACTCCGTAGGCACGGTTCCCGGCCAGCCGGGTGAGGGCCGCCGCGGTCAGAGTCAGCGTGTTGCCGGACACGGTGTAGTCGGCACCGTTGGCGAGGTTGACACCGTTCTGCCGCAGGCCCTGGAACGAGGTGCCGTTGGGATTGAGGGTGAGCGTCTTGCTCGTGATCGCCCCACTGTGCGGGACGTACACCTGATCGGACGAGGCCGTGCCGGATCGCGTGGTCCAGCCGGCCTTCATCATCTCGTACACGCCCTGGTCCCGCCATCGCAGCTCGTTGCGGTCCAGGAACGAACCCGCGTCCCAGAGCATGGTGGTGAGCTTCCGGGTGCGGGCGTGGTAGCCGACGGCCTCGATGTACTTCAGGAACTCGCCGCGTTCGATGATGCCGGGCCGGGTGTAGTCGTAGGCGAGCAGCGCCCATTCCCCGACGATCACGGGGATGCCGCGGGACACGAACGTGTTGTACACCCGGTCGAAGCTGCCGACCAGGTCCTGCTCGACGTTGCTGTCGTACCGGGTGCCGCCGGCGATGTTGACGCTGAACGGCCACCATCCGTAGAAGTGCACCGTCGCGGCGAGGTTGGGGTCGTGCAGTTGGTTGAAGGTGGTCGTCAGCGCGTCCAGCCGGGCCTGTTCGGCGTTGGTGTTCAGGGTGGGCAGCACGAGCAGCCGGGTGGCGTTGCCGCCGCCGGACTCGCGCACGAGGTGGACGAACTTGGTGTTGAGCTCGTTCAGCACCTGATCGCTCTCGGCGTCTCCCGAGGTGCCGGTGAACTGCGGCTCGTTGATGCTCTCGAACACCAGCTTCGGGGAGTAGTCGCGGAACGCGCCGGCGATCTGCGTCCACAGCGCGGTGTACCGGTTCATCACGGTCGTACGGTCGCCGGGGTATCCGTTGATCCACTGCCAGGAGTCGTGATGCAGGTTGATCATCACGTAGAAGCCCTCGGCCAGGGACCAGTCGACGACCTGGCGGACGCGGCTCAGCCAGGCGGCGTCGATGGTGTAGTCGGGCGCCGCACCGTGGTGGTTGCTCCACGTCACCGGAATCCGGATGCTGTTATACCCCTGGGACCGCACGTAGTGCAGCATCTCCCGGGTCGTCAGCGGGTTGCCCCACGCGGTCTCGTCGGGAATGGCGTCGAAGGTGTTGCCGAGGTTCCAGCCGGGCTGCATGGCGGCCACCGTGGCCATCGCGTCACCCGGCTGTGGCGACGGCGACGGCGACGGCGACGGCGAGGGCGAGGGCGACGGTGACGGGCTGGGCGACGCCGACGGCGAGGGAGACGGCGAAGGGGATCGCGACGGGCTGGCCGACGGCGAGGGGCTGGGGGATCGCGACGGGCTCGGGGACGGCGACGGCCCGCCGGTGTTCCCGGTGCAGGTGACGCCGTTGAGCGTGAAGGTGTCCGGAGCGGTGTTGGCCCCGGACCACGATCCGTTGAAGCCGAAGGAGACCGTCGCGTTGGTCGCGATGGCCGCGTTCCAGCTCGCGTTGACGGCGGTGACCTGCGCGCCCGACGCGGTGGTCGTCGCATTCCACGCCTGGGTGACCTGCTGCCCCGAGGGGAACGTCCAGGCGAGCTTCCAGCCGCTGATCGGGTCACCGAGGTTGGTGACGCTCACGTTGGCGGTGAATCCGCCCGGCCATTGGCTCGAGACCGCGTACGCCACCCGGCAGCCGGCCGCCGCCTGGGCGCCTACGGCAGTCAGCATCCCTGCCATCAGCAGCGCGACCACGGCGCCGGCGACCGCGCCGGCCCGCAGGCGGACTCTTCGTAACCTGTGCAGATTCAAGAGGGGACCTCCGTTGTCTTTTACGGGCCTTGTCGTGCCGGACGGCGGCCTGCGCACCGTGCAGCGGCTCCTCGCGTCGCAGTCGCATCAGGACTCGTCAGCCTTCGACCGCGTCCTCCCTGCCGTTGACCAGGGTGCGGTTGCGGTAGCGAAATCCCGGAAAGTCACTCTCGCGCCGTCGGCGTCGCCGAGCGCGCCCGCCACCGGGTCTCACAAGTACCGGGTGGGCACGCGGGACCCACGATTGAGAGAACAAGCCTGCGGATCTCGTCCACGCCATGCGCTCTCCTGTTGATGAACGGCGATACATCGGCCCGAGATCGCCGGCCCGCTCATAATGGAGCGAGACGCCGAAACGTGAGCACTTTCAGCTACGCAACAGAAACTAAAACTGCCGCGAAACATAGCATCACGGTCTGCGGTCAGCCACTGCCCCTCGCACAGTCGGCGGGCCGATGCGCGGGTGGCCTCACCGACGCGACTCTCCCAGCACGCGCTACACCTGTCGCCCCAGGTCAGCGGCGTTATCACCACCGTCCTCCGTGATTCGTCACAGGTGCGGGGACGGAGAGCCCCAAAGGGCTCTAGAACTAAATTCTGAAACTTTCACCGCAGAGCGAGGGGCGGGCGCCAGCCCCGGAGACCCTGTCGTCCCAGCGGAACGCAGCCACCGCCGGCGCGTCGGCCACCAGGGACTCCGGAAGGGGCGGCACCTGGGACTGCGAAGAATCGAGGCGGGGCGGGCGAAGACAGATCTGACGATTCGCTCCCCTTATCTCGTCGGCCATGAAAGCAGATAGCTCCGAAACTTGGCCGAGAAGCATCTCAATAATCGGATGTTTTTTCCCTCATCTCGGCACTCAGGACCAACCGATCCCGCCCGGAGCGCGCCCCGTTCTCAAATAGGTCCTGGCAGCACCCGATCAGCATCCCCGGGCACGACCGGAGCGGCATGGCTACAGATCGGATGTCTCCCCGGTGCGCGATCGCCCGCCGAAGTGAAACTTTCATGCGACACAGAAAGCGGCCTGAGGGAAACATCCCAGGTCTCAGGGCCGATACTCGCCGACGGTCATGGCGTTCGGGATGGGTCTCGTTGACCCCTGGGTCAAGGCCGTGTTTCGCTCCGGCCCACCACGCGGGTGAACCAGCCCAGTGCGTGTCACCTGAGGCACTCCAGCGGACCCACCCCTGTCAGGGCGGGCGCCGTCCGCATGGTCTCGCCTGCTTCCGCATCGCAGAAAGACATCCCAGGAGCTTGAGTGTCAAGCAGCGAGAGATCCGGAGTGTTGCGACCAAGCGGTCGCCTCGTCGTAGAGGGTGCCGGTCTTGAGGCAGCCGTGCAGGATGCCGACGAGGCGGTTGGC
>NZ_JABBWX010000034.1:0-40623 GCF_014161375.1 Microbispora sp. H10830
GCCGACCGGCAGGGGCACGATCTTTCATCAGGGCTCGAAGCCCAGGAGAACCAAGTGCTCACCTGCCGGGGGCTACCAGGCACCGAGTCTGCCGGAAGGCGACTCGCTAACACTCATTAGGAGAACGTCATGCTCGACAGCCCGCCGTCATCAGGCAGCGCGCACGCAAGACCTCTAGCCTCCGCCGCACGGACGCGGATTCCGGGGCGATCCCTCGCGGTCACCACCGTGGTGTCGGCGGCGTTCGTCGGTCTGACGGCCTGGCCGTCGCAGGCCGCGACGCCGGTCGCGAACGGTGTGTACACCCTCGCGTCGGGCTCCAGCGGCAAGTGCGTGACGGTCGACGGCGCCGGTACGGCCAACGGGACGGTGCTGACGCAGCTGGCCTGCGACAGCGCCGCCGATGAGCAGCAGTTCCGCGTCGTCTCCCAGAACGGGGCCTACGGCCTGGTCAACGTCAACAGCGGCAAATGCGTGGACGTGCCCAACTACTCCTCCGACAGCGGCGTCCAGCTGTGGCAGTGGACGTGCGGGGCCAGCACCAACCAGACCTGGACCCTGACACCCTCCAGCACCGCCGACCGCTACCTGCTCAGAAGCAACTTCAACGGGCTGTGCGTCAGCAACAAGGACGGCTCCACCGCCGGCAACAACCCGATCGTCCAGGAACCCTGCTCCGACATCGCCCGCATGCAATGGCGCTTCAACCCCACCGCCGGCACCCCCACCCCGACCACGACCTCCACCGGCTCCACCGTGACCGTGGCGGCGGACGGCACGGGGCAGTATCGGACCGTGCAGGCGGCCATCGACGCGGTGCCGTCCAACAACACCACCCGCCGCGTCATCACGATCAAGCCGGGGACCTACCGCGAGATCGTCATCATGGACAAGCCCTACGTCACCCTTCAGGGGACGGGCTCCTCCCCCTCGTCCACGCTGATCGTCAACAACCGGTCCGCCTACACCAGTGGCACGTCCGGCAGCTTCACCGCCCGGATCACCGGCAAGGAGGCGATCGTCACCAATCTGACGATCTCCAACGACTTCGATGAGAACTCGACGCCGGACGGCCACCAGGCGGTGGCGCTGCGCGTCGACGGCGACCGCAGTCAGCTCATCAACGTACGGGTCCTCGGCGACCAGGACACCTTCCTGCTCGGCAGCGACAACGCCCGCACGTACGTGAAGAACTCCTACGTCGAGGGCACCACCGACTTCATCTTCGGCAGCGGCACGGCCGTGTTCGACAACTGCGACATCTACGAGAAGCGCAGCACCGGCGGCACGATGACCGCGGCCAGCACCCCCGCCACCAAGACCTACGGATTCCTGTTCTACAAGTCTCGCATCACGGGTGCCGGCAAGAACAACACGAATCTGGGCCGTCCGTGGCGGGCCGACGCGCAGGTGCTCTACCGGGAGTCGTCGCTCAGCGTGGCCATCAAGACCTCCCAGCCGTGGACCGACATGTCCAGCAACTCCTGGAAGAACGCCCGGTTCTTCGAGTACAAGAACACCGGCTCGGGCGCCACGGTCAATTCCAACCGGCCGCAGATGAGCGACTCGCAGGCCGCGAACTACACCCCGCAGAAATACCTGGCCGGCTCCGACGGCTGGAACCCCGTTTACTAACAAGCAGGAGTGATCCATGAAACGATCCCTCGCGGTCACCACCGTGGTGTCGGCGGCGTTCGTCGGTCTGACGGCCTGGCCGTCGCAGGCCGCGACGCCGGTCGCGAACGGTGTGTACACCCTCGCGTCGGGCTCCAGCGGCAAGTGCGTGACGGTCGACGGCGCCGGTACGGCCAATGGGACGGTGCTGACGCAGCTGGCCTGCGACAGCGCCGCCGATGAGCAGCAGTTCCGCGTCGTCTCCCAGAACGGGGCCTACGGCCTGGTCAACGTCAACAGCGGCAAATGCGTGGACGTGCCCAACTACTCCTCTGACAGCGGCGTCCAGCTGTGGCAGTGGACGTGCGGGGCCAGCACCAACCAGACCTGGACCCTGACACCCTCCAGCACCGCCGACCGCTACCTGCTCAAGAGCAACTTCAACGGGCTGTGCGTCAGCAACAAGGACGGCTCCACCTCGGGCGGCAACCCGATCGTCCAGGAACCCTGCTCCGACATCGCCCGCATGCAATGGCGCTTCAACCCCACCGCCGGCACCCCCACCCCGACCACGACTCCGACGTCAGGGCCTTCAGTGCCCTACTCCAGCGCCCCCGACGGGTTCGCCGGCACCAGCGGGATGGGTCTCAGCAGCACCACCGGTGGCGCGGGCGGCCAGACCGTCACCGTCACCACCCTGGCCGACCTGATCAAGTACGCCGGTTCGTCCAGCCCCTACATCATCAGGGTCAACGCCCCGATCACGGTCACGCCGTATGGCACCGAGATCAAGGTCGCGTCCAACAAGACGATCGTCGGCGTCGGCAAGAACGGCCAGATCGTCAACGGCGGGTTCAACCTCAACAACGTGAGCAACGTGATCATCCGGAACCTGCAGATCCGCGACACGCGGATGGCCGACGACGATCCCGACGACAAGCTCTACGACTTCGACGGCGTCCAGATGGACACCTCACATCACGTCTGGCTCGACCACAACTACATCGTGCGGATGAACGACGGCCTGATCGACAGCCGTAAGGACACCTCCTACCTGACCGTGTCCTGGAACGTCATCGGCGAGGGCCATAAGGCGTTCGGTATCGGCTGGACGCCCAACGTCACCGCCCGCATCACGATCCACCACAACTGGATCCACGACAACGACGTCCGCAACCCCAGCACCGACAACGTCGCCTACGCCCACCTCTACAACAACTACATGCAGAACATCACCGGCTACGGCAACTACTCACGCGGCAAGACCAAGATGGTGATCGAGAACACCTACTACGACCACGTCAACAGCCCCTACTACCGTGACGACACGGCCGAGCTGAAGCAGACCGGCAGCATCTGCGTCAGTTGCAGCGGGCAGAAGGAGACCGGCGGCTCGGCCTTCACCCCGTCGAGCTTCTACTCCTACCGCCTCGACCCCGCCGCGAACGTCCCCTCGCTCGTGAAGACCTACGCAGGTCCCCAGGCGTCGATCGGGCTCTGAAATTCCTGTGGCGTGCATCCAACCTGCAGCCGCTCATGACTGGTGTTCGGCATCGGCGGATCAACGCCGGCTGATCGCGACGATGAGGTCGTGACCGGCCGTCCGAGATCTGGAATGCCCCGGCACGCATTGTGCCGGGGCATTCGTCATATCAGGTCGGACGAGGATGTCCGATCCCGGTCAACGGCTGAAAGGTCGCGCAAGGTCGAACGGATGGGCACGGTCACGAAACCGCGGCCGGCCCGCGTCGCGCACGCCCTTGGCGACGTGGGCGCCCCCGCACCGCCCGGTCCTCCACGCGGATCGCTTGGTCGCCGCGCATCGACGGGCACTTGACGTCACCGATGTTATCGGTAACTCTTCTCTGCATCACCGGAATCCTCCGGGTCCCTGGTGGCTTATGGAGAGAGAATGTGATCGATAACATTACCTACGACCGGTCTGTGCAGGGGCACCGCCGGGTGGAGCGCCGGCTCGCGGCGCGGGTTCGCGCCGTCGCCGAGGCGTACGCCCTGCTCGCGCCGAGCCTCGTCGGCTTCCTGCTCTTCCTGGTGGCGCCCATCTTCGGCGTGGCCGCGCTGAGCCTGTTCGACTGGAACCTGATGGGCGCGCCGTCGTTCGTCGGGCTGGACAACTACCGCGAACTGGCCGCCGATCCCGAGGTGTGGCGGGCCGTGCTCAACACGATCTACTACGTGGTGCTCAACATCCCGGCGCAGACCGTGCTGGCGCTGCTGCTGGCGCTGGCGCTGAACCGGCGGATGCTCGGCGGCAAGGTGCTCCGGGTGGTCTTCGTGCTGCCCTGGATGGCCATGCCGGTGGCACTCGGCATCATCTGGTCCTGGGTGTTCGACCCGAGATACGGCGTGGTCAACCAGGTGCTGGGCGTGGTGGGGATCGACGGCCCGAACTGGCTCACCGACCCCGCGTGGGCCATGCCGGTGATCGCCTCGGTGAACGTCTGGCAGTACACGGGCTACACGATGCTGATCCTGCTGGCCGGGCTGCAGGCGATTCCGCACACGCTGTACGAGGCCGCGGCGATCGACGGCACCACACCGGTGCAGCGGTTCTTCATGATCACCCTGCCGCTGCTGCGGCCGTCGCTGTTCTTCGTGCTGGTGACGAACACGATCGGGTCGTTCCAGATCTTCGACACGGTCTTCGTGATGACCCAGGGCGGCCCGGGCGGCGCCACCGACGTGCTGAACTTCCACATCTATCAGCAGGGGTTCCAGCTCTTCCGGTCCGGCTACGCCTCGGCGCTGGCGATGGTGCTGTTCGCGCTGATCCTGCTGGTCACCGCGGTGCAGTTCCTCTACTTCCGCAAGCGCACCGTCTACGACTTCTCCTGAGGACCCCGATGAAGAGGACCCACATGAAGAGGACGCAGATGAAGAGGATCGCTCTGTATCTCGCGCTCTTCGCGGGCGCCGTGGTCTCGGTCGCGCCGTACCTGATGACGCTCAACTCGGCGTTCAAGGAACCCGCGCAGGTGCTCACCACCCCCGCCTGGGAGCCCGCCTTCCCCGTCACGCTCGAGAACTTCGCCCAGGTCTGGTCGCAGTACGACATGGCCGGCTTCCTGCTGCACTCGCTTGTCTACGCCGGGGCCGTCACGGCCGGCCAGGTCGTGTTCAGCACGATGGCCGCCTACGCCTTCGGCAGGATGTCGTTCCCCGGCCGCGACGTGCTGTTCTGGGGCTATCTCGCGACGATGATGGTGCCGCAGATCGTCACCCTGGTCCCGCTCTTCCTGATCATGCGGGAGTTCGGGCTGATCGACACCTATCTCGGGCTGATCCTGCCCACCGCGTTCGGCACGCCGTACGGGATCTTCCTGGTGCGGCAGTACTTCCGCACGATTCCCCGGGACCTGGAGTCGGCCGCGCGCATCGACGGCGCGGGCACGCTCACCGTCCTCGTCCGGGTGCTGCTCCCGCTGAGCCGGCCGATCCTGGCCACCCTCGCGACCATCACGTTCATCACGACCTGGAACACGCTGCTGTGGCCGCTGATCGTCACGAACGGCGACGCGACCCGGGTGGTCACGCTCGGCATCTCGGCGCTGAAGGGCCAGTACTCCTCCCAGTATCACCTGATCCTGGCGGCCGCCGCCCTCGCGCTGCTGCCGCTCGTCGTGATCTTCCTGCTGTTCCAGCGGCACATCGTCCGTTCGATCGCCCTCACCGGGCTGAAGTAACCACCCCCCGTAGAGAGAAGGGCATGAACATATGTCCAGAAAAATCGCACTATCGGCTGTCGCGACGGCGGCCCTGCTGTCCCTCGCCGCGTGCGGCGGCGGAGACGACTCGGACTCGACCGGCGGCGCCGTCACGCTCAGGTACGCCATGTGGGACGAGGTGCAGAAGCCGCCGATCGAGCAGTCGATCCGGGAGTTCGAGAAGGCCCACCCGACCATCAAGGTGCAGATCGAGCTGAACGCCTGGAACGACTACTGGAGCAAACTCCAGACGCAGCTCGCCGGCCGCTCGGCCCCCGACGTGTTCTGGGACCACGTCTCCTACTTCCCCAAGTTCAGCAAGGAGGGCGTGCTCACCGACCTGGCGCCGCTCATCGCCCAGGACAAGGTGGACACCTCGATCTACGACCCCAAGCTCGCCGAGGGCTGGAAAGTGGACGGCAAGGTCTACGGCCTGCCCAAGGACTGGGACACGATCGGGCTCTTCTACAGCACCAAGGCCCTCAAGGACGCCGGGCTCACCCCCGCCGACCTCGACGGCCTCACCTGGAACCCCACCGACGGCGGCACCTTCGTCAAGACGCTGCAGAAGCTCACGGTCGACGAGAACGGCAAGCACGCCGGCGAGCCCGGCTTCGACCCCAAGAAGGTCAAGCAGTACGGCCTTGCCATGCAGGCGCCCACCGGTCAGCAGGACTGGTGGAACTTCGCCCTGCAGAACGGCTGCACGCTCCAGGACAAGCCATGGGGCAGGTGGACCATCGACCAGCCGGCCTGCGTGCAGGCCATCCAGTTCGTCCAGGACCTGCGGCTGAAGTATCACGTCGCGGTGCCCGCCACCGTCACCAACCCGCCCAACGGCCCGTCCCTGGACCAGGTCGTCGGGCGCGGCGAGGCGGCCGCCGCGATGGACGGAAGCTGGATGCTGCGCGCCTTCGACACCGCGCTGCCGAACGGCGGATTCGGCGTCGCCGACCTCCCCGCGGGCCCGGTCGGCAAGGGCAGCGTCTACAACGGCCTGACCGAGGCCGTGTACGCCGGCACCAAGCACCCGAAGGAAGCGTGGGAGCTGCTCAAGTGGCTGACGTCCGAGCGCCATCAGAAGGCCGTCGCCCAGGCGGGCGCGGTCTGGCCGGGCATCCCCTCGCTCAACGACGTCTTCGCCGACGCGTGGAAGGCCAAGGGCGTCGACGTCAGCGGCTTCAAGAAGGCCGCCGAGGGCACCACCATGGGCTACCCGCTGACCGAGGCGGCCGACGTCTACAACGTCAAAGCACTCGACATCTTCAACCAGGTCTGGCTGGGCCAGCTGTCGCCGCAGGACGCCGCCCAGAAGATCACCACCGAGGCCAACGCCGCCATCAAGTAAGGTCTGACTCATGGAAGTTACCGGTCACATGCCTGCCCAGGACGCTCCGCGTACGCGGTCGGCGAGCATCTGGGACGTCGCCCGGGTGGCCGGTGTCTCCCAGCAGACCGTCAGCCGCGTCATCAACGGCAAGGCCCGGGTCAGCGAGGCGACCCGGGCCAGGGTCCTCCAGGTCATCGCCGAGCTCGGCTACCGGCCCAACCGGCTGGCCCAGGCGCTGGCCGGGGGGCCGGTCCGCTCGGTCACCGTCCTCACCTCCGACACCGCCCTGTACGGCGCCGCCGCCACGCTGCGCGGCATGGAGGAGGCGGCCAGGACGGCCGGCTTCTCCGTCGGCATCAGCGTGCTGGAGCGGGACTCCGGCCAGGCGGACATCGCCCTGCGGCTGAACCGGCCCGGGGAGGCGGCCATGGTGATCGCCTTCGACGACGCGGGCGTGCGCGCGCTGCGGGCGCTGCCCGCGGACGTCCCGGTCGCGGCGGCCGTCGAGCGGCAGCCCGACGACGGTCCCGACGACCCCTGGCAGGTCTGGCTGGACGACCGCGCGGCGGCCGCGCACGCGACCCGTTACCTGCTGGGCCTGGGACATCGCACCGTCCACTACGTGGCCATCCCCTCCTCCACCAGCGCGCTGCCGCAGCGCACCCAGGGCTGGCAGGACGCGCTGCATGCGGCCGGCCGCCCGGTGCCCGAGCCGCTGCCCGGCGGCTGGAGCCCTCGATCCGGCTACCTCGCCGTACGCTCCCTGCTCGCGGACCGCTCGGTCACCGCGGTCCTGTGCGGCAACGACGACCTGGCGCTGGGCGTCATGCGGGCCGCCCGCGAGGCCGGGCGGGACATCCCCGGCGACCTCAGCGTGGTCGGCTTCGACGACTCCCCGCCCTCCGCCTACCTCAACCCCTCGCTCACCACGGTGCGGCTCGACTTCGAGGGCCTCGGCCGGGCCTGCTTCGGCCTGCTGCACCGCAGGCTGGACCCGCAGAACGCCCCGGCCGTCCCTGCCTGGAGCGAGCCCGAACTCATCGTGCGGGAGAGCAGCGGCCCCGCGCCCGCCTGATCTCCCGAGTCTCCACGGCCCTCCGCCGCGCCACGCGGGCGGAGCGGTCCGGCATGCCTGCCGCCTTCTCCTTCGCCGTCGAAAGGCTGAGATGATCCACCACGACTCCGAACACCGCCTGTGGGTGCTGTCCGGGCCGTCCTCCTCCTACGTACTGCACCTCGACGAGGCCGACCGGCCGCGCGTCCTGCACTGGGGACCGCGGCTCACCGCCGAGCAGGCGGCCTCGCTGCTGCTGCGGCTGCCGCGGCCCGGCTTCCGGCCGGTGGAGGACCCGCTGGAGGGCTCCTTCGACCTGGTCGCGACCGGGGGCCTGTGCTACGGGCACGCCGGCCTGCAGGTGCGCTTCGCCGACGGCACCCGCGACCTGGAGCTCGTCTTCACCGGGCAACGCCGCACCGATCGGGAGCTGGTGCTGGCGTACGCCGACCGTCACTACCCGCTGGCCGTGGAGTGCCACTACCGCCTGTACGGCGACGTGATCGAGCGCCACCTGGTCCTGCGCAACGAGGGCGAGCCCGTCACCGTCGTACGGGCGGACTCCGCCACCTGGGTCCTCCCCCGGCTGAACGGCTACCGGCTCAGCTCCGTACGCGGTCAGTGGGGCGCGGAGACCCGCCTGCACCGCGCCGAGCTGCCGTACGGCGAGACCGTCCTGACCAGCCGCAGGGGGGTGACCAGCCACCAGGCCAACCCCTGGGCGATGGTCGACGACGGCACGGCGGGCGAGGAGCACGGCGCGGTCTATTCGTGCGCGCTGGCCTGGAGCGGGAGCTGGCGGCTCACCGCCCAGCGCCTTCCCACCGAGCGGGTGACGCTGTCGGCCGGGGCCGGGCACGACCCCGTGACCTGGAAGCTGGGCACCGGTGAGGAGCTGGTCACGCCGGTGTGCGCGGGCCTCTACACCGAAGGCGGCTTCAGCGCGGCCAGCCGCGCCTGGCACGACCACCAGCTCCGGCATGTGCTGCCGCATGCCGGCGAGGTCCGGCCGGTGCTCTACAACTCCTGGGAGGCCACGGGCTTCGACGTCTCACTGGACGGGCAGATCCGGCTGGCGGAGTCGGCCGCCCGGATGGGCGTGGAGCTGTTCGTGGTGGACGACGGCTGGTTCGGCACTCGCACCCACGACGCCGCGGGGCTCGGCGACTGGTATCCCAACCCGCACCGGTTTCCCGACGGACTCGGGCCGCTGATCGACCGGGTGCACGAGCTGGGCATGCGGTTCGGGCTGTGGGTGGAGCCGGAGATGGTCAACCCCGACAGCGACCTCTACCGCGCCCATCCCGACTGGGTGATCCACCGGCCGCACCGGAGGCGCACCGAGCACCGCAACCAGCTCGTGCTCGACCTGTCCCGGCCGGAGGTCGGGGACTGGCTCTACCGGACGCTGGACGAGTTGCTGGCCAAGAACGCCGTCGACTTCCTCAAATGGGACATGAACCGCCCCTTCACCGAGGCCGGCCCGGACGAGCGGCTGTGGCTGGGCCACGTCCACACCCTGTACGACGTGCTCGACCGGCTGCGCGCCGCCCACCCGCACGTGAGGATCGAGTCGTGCAGCAGCGGCGGCGGCCGGGTGGACCTCGGCATCCTGCGGCGCACCGACCAGGTGTGGACCTCCGACAACACCGACGCCCTGGACCGGCTGGACATCCAGCACGGCTTCTCGCAGCTCTACCCGGCCCGGGTGATGGGCGCGTGGGTCACCGACAGCCCCAACCCCTACACCGGCCGGGAGATCCCCCTCGACTTCCGTTTCCACGTGGCCATGGCCGGGGTGCTCGCGATCGGCGGGGCCCTGACCGAGTGGAGCCGGGCCGATCTCGATCGGGCGGCCGAGCTGGTCGCCGTCTACAAGCGGATCCGCCCGCTGGTCCAGCACGGCCGGCAGTACCGCCTGCTGCCGCCGGACCGCGAGCTGTCGGCCGTGCAGTACCTCGCCGCCGACGGCGCGGAGGCCGCCGTGCTCGTCTACCGCCGCGCCCGCCGGTTCGGGCACGCCGACCCGGGGGTCCCGCTGCGCGCCCTCGACCCGGACGCGCGCTACCGCGACGCGGCCACGGGAGAGGTTCACCACGGGGCCGTCCTGCTCACCCACGGCCTGTTCCCCGATCTGGCGCCCGGCGACTACGCCAGCGCCCTGGTCCACCTGGTCCGGGAATAGGCATACGGGGACAGGCGCGCGCGAGGAGGCCGCCGGGCGTCCGGCGGCCTCCTGCGTGCATGTCATCTCGGCGTCAGGACCAGCCGGTAGGCGCCGTTGGCGTCCTGGTTGGCGATCGGGATCGTGACGCTGCCGTTGGTGACGGTGTAGGCGTTCGACCACACCCGGGTCGCCGCCGCCACGTTCGTCTTGCGTCCCGAGCCGGGGACGTACTCGAGGGTCGCCGTGACCGAGGAGCCCAGCCCGCCGATCCCGTCGACGCGGATCGTGTTGTTGCCGGCCTGACCGCCGAAGACCAGGCTGAACGTCCTGCCGTCGTAGGCGGCCACGCCGTCGTTGTAGGTGGTCGGGGTCACCTTGACGACGTTGCCGGTCTGGTCGGCGTACCACTTGTACATCCAGTAGGACGCCGTCGGCTGTCCGTTGTACAGCAGGCCGTTGAGCGTGCCGGCCTCGTACCAGAACGCCCGCTCGGCGTCGCGCACGCCCGCGCGCTCGAACTGCGCCACGTAGTGGTTCGCGCTGCTCGGCACGTCGATCTCGCTGGTCGTGGCGTACTCGTTGATGGAGATGGGCCGCGGCGAGATGCCGAGCTCACGCTCCAGGTTCCGGTATGCCTGGACGTTGGCGGTTACCTGCTGCCATCCGCTCAACTCGTGCCACGACACGACCTGCGGCAGCGTGTTCGTCGCCTTGGCGTTGGTCAGGAAGGCCCGCATCGCGTTCACGTTCCAGTACGAGTAGCTCGGCCCCATGATGGCCTTGTTCGGCTCGCTCTGCCGGATCCGCTGGTAGGTACGCACCCACCCGTCGTTGAAGGAGACGCCCGACGCCGACGGCCAGGTCCAGTCCGGCTCGTTCCACGGCTCCCAGGCGTCGATGTTGCTGACGCCCGCGGACTTGGCCGCCGCGATCATCTTGTCGATCCGGCTGTACCAGTCGTTCCAGTTGGTCCAGTTGTAGGGGAAGCCGTCGAAGCTGTCCGCCATGTCGACCGTGATCACGGCGCCGATGGCCGCGGCGTTCTGCCAGATGTTCAACGTGTCGCCGATCGGGACCGGAGAGCCGTTCGGCCGGTGCTCGTGCAGCGGCGGCGGCTGACGGAGCTGGTGCAGCTTCAGCGGCTGCATGATCGATACCGGCGGGGTGTTCGCGTCGGACAGGCCGTAGAGGGTGCCCGAGCCGACGCGGGTGACCGGTCGCACGACGCTGCCCGCGTCGACCACGAGGGCGCTGCCGCCACCGGTCGTGGTGCTCCACTTCTGGTTGCTCTGCCCGTTGCAGGTCCACAGGATGACGGCGGTGCCGTTGACGGTGCCGGCGTGGTCCACATCGAGGCACAGGCCCGACTGCGTCCCCGTGATCGACCCGTCGGAGTTCTGCCGCCACTTCTGGTTGGCCTGCCCGTTGCAGGACCAGATGATCACCTGCGTGCCGGGCGAGGTCTGGTTGTTGTACGCGTCCACGCAGCGCGTGCCGTTCATGGTGCGCAGTTCGCCGGCCGAGGTGAACTCGAAGCCCTGGTTGGCCTGACCGTTGCAGTCCCAGATGTCCAGCGTGGTGCCGAGCGTGTCGACGTTGCCCTTCACGTCGAGGCAACGGCCGGAGACGGCGCTCACCAGCGGCGCGGGGGCCGCGGAGGCCGGTGCCGTCCAGGTGAGCGCGATGGCCGCCAAGGTGACGAGCGCCGTGAGCAGACCCAGGGCGACGGCGCCCGGCGACCGTCGCCGCCCGGCCGCCGGGTGAACGGGTAAGTCGTGCATCGTTCTTCTCCTCGTTGGGGGGCGTGAAGGCGGGAACGACGGAGGCGCGCGGAAGCGACGCTCCCAGCCGTTCGGCGTCACGGGATCGGCGACGCGCTATCGGAGTTATCGGTAACATCAGGGTCTAGAGCGTGCCGTCGACGGTGTCAAGCCCCGGTCTCCGGCCCATACGCCCCGCCAAGCCTTGCCATCGACCTAAACCGCAGGTCAGTCCAGCTTAAATGGCCCCGGAAAGATACCGGGCGGACGCGGATGATTCACGTCGCCCGGCGTCTTCCTTGACGGCTGTTGGTGGGAGCGGTAACACTTGCGCCACCCGGACGTGTGCCCATGAACCCGGAAGGAGAGCCCTTTTCATCGTGAGCGACGATCGTCTTCGACGGCGCGCGGGACGAGGACGGCCGCCCGGGCCGCGAGCAGGCCGATCGACTCGCGAACATGGGGCCAGGCGGTGGTGCTGCCGGTGGAGAAACCGGAGGCCAGGTCCCTGAACTCAGAGACCTGGCCTCGTGAACTTCTCGCGCCCGGGACGACCTTTCCCGGCGGCTTCCCGACACCGGCGGCACGCCCGGCCGGCACGCGGGTCCTTCATCCTGCCCTGTTCGTCAGCGTGGGCGGAGGTGTCCTCCGCATCCGGGCGGTGCGGTGGGTCGTGGTCAGATGGCGGTGACGGTCCACTGGTTGTTGGTGCTGCTGTTGGGCGTCCACATGCCGACGGCGGAGCCGGCGGTGGTGTAGCCCATACCGTCGAGGGACGTGCCGGTGCCGCGGTTGACGATCTGGTAGCGGCCGTTGCCGAGATCGTTCAGGCGCCACTGCTGGTTGTTGCCGCCGTTCCAGGCCGCCTGCCTGGCGTTGGCGCCGTTGGCGGTGTTGCCCCAGCTGTCGGCGACCATGCCGTTGGCGCGGTTGACGATCCGGTACCAGCCGCCGCCCAGGTCGACCAACTGCCACTGCAGGTTGTTGCTGCCGTCCCAGTTCCACTGCTTGAGGTTCGACCCCGACGCCACGTTGCCGCCGCTGTCCAGCACCAGGCCGGTGGCGACGTTGGCGATCCGCACGTAGCCGGTGGGGGTGCCGCCGGAGCCCAGGGCGGGGATCTGGCCGTTGAAGGTCAGTTTCACCACGTACGCCGGGGCGCTGAACGGGGCGTTGGACGAGGGCATCGAGATGTGCAGCCCCGAGCCGTCCTGGGTGCGGTTGGGCAGGGTGGTGTACTGGCCCGCCGAGGAGCCGAGGAGCTGCACCGAGGCCAGGTTGCTCAGGTTGATCCGGTTCGAGCCCAACGTCGCGATGTTCAGCGTCGCGCCCGGCCAGCCCAGCACGGTGGCGTACAGGACCGTATTGTCCTTGCTGCGGGTGAACCGGATGTCCTGCGCGGTGCCCGCTCGTGGAGTGGTGAAGGAGCCGCCGCCCATCTGCGTGGGACCCTCGCCGAAGACCGCCCAGGCCCGGGTGGCGTAGATGGACTCGCCGAAGCGCTTGAGGTAGTCGCCGATGCCCAGCAGGATCGACCGCTGCCCGGAGGGGATGGTGCCGTCGGCCATCGGCGCGATGTTCAGCAGCATGTTGCCGTTCTTGCTGACCCGGTCGATCAGCGAGTGCAGCATGGCGTTCAGCGAGTAGTAGCCGATGCCGACGGTGTAGCACCAGCTGGAGCTGGAGATGCTGTCGTCGGTCAGCCAGTAGGGGGTCTGGATGCCCGCCGGGCCGCCGCGCTCGTAGTCGACCACCTCACCCCTGGTGTTGTACCCGTCCTTGTAGGTGGCGACGACGTCCTTGTTCCAGGCCACCGCCTGGTTGTAGTAGTACGACAGGAAATTCAGCCGGTACGACTCAGGGATCTGGCTGAGGTTGAAGTCCTCCCAGATGACGTCGGGCTGGTAGCCGTCGATGATCTCCTTGAGCTTGTCGTACCAGAGCTGGTATTCGGTGGTCTTGTCGAGCTGGCCGTACAGCTTCTTGAGGCTGGTGCTGGACTGTGACGGCACCCACTGGTAGAAGCCGGTGAAGTTGTAGGCGTGGTGCATGGCCACCAGCAGCTTGAGGCCCTTGGCCCGGATGGCGTCGGCGTGCAACCGCAGCAGGTCGAGCTTGGGGCCGGTGGCGACCGAGTTCCACTCGTTCACCCGGCTGTTCCACATCGAGTAGCCGTCGTGGTGCTCGGCCACCGGCCCGGCGAACTTCGCCCCGGCGTCGGCGAACAGCTGCGCCCACTCGTTCGGATCGAAGTTGCCCCCGGCCGACGTCAGCTTCGGGGCGAACTGCACCCAGTTGCCGGCCTTGTCCCGGGCGCCGTTGATGAAGTTGTGGTACGGCCACACCGACGGGTCACCATAGACGCTCTTGTGGTGATTGTTCTCGTTTGACCCGTTGTTGTACATGTTGCGCGGGTACCACTCGTTGGCGTACGCCGGGACGCTGAACACGCCCCAGTGGTAGTAGATGCCGAACTTCGCGTCCTGGAACCACTCGGCGGCCGGCGGGTGCTGGTCCACCGAGGACCAGCTCGCGGTGTAACTCTGCGGACCGGCGTTCGCCCACACGGGGCCGGCCTTCAGCACGCCGGCGGCCGTGGCGAGCGCGGCCGTGGCGAGCAGTTGCCTGCGGCTGAACTGGAACGAGGATGCGGACATGGCGAGGTACCTCTCGCGATCGGGGGGATTTTCCTGGGCGTGCGCGGCCGTCGAGGCCAACCCCGTCGGCCCTGCTCGGGTGACCGCCTCCTGCACCTTCTCCTTCATGGGTATCGCGGCGGGCGGACCGCGATCGCCGCCGGCGGGCGGTCGGCGGCGGTTGGGCACGGCAACCCCGTGAGGATCGACTCGGCCACGACGGCCCGGGCCCGACGACGGTACGCATGGACACGATCCCTTGGATGTTTCACGGAGATGAGCAGACGGTCACCGCAGAGACATTGGATGTCGTTGTATGTCAAGCAGAGCGATCTGTCCACACTCCCCCGCCGCCGCGCGTGCGAACGACGCACTGCGGCGCAGCGGGGCCTCGCCCGTACGACAAGTGGAAACGCTGGCGAGGCACACGAGTCCGCACGTTTGCGCATGCCGCATCGGCATTGCCGTTACTCGCCTCGCATGGGTCGCAGACAGCCCATGTCTCCAAGGGCGCCGGTCCGATTATGGCGAGAAATGGGATGTCTGAAAGTTACATCGCATGGAAACGGGATGGCCGGCCGGACGGCTACCGGCATGCGTGAGCCGGGGGCGCGGCGTGGGTCGTCCCACGCCGCGCCCCCGGCCACGTCGTCCGACTGGTTCAGGTGCGTGCTGTCCGCCGATGGCGACGGCGAAGATGGGCATGGTCGCCGCCCCGTTCGCCGCCCCCGCGCCGATGTCGGGCAGGTCGACGCGGAAAATCCCTGTTCCGCAGAGCCACGCCCGCGTAGTAGACGGTGGCGGCGGTGTTCTGCCGCTGGTTGTCCGGCCGGTTCTGACAGGCGGCCACGTCGCCCGCGGCCTGGCCCTGGGCGGGGGTGACGGTGAACTCGACGGTGCGCTCCGCCCGGTCGTCCCCTCGCGCCGGTCGAACGTGGAATGACAGCGGTGGCGCCGCGCCTGCCGGTTCAGGACTGGTTGAACAGCGACAGTGTGAGGGTGGAGTGGTATTCCCCGGCGGCGACGTCGGTGGAGGTGCGCAGGGCGAGGTCGGCGTTGACCTTGGAGGTGCCGATCTCGTCGGCGGAGTTGGCGGTGGACACCAGCAGTTCCTGGCCCTTCAGGCCCACCTCGGGGGCGCCGGTGCCGTCGGAGACGACACTGGAGACCGGCTCACCGGCCGAGACCGCGCCGGTGGAGGAGTCGCTCAGCAGGCGCGGCTTCCAGCCCAGGTATTCGGGGCCGATGGTCTTGGCCGGGTCGCCGGTGGCGACGAACTGGCTGGCCTGGCCCACGACCGCCCAGAACTCCCCGGCGGGGATGTCTTCGGGCTTGCGGGTGTCGGTCACCGTGACCGTCGGCAGGGTGCCGGTGAACTGGCGGGCGGCGGCGTCGGAGCCGTTCTCCTGCAGGGACACCCCGTTGTTGTCGGCCACGGTCATCGACAGCTGGCCGGGGGTGGTGGTGGGGGTGATGTTCACCGACACGTCGATGCCGTTGCCGGTGCCGGGGTCGTCGGCGGCCGCGGCGGGGCCGGCCAGGCCGGCCCCGGCGAGCGCGAGGCCGAGCACGGACGCGGCCAGTGCCTGCGTGGTCCTGTTGATTTTCATGTTCGCTCCATTTATGGGGGGCGGGGCCGGCCGGCCCATCGTGATGAGGGGAGGGGCCGGCCGGCCCCGGTTGTGCTACGGCGGTGTCCCCGGTGGATGGACGGTGGCCACCGCCGATACGGTCAGCGGTCGACCGGGGACTCCCCCGATGTCGTCAGCAGCTGGCCGCGGTGTAGGCGACGTCGTAGGACGAGGTGACCTGCTTGCCGTCGATCGTCGCGGTGCCCTTCACGGTGACCTTGCCGGCGTCGATCTGGGCGGCCCGGGTGTTGAAGGACTGGTAGGCCTGCTTGCCCGGGGCCACGTCGGCCACGGTCTTGGACCCGAACGGGGTGGTCAGCGTGATCGTCGCCGGCACGTCGGAGTCGTTGACGGCGGTGACCGCCAGGTAGGCCGAGGTGCCGATGCAGCGGGTGGTGGCGGTGACGGTCAGCTTGACCTCCGGCGAGGGCGGCGTGACGGAATCGAGCGCGACCGCGAAGATGTGCATCGTCGCGACCCCGTTCGCCGCCCCCGCGCTGATGTTGGGCAGGTCGACGCGGGAAATCTCCTTGTTCTGCAGAGCCACGCCGGCGTAGTAGATGGTGGCGGCGGTGTTCTGCCGCTGGTTGTTCGGCCGGTTCTGGTAGGGGGCCACGACGGCGGCGTCGCCCTCCGGCCTCGGCGCGCCGTACCAGTCGGGCGAGCTGAGGGTGAAGGTCTGCCTCGTGCCGTCCTTGTAGACGATGGTGGCCGGGCCGGACACCGCACCGTAGGTGCCGGTCAGCAGGAAGCCGAGCGTCTTGCCCGTCCCGGTCACCTTGAGGGACTGCCCCGAGGCGATGGCGTTGTCGGGGGTGCCTACCGCGACGTTGGGCCACGTGAAGTTCAGCCCGTTCTTGGTGACGGTGGCCCCGGGGGTGACACCGACCGACGCCAGCCCCTGGGCGGAGATGCTGGCGCCGTTGCCGTCGAAGTTCCCGGGAGCGGTGTTGGTGTCGTCGGTGACGCCGACGTTGCTGAACAGCTCCTCCAGCGGCTTCTCCCCGCCGCCCCACACCTGCACCGTGGCCTTCGCGGACGCGGTCCAGTTCTCGCCCGCCTCGGTGCCGCTCAGCACGGCGGTGAGGACCGCGGTGCCGGCCGCCGCGCCGGAGGCGGGAGTGAGGGTGAACTCCACCGTGGCCGTCGCGTCCGGCGCCAGGGGCCCCACGTTGGCCTGAGCGGGGGTGACGGTCCACCCCTCCGGCGCCGTGAGGGCCACCGTCGCCGAGGCCAGCGACACCTCGACCGCCCGGACGGTGACCTTGGCCTTCGCCCCCTGACCCGGCGTGACCTCGGCGGGCGCGGCCACCGAGACCTTCTGCAGCGTGAACGCCCGGTAGGTGTGACCGGCCTGTGCAGTGATCTTGACGGCGTCGGGCTCGGTCTTCTCCACCTTGACCGTGCCGCCGGAGACGTCGAGGACCTTGTGGCGGCCGGTGAAGATGCCGCCGCGCACCTTGACGACACCGTCGCGGTCCGGCGTGATGAGGTACTCGTCGGCCTGCCCGTCGCTCCACGCGGCGCCGACGGTGTGGCCGCCGCGGCCCCGCAGGCCCTGCACCTTCCCGTTCCGCCATGCCTCCGGAAGCGCCGGCAGCACGTGCAGTTCGCCGGTGTGGCTCTGCAGCAGCATCTCGGCGATGCCGGAGGTGGCGCCGAAGTTGCCGTCGATCTGGAACGGCGGGTGCAGGTCGAACATGTTCGGGGCGAGCCTGGCCGGCGTCACGAGGAGGCGGACCAGGTCGTGCGCCCGCTTGCCCTCCTCCATCCGCGCCCAGTAGTTGATCTTCCAGGCCAGCGACCAGCCCGTGCCGTCGTCGCCGCGCAGTTCGAGGGTCCGCCGCGCCGCGTCGTACAGCTCCGGGGTGCCGCGCTTGGTGATCTGGTGGCTGGGGTGGAGGCCGTACAGGTGCGAGATGTGCCGGTGGGTCCGCTCGGTTTCCACCCAGTCGTACAGCCACTCCTGGATGTTGCCGCGCGAGCCGATCTTCATCGGAGGGAGCCGGTCCTTGGCGGCCAGGACCTGCGCACGGAAGCTCGCGTCCACGCCGAGAACCTCGCTGGCCTCCGCGCAGCCGTTGAACAGGTCGCGCAGGATCTGGTTGTCCATGGTGGGACCGGCGGCCACGCTGACATTCGAGTGGTGGGGGAGCTCGGGAGAGTTCGACGGGTTCGTGACCAGATACCCGAGCTTCGGCTCCTCCACGAGAGTGTCGAGGAAGAACTGCGCCGAGCCCTTCATCGCCGGGTAGTTCTTCCTCAGGAACTCGACGTCGCCGGTGAACAGGTAGTGGTCCCAGATCATGGTGGCCAGCCACGCGCCGCCGGTCTGCCACATGCCCCAGAGCGCACCGTCGACGACCGAGGTCGCCCGCCACGCGTCGGTGTTGTGGTGGGTGACCCAGCCGCCGGCGCCGTACTGGACCTCGGCCGTGCGGGCGCCGGTCACCGTGAGGTCCTGGATCATGCTGAACACCGGCTCGTAGCACTCCGACAGGTTCGTGGTGTCGGCGGGCCAGTAGTTCATGGGCAGGTTGGCGTTGATGGTGTACTTCGAGTCCCACGACGGGCTCAGGGAATCGTTCCAGATGCCCTGCAGGTTGGCCGGCTGGGTCCCGGGACGCGAGCAGCTGATCAGCAGGTAGCGGCCGAACTGGAAGAGCAGCGCGGAGAACTGCGGGTCGTCGACGGCCCCGTGCTGTGTGATCCGGACGTCGGTCGGCTGGTCGGCCGCGTCGGTGCGGTCCAGTTCGAGCGTCGTCCGCTTGAACAGGGCCTGGTAGTCGGCCACGTGCCGGCTGCGCAGCGTGTCGTAGGCCTTGCCTTGGGCGGCGTCGAGGTGCCGCTGCGCGATGCCCTGGTAGTCGCCGCCGACGTCCTTATAGTTCACGTAGCTGGAGCCGATGGAGATCAGCAGCGTCACGCTGTCGGCGGCGGACACTTGGAGCGTTCCGCCCGAACTGGTGACGGTGCCGCCCTCGGCGACGGCCTTGGCCAGCGCCAGGAACTTGACCTGGCCGGTGATGCCCTCGAAGTTGCCCGAGACGCCGTCGAGCCCCACCGTGGTGCTGTCCGGGCTGGTGAGCGTCGTCCGCTGGGGGCTGTCGAACGTCGCGCTGAACGTGATCGAGCCGGGCTTGTCGGCGGTCAGGCGAACGACGATGACCTGGTCCGGTGCGCTGGCGAACACCTCGCGCTTGTACCGTACGCCGTTCAGCAGGTAGTTGACGGACGTGACGGCGGTGGTGAGGTCGAGCTGGCGGTTGTACTCCGTGAACCCGCTGGTGCCGGGGAAGGTCAGCTTGATGTTGCCGACCGTCTGGTAGGCGAGCTGGCCCGCGGGCTTGCCCAGCATGTTCTGGTCGATCAGGGTCTGGGCCTGGCTCCACTGGTCCTCGAAGACCAGGCGCCGGATCTCCGGCAGCGCCGCCAGGCCCTTGGTGTTGCTCTGGTCGTACGGCCCGCCGCCCCAGACGGTGTCCTCGTTGAGCTGCAGGCGCTCGGCGTCGACGTTGCCGAACACCATGGCGCCGAGGCGCCCGTTGCCGATGGGGAGGGCGCGGAGCCAGTCCGTGCCGGCGCCCTTGTCGTACCAGAGCGCCATGTCGTTGGCGGCGCGTACCTCTGAGGGTGCCACCGATCCGGCTCGGGCGACCGCTGTCCATTGCATCGGCAGCATCAGAGCCCCGGCTCCGACCGTGCCGATCTTCATCAATTGCCTTCGCGTCAGATCTGGCATTCGCTCTCCAAGCGCACTGCGGCCTTGCCGGCGGCCGGCACCGCGCCAATGGGGCTGCGAACCCGACATCGAGGAGACTGGCGGGGTTCGGCGGGACCGGCTGCGTGACGAGGCTGTGTAGGGGGTGATGGCAAAGCTACAAAGATTTGATGTATCGGTCAACGATTCTTATAGAAACGCCCGAAAGGCGGTCATCTGGCCTCTCCATCCCCGGGAAACATCTAACCTTTGGCCTGTCCCTGTCCCCTGGCGCGCACTGATCCAGGTCGCGGTGGGCGGGCCGTGGGCGACGGGGGGAACCGGACGTCGCGGGCGGCTACGAGCGTGCGTCGCCCGCGCCACCATGCAGCAGGCCCACGCGGACGGGGGGCGGGGAAGGCCACACGCCGCCGGGTAGCGGTACGAGGCCGCGTCCTGTATCCGTAGAGCAGCACCAATTCCCCGACGAGCACGGGCGACGACGACGTGCGGGCAGGCCGCATCCGCTCCCTGGCTGCCCGTGGTGACGGGGAAATCCCCCGCTCCGGTCGGACTTTGGAAACCTACCTGCCATGTCACGCACAGACGATGTAGTGGACAGCATCAAGCGGATGATCCTCGACGGCGTCCTGCGGCCCGGCGACCGCCTGCCCGTCGAGAAGGACCTCGCCGAGTCGCTGGGCGTCTCGCGCGGGGCGTTGCGCGAAGGGGTCTCGGCGCTGTCGATCCTCGGGATCGTCAGCACCCGGCAGGGTGACGGGACGTACATCACGAACCTCGACGCGACGCAGTTGCTGGCTCCGATGGGCTTCGTCGTCGACTTGCACGGCCAGGGCGACCCGCGGCACGTGTACACCGTCCGGCGCCTGCTCGAGGCCGAAGCGGCACGGCTGGCCGCGACCAGGATCACCCACGAGGCGCTCTGCCAGACCAGGGACCTGCTCGGCGAGTCGGCCCGGATCGTCGGTCAGGCATCCCACGACCACGAGCGTCTCATCGAGATCGACATCGCCTTCCACCGCGTCATCGCCGCCCATACCGGCAACCCGGTCATGATCGGCCTGATCGAGGCGTTCGCCAGGCGCACCGTCCGCGGGCGGCTGTGGCGAAGCCTGCACGAGGAGGGTGCCGACCGGCGCACTCACGACGAGCACGTGGCGATCTGGGCGGCGCTCGCGGCGCGCGATCCCGAACGGGCGGGCATCCGGATGGCCAACCATCTCATCGGGGTCGAGGAGTCCCTGCACCGGTTGCCCGACGACGGCGACGCGCCGTCCGACCCAGTGGCCGACTGACCTCGGGCCGGGCGGGGGCCGACGTTGGGTGATATGCCGGGACATGGCGCGATGGCCGCGCTGATCACCTCACCGCATCCGGGTCGGCGCCGGACCACGAACGGCCGAGGTTCTCCCGCAGCCAGGTCTCCGTGGTGCTGACGTGCATGAGCGCGGCCGCCTGGGCGAGGGGGGCGTCGCCGGCCGCGAGTGCGCGGTAGATGGCGGCGTGCTCGGCGATCGTGCGGCCGGCCGCGTTCTCTTCGACGAGCCCGCGCCAGACGCGCGCCCGGAGGGTCCGGCTGGCGATGCCGCCGAGCAGTGCGGACAGGGACTTGTTGCCCGTCGCCTCGAACACGGCCCGGTGGAAGGCGTCGTCGTGATGGTTGAGCGCTTCGATGTCGTTCTGCGCCGCGATCATGGCGTTGAGATGCCGTTCGACGTCCGCGAGCTGGTCGGCGGTGATCCGGACGGCGGCAAGACCCGTCGCCACCGGCTCGAACAGGCGCCGCACCTCGGTGATCTCGAGCAGGTCGTCGCCCCGCATCATCTCGACGGCGAGGCCGACTCCTTCGAGCAGCAACTCCGGCGTAAGGCTCGTGACATAGGTGCCGTCGCCCCTGCGCACCTCCAGCACTCGTGTGGTGACGAGGGAGCGGACGGCCTCTCTGAGCAGGTTGCGGGACAGGCCCAGCTCGGCGGCCAACTCCTGTTCGGGAGGCAGCCGGGCGCCCGGGGGAAGGGTCCCGTCCTTGATGAGCTGCCTGATGCGTTCGATCGCCTGCTCGGTCAACGACATACCTGCATTTTGGTATGTCAGGACAGCGGACCTCCACACGGTCCCTCCGGGCGCACGGGAACGCTCTCAGAACCAGCCGCGCCTCTGCCGGATGCCGCGCCTTCAGCCGGGACAGACATGCGATGTGTCGTGGTCTCCCGGTCCGGCGGGGCCGGTCGATACGTCGGATCCCTTGCTGGTGGGGAGCCGCTCGAATAACGGAATATCACCATCCCTCCTCAAGGTCTGGACACTGGCGCGGTTTTGAGCATAGAAAGACATCCCATGTCCTGTCAGTGATTAGCCCGCTCACGGCGAGGCTCGCCCACGCTCCGCACAGCGGCGCGGGCGTCACCTGAGCGTGGCGCGGTCAGCTACGGCATGGCAGCCGTGGTGCTTCAGAAGGAGAGACGATGGAACGCAGACGGTTCGCGCTCGCCGCGGCCTTAGCCATATCGGGGTGCCTCGCCGCGGCCTGCGGCGGGAACAGCGGTACGGGGAACGACAACTCCGGCGGCGGGAACAACGCAGCGGCGAAGCCGGTCATCGGCGTCGACTACCCGCGTTCCGACACGGACTTCTGGAACTCCTACATCAGCTACGTGCCGAAGTTCGCCGGCGAGCTGGGTGCGGAGGTCAAGACCACCAACTCCCAGAACGACATCGCCAAGCTCACCTCCAACGTGCAGACCCTGATGGGTCAGGGCGTGAAGGGCGTGGTGATGGCGCCGCAGGACACCGCGGCGGTGGCGCCCACGCTGCAGCAGCTCGAGACCAAGAAGATCCCCGCCGTGCTGGTCGACACCCGGCCCGACACCGGGAACGCCTTCATGGTCGTGCGCGCGGACAACCGCGCGTACGGGGAGAAGGCCTGCAAGTTCCTGGGCGAGAAGCTCGGCGGCAAGGGCAAGGTGGTCATGCTGGAGGGCGACCTGGCCTCCATCAACGGCCGCGACCGCACCGAGGCGTTCAACGACTGCATGAAGCAGAACTACCCCGGCATCAAGGTCTTCGGCGAGGCGACCAACTGGGACGGCGCCGTGGCCTCGCAGAAGCTGTCCACGGTCCTGACCGCGAACCCGGACGTCAAGGGCGTCTACATGCAGTCGAGCTTCGCGCTCGCCGGCACGCTGCAGGTGCTCAAGCAGCGCGACCTCCTGGTGCCGCCGGACGACCCCAAGCACGTCTTCGTCGTCTCCAACGACGGCATTCCGCAGGAGCTCAAGGACATCGCCGCCGGGAACATCGACGCGACCGTCTCCCAGCCCGCGGACCTGTACGCCAAGTGGGCGCTGTCGTACGCCCAGGCCGCGATCGAGGGCAAGACCTTCCAGCCGGGCAAGACCGATCACGACAGCACCATCATCCAGGTGCGGCCGGGCCTGCTGGAGGACCAGCTGTCCGCGCCGCTCGTCACCGCCGACGGCGGCACCTACGGCGGCATCCCCAGCGTCAAGCACGACGACAAGTCGCTGTGGGGCAACAACCTGAGCTGAGAGGGCGTGGCAATGGAAGAGTTCGCGGGAGGGCCCGCGAGCCCTCCACCCGCCCGTGGCAGCGGGCCGGACCGTTCGGACCGGCCCGCGGTCGCGGAGGCGGAGCGCATCACCAAGAGGTACGGCGAGACGACGGCGCTGGACCGCGCCCACATAACGATCAGGCCTGGGGAGACGCACGCCCTGGTCGGCCGCAACGGCGCGGGCAAGTCGACCCTGGTCTCCATCCTGACGGGCCTGCAGGCGCCCGACGAGGGCGAGGTCCGCTTCGGCGGGACCCCCGCTCCGCGGCTGTCGGACCGCGACGCCTGGCGTGAGCGGGTCGCCTGCGTGTATCAGAAGTCCACGATCATCCCTGAGCTGACCGTGGCGGAGAACCTCTACCTGAACCGGCACGACCGCAACCGGTTCGGGCTGGTCGGCTGGAAGGGCCTGTGGCGTAAGGCGGCCGAGCAGCTGGAGGCCTGGTCGGTGGACGTCGACGTACGCCGGCCGGCCGGTGAGCTCGGGGTGGAGCAGCGGCAGTTCGTGGAGATCGCCCGGGCGCTGTCGTTCGGCGCGAGGTTCATCATCCTCGACGAGCCCACCGCCCAGCTCGACGGCGCGGCGATCGCCCGCCTCTTCGACCGGATGCGGGCGATGCGCGAGCAGGGAGTCACCTTCCTGTTCATCAGCCACCACCTGCAGGAGATCTACGAGATCTGCGACACGGTCACCGTCTACCGGGACGCCCGGCACATCCTCACCGCGCCGGTGGCGGATCTGCCGCAGGGCGAGCTGGTGGCGGCGATGACCGGTGAGGCCGCCGGCCTGCGCGAGCACGCCGTCCGCCCGCCGGTCCCGGCGGAGACCCCGGTGGTCCTCGACGTACGGGGACTGTCCGACGGCGACGTCTACCAGGACGTCGACCTTCAGGTCCGGGCCGGGGAGATCGTGGGGCTGGCGGGCCTGGGCGGCAGCGGGAAGACCGAGCTCGCCGAGACCGTCGTCGGGCTGCGGGCCCCCAAGGAGGGAACCCTGGAGGTGGCCGGGAGCCGCCCCCGCCCCGGAAGCGTGCCGGAGTCGCTGGCCGCCGGTGTGGGCTTCGTGCCTCGCGACCGCCACCATCAAGGGCTCGTCCCCCTGATGTCGATCGCGGACAACGCCACGATGACCGTGCCCGAGCGGCTCGGTCAGGCGGGCTTCGTCAGCGGCCGCCGCAAGGACGTGATGGCCCGCGAAATGATCAAAAACCTCGCGATCAAGACACCCGGCCCGGACCTCCCCGTTTCCGGGCTGTCCGGCGGCAACCAGCAGAAGGTCGTCATGGCTCGGGCCCTGGCGAACGATCCCCGGCTGCTCGTGCTGATCACGCCGACCGCCGGGGTCGACGTCCGGTCGAAGGAGTTCCTGCTCGGCAAGGTCGAGGAGATCGCCGACACCGGGACCGGCGTCGTGATCGCCTCCGATGAACTTGACGACCTGCGGCTGTGCAACCGGGTGCTGGTGATGTTCCACGGCCGCGTCGTCGCGGAACTGGCCGCCGGCTGGCACGACCACGAGATGGTGGCCGCCATGGAAGGAGTCGACCTCGATGCCTGAGACCACCGCCGCACACGCCGCGACGGGACAGCCACCGAGCCCGCCCGCGCCGGAAGAGGCCGCGGAAAGGCGCCGCCCGAAGATCCCCCTGGCGCGGCTGCGGGACTTCGCGCTCGTTCCCGCGGTCATCGTGATCGCGATCGTCGGGCAGATCGTCAACCCGATCTTCCTGCAGAGCGACAACCTGATCAACATCCTGCAGACGATGTCGGAGATCTCGCTCCTCGTCCTCGCGCAGACGCTCGTGCTGATCGCCGGCCGGATGGACCTGTCGCTGGAGTCGACCTTCGGGCTGGCGCCCGGCGTGGCCGCCTGGCTGACGGTCGCCAGCGGAACGGGGGCCGGGCTCGGGCTGCTGCCGGGAGCCTGGGGAATCCCCATCACCCTCGCGGTGGGGGTGCTGGTCGGGGTGGTGAACTCGCTGTTCATCGTCCGGTTCGGGCTCAACGGCTTCATCGTCACGCTGGGCATGCTCATCGTGCTGCGCGGCCTCCTCACCGGCATCTCCGGCGGGCAGACCTTCTTCAACCTCCCGCCGTCGATGACCTACTTCGGCTCCACGATGTGGCTCGGCGTGCCCGCCTCGATCTGGATCTGCCTGCTGCTGTTCGCGGCCGGCATCGTGGTCATGGGCTTCACCCGGTTCGGCCGGGCGCTGTATGCGATCGGCGGCAACGTCGACGCCGCCAGGGCGGCCGGAATCCGCACCGACCGGGTGCTGTGGATCACGCTGATCTCCGCCAGCCTGCTGGCCGCGATCGGCGGTCTCCTGCTGACGGGCCGGCTCGCCTCCGTCGCCGCCGCTCAGGGCGACGGCGCGATCTTCACGGTGTTCGCCGCCGCCGTCATCGGCGGAGTCAGCCTCAACGGCGGCAAGGGCACCGTGTTCGGCGCGTTCACCGGCATCCTGCTGCTCTACATGATCCAGAACGTCCTCACCCTCGCGGGCGTCCCCGCGCAGTGGATCCAGGCGCTCAACGGGGCGATCATCCTCACCGCGCTCGCGATCTCCCGCCTCACCGGCGGCAAGTCGCAGGAATGACGAGAAGGGGAGGCCGATTCCCGCGCCGGTCTCCCCCGCTCATCACCGCGTACGGGTCCGGGGGCGATGCTCCCAGTACTCCAGCCGTAGATCGTGATCTTGTGAGTGGGGGCGCCGCTGATTTGGCGCGGCCACCATTGACCATCTCGACGAGACCGGCCGCGCCATCGGCGGCGTCCATCCCTCTCTGCCTACTTGAGTCCACCGAGACGAAGGGCATCCTCGATCTCGCTGAGCTTCGCGGACGGCCGGACGCCCGCCTGCCCGATCATGATCATCGTGAGCTGTGTGGACACACGAAGATCATGCGGTGGCCGCAGTTCACAGCGTAGACCCGGCCCGGTGGCAGGAGGCGTTCGAGGGTCTGATGGGCCGGATAGCGGCGAGGTTCGCGCGGGTCGAACCACGCCTTCGGGCGCGGGACTTCGTGCGCGGGCTGCTGGCGGACCTGCCGCGGAAGAACTGCTGGACAATCGCCGAGTGGGCCGGGGAGGCGAGTCCTGATGGCATGCAGCACCTGCTGGGCCGGGCCAAGTGGGATGCCGATGCGGTACGCGATGACGTACGGGAGTACGTGGTGGAGCATCTGCACGACCCAGATGCGGTCCTGGTCGTCGACGAGACCGGGGACGTGAAGAAGGGCACGCACACCGTCGGGGTGCAGCGCCAGTACACCGGCACCGCCGGCAGGATCCCGCAGATTGCGCAGCGCCTCGATCCGGCCGTCACGCTGTTTGGGTGTACCGGTCCGTTGTCCGGCCAGGGCCGCCGGGGAACTGCTCGCTGCCCTGTGCCCGTCCGACCATGTCGATGACGGCCGCGGTGTGGCGTGGCACGCACCAGCCGGGCAACGCGGACAAGACGGTGATGGGGCCTCTGGCCAGGCTCCTATGAAGTCACAACGCCACGTCCGGTGACGTGCACATACGCAGACGCGAAACGGCCGGGTGATTCCCGCTTCGCCTGAAGGCGGGGATCACCCGGCCTTCCGGTTCAGGCCGGGGAGCGCGTCATGAGGGGAGCAACGGCAGCAGCGCGTTGAGGCGCCCGGACGCGAAACCGGACAGGTCCAGCGAACAGAAGGTGAAGCCCGCGCCGCGGACCGCGGCGTCGACGCGCTCACGCAGCTCGCACGCCCGCGGGATTTCAGTGTGCGGGACCTCGACCCGGGCGAGTGTGCCGCCGGCGTGGGCGCGCACGCGGCACACCGGGAAGCCGAGCTCGCGCAGCGCGCCCTCGGCGGTCTCGATCCTGCGCAGAACCTCCGGCGTGACCGGGTCGCCGTAGCTCACCCGCGAGGCCAGGCAGGGCGCGGCGGGCTTGTCCGCGGTGACCAGGCCGAGCTGCCGGCTGACCGCGCGGACGTCGGCCTTGGTGAGCCCGGCCTCCACCAGCGGTGCGATGGCCCCGCGCTCGGCCGCGGCCCGCTGCCCGGGGCGGTGGTCGCCGAGGTCGTCGAGGTTGGTGCCGAGCGCGATCCGGGCGCCCATGGCGGCCGCCAGCGGCGTGAGCGCGTCGAACAGCGCCGACTTGCAGTGGTAGCAGCGGTCGGCGCCGTTGGCGGCGTACTCGGGCCTGTCGGCCTCGTCCGTGCACACCTCCAGATGGGCCAGGCCGTGGGCTCGTGCGAAGTCACGTGCCGTGGCCCGCTCGGAGGCGGCCAGACTGGGCGAGACGGCGGTGACGGCCAGTGCGCGCCTGCCGAGCACCCTCGCGGCGGCGAAGGCGAGCAACGCGGAGTCGGCGCCGCCGGAGTAGGCGACGACGACCGCGTCCTCACGGCGCAGCCGGGCCATCAGCCGGTCCACGGCGTCGCTCACCGCGCCCGCCGCGCCCGCCGCACTCGCCCGGCCGGCGTCCGCCGTCTTCTCTCCCTCGGAAGCGGGACGATCAGCCACGGGCGGCCTCGCCCACGAAGACGCGCGAGCCGGTGAGGCTCTCCTCGACACCGAGGACGTGCAGGGCGGCGTGGAGCCTGGCCCGATCGGAGTCCCGCGCCAGCAGAGCCCGTTGGACGGCCCGGTGCTCCCGGAGGGTGCGGTGAACGGCCTCGGGATCGCTCATGCCCCGCCAGACGCGCGCTCGTACGGTGCGGCCGGACATGTTCTGGATGACGGCGGCGAGGACGGCGTTGCCGCAATGGGAGGCGATGAGGGCGTGGAAGTCCTGGTCGAGAGCGACCAGTTTCTCGTGGTCGACAGGATCGCAGGCGGCGACCGTCTCGGCCTCGTCGAGCAGATCGCCCAGGCGGCCGAGATCGGCGTCAGGAATGCGCGTGGCCGCCAGCGCCGTCGCCTCCGCCTCCAGAATCCTGCGTACGTGCAGGAACTCCCCCGCCCCGGCGTCCAGGTGTATGTCGGCGACGAAACTCATCCCGTCGAGCAGCAGGTCGGGAGAGAGGCTGGTGACGTAGGTGCCGTCACCCTGCCGCGTCTGCAGGATCCGCATGGCGACCAGCGCGCGCACCGCCTCGCGCAGCGTGTTCCGGGCGACACCGAGCTGTTCGGCCAGATTCTTCTCGACGGGGAGCTTCTGCCCCGGGCGCAGCTCCCCATCGATGATCATCTGTTTGATGGTGTCGATCGCCGTCTCGATGGCGCCCACGTCAGCCTCCCCATTGGTGGCCATCAGGGTAGCGGTACGCGTCGATCGACTCGGAGTGCATACGAGCGCTGTAACCGGGCTTCTCAGGCAGCAGGTAGCGGCCGCGCTCGATGCGGACGGGATCGGTGAAGTGCTCGTGCAGGTGGTCGACGTATTCCAGGACGCGGCCCTCCAGGCTGCCGCTCACGCACACGTAGTCGACGACGGCCATGTGCTGGACCAGCTCGCACAGGCCGACGCCGCCGGCGTGGGGGCAGACGGGCACGCCGAACTTGGCGGCCATGAGCAGGACCGGGACGATCTCGTTGACCGACGCGAGCCGGCAGGAGTCGATCTGACAGAAGTCGATCGCGCCCGCCTGCAGAAGCTGCTTGAACATGACGCGGTTGTGGCAGTGTTCGCCGGTGGCGACGCCGACGGGGGCGATCGCCTTGCGGATGGCGGCGTGGCCGAGCACGTCGTCGGGGCTGGTCGGCTCCTCGATCCACAGCGGCTCGTACGGCGCGAGCCGGTTGACCCACTCGATGGCCTGGGGCACATCCCACACCTGGTTGGCGTCGATCATCAGGACGCGGTCGCCGAGCTCCTCCCGCGCGATCGACAGGCGCCGGATGTCGTCCTCGACGTTCGCGCCGACCTTGAGCTTGACGTGCGTCCAGCCGTCGGCGACGGCCTCACGGAGAAGGTGGCGCAGTTTGCCGTCGTCGTAGCCGAGCCAGCCCGGAGAAGTGTTGTAGGCGGGATAGCCGTGTTCGGTCAGCTCGGCGATCCGTTCCCCGCGTGTGGGGGCGAGCCGGGCCAGCATCTCGACGGCCTCGGCAGGGGTGAGCACGTCGGACAGGTAACGGAAGTCGCAGGCCGCGACCAGCTCCTCAGGCGTCATGTCGGCGACGAAGCGCCAGAGGGGTTTGCCGGCCCGGCGGGCCGCCAGGTCCCACGCCGCGTTGAGAACGCCCGCGGCGGACAGGTGCACCACGCCCTTCTCCGGCCCGAGCCAGCGCATCTGGCTGTCGGCCATGATCTCGCGGTAGAGACCGCCGAGGTCGCCGGCCAGCTCGTCCACGTCGCGTCCGGCCAGCCGCGCCCCGATCTGCCGGGCGGCGGCCACGCACAGGTCGTTGCCCCGCCCGATCGTGAACGTCAGACCGTGCCCCGCCAGGTCGCCATCGTCGGTCTCCAGCACCACGTACGCCGCGGAGTAGTCGCCGTCCGGGTTCATGGCGTCCGAGCCGTCGAGCGTCGCGGAGGTCGGGAACCTGATGTCGATCACGTTCACAGAGGTGATCGTCGGCATGGGCGAACTCCAATTGATCCGATGAATGTGATTGGAACAGTAGGGTCACACTGGAAGAAGGTCAAGGCAAGTCGGCAGATATCCCATCAAAGGCTTTACTTCAACCCGATGAATCTGGCAGGCTCGGCACGGCACATGGCCCTGTGAACCAGCGGAGAGGCCAAGATCGTGAAGCTGTTGCGAGTGGGTCCCGTGGGCGAGGAGCGACCCTGCGTGCTCGCGCCCGACGGGCGGGTGTTCGACTTGTCGTCGTTGACGGCCGACATCGACGGCGCGTTCCTTTCCGGAGGAGGCGTCGAGCGGGTGCGGTCGGCTCTGGCGGAGGGCGGGCTGCCGGAGGCGGGGCCGTATGAGCGGGTGGGTGCGCCGGTCGCCCGGCCCGGGAAGATCATTTGTATCGGGCTGAACTATTCCGATCACGCGGAGGAGACGGGCGCGGCGATCCCGGCCGAGCCGGTGGTGTTCATGAAGGCGTCGAACACGCTGGTCGGCCCCGATGACGAGGTGCTGGTGCCGCGCCGGAGCGTGAAAACCGACTACGAGGTCGAACTGGCCGTGATCCTGGGCCGTACGGCGCGATACCTGGAATCCCCGGAGGCGGCGGCGGAGGTGATCGCGGGGTATGCGATCGCCAACGATGTGTCGGAGCGGGAGTTCCAGAACGAGCGCGGCGGCCAGTGGGACAAGGGCAAGTCGTGTGAGACGTTCAATCCGCTGGGTCCGTGGCTGGTGACGGCCGATGAGGTCGGCGATCCGCAGGCGCTGGGGTTGCGGCTGTGGGTGAACGGGGAGCTGCGGCAGAACGGGAACACCAAGAACCAGATCTTCGGGGTGCATCACGTGATCTGGTATCTCAGCCAGTTCATGGTGCTGGAGGCCGGTGACCTGGTGAACACCGGCACTCCTGCGGGGGTGGCGCTGGGCCGTGGCCCGCAGGCCTACCTGCGGGAGGGCCATGTGGTGGAGTTGGAGATCGACGGCCTGGGCCGCCAGCGCCAGCGCATGGGACAGGCATGAGCGCAGAGTTTGACGGCCTGGTGGCGATCGTCACCGGCGGGGCCTCGGGCATCGGCCGGGCGGTCGCCGAGGAGCTGACCGCCCGCGGCGCCCGCGTCGCCGTCCTGGACCTGAAGGACACCGAGTTCGTCTGCGACGTGACCGACGACGTCTCTGTACGTGCGGCTGTCACGGCGGTGGCGGAGGCGTACGGCCGCATCGACGTGCTGGTGAACAACGCGGGCATCGGTGCGCAGGGCACGGTGGCCGACAACGACGACGCCGAGTGGCTGCGGGTGTTCGACGTGAACGTGGTGGGGGTCGCCCGGGTGACCCGGGCCGCGCTGCCCCACCTGCGCCGGTCTCCGCACGGTGCGATCGTCAACACCTGCTCGATCGCCGCGACGGCGGGCCTGCAGCAGCGGGCGCTGTATTCGGCGTCCAAGGGGGCGGTGCTCGCGCTGACCCGCGCGATGGCGGCCGACCACGTCCGCGAGGGCATTCGGGTCAACTGCGTCACGCCCGGCACCGTGGACACCCCCTGGGTCGGCCGGCTGCTGGACGCCGCCCCCGATCCGCAGGCCGAGCGGGCGGCGCTGTCCGCCCGCCAGCCGCACGGCCGCCTGGTGACGCCGGAGGAGGTCGCCCACGCGGTGGCCTATCTGGCGAGCCCGGCGTCGGGCTCGACGGTCGGCATCGAGCTGGCCGTGGACGGCGGGATGGCCGGCCTGCGCCTGAGGCCGGTGTCGTCGTGAGATTCGCACTGGGGCCGTACGGGCTCGGCACGGCGCCGCTGGGCGGCCTGTTCGCGCCGGTGAGCGAGGAAGAGGCCGAGCAGGTGCTGGCCGCCGCGTGGCAGGCGGGGATCCGCTACTTCGACACCGCGCCGCACTACGGCAGCGGGCTGGCCGAGGAGCGTCTCGGGCGGTTCCTGCGCGGCCTGCCGGAAGCCGCCGCCGAGGCGGTCGTCTCCACGAAGGTGGGCCGCGTTCTCGTCCCTGGCGAGGGCGAGGAGGAGGGGTTCCCCGGCCGCACCGGTTTCGTGCGGGTGCGGGACTACAGCCGCGACGGCGTGCTGCGCTCGCTGGACGACAGCCTGCACCGGACCGGGCTCGACCACTTCGACCTGGTGTTCATCCACGACCCGGACGACCACTGGGAGCAGGCCGCCGGCCAGGCGTATCCGGCGCTGGCCGAGCTGCGCGACCAGGGGGTGATCGGCGCGATCGGCGCCGGGATGAACCAGGCCGAGATGCTGACCCGGTTCGTCCGCGAGACCGACCTGGACGCCGTCCTGGTCGCGGGACGCTACACGCTGCTCGACCGCTCCGCCGCCGAACAGCTGCTGCCCGAATGCGAACGGCGCGGTGTCGCCGTCGTCGCAGGCGGAGTGTTCAACAGCGGGATCCTCGCCGGCGGCACCACCTACGACTACGACGCCGCCCCGCCCGCCGTGCTGGAACGGGCACGCGAACTGGACCGGATCTGCGCCTCCCACGGCGTGCCGCTGCCCGCCGCGGCCCTGCGCTTCCCCCACCGGCACCCGGCCGTCACCACGGTCCTGATCGGCGCACGCAGCGCGGAGGAGATCGTCGAGGATCTGGCGCTTGCGGCGGCCGACATCCCGGACGGGCTCTGGGAGGAACTGAACCATGCGGGTTGACCTCGCCTACGGCACCGGCGGCCTGGTCGTAGAGCTGCCGGACGACCGGACCACGGTCATCGCGCCGGTCGCCCGGCCCGCCGTGCCGGACGAGGCCGCCGAACTACGGCGGGCCCTGCGCGAACCCGTCGCGGGCCCGCCGCTGCGCGAGCGGGTGCGCCCCGGCCAGACGGTGGCGATCTCCGCCTGCGACGGTACGAGACCCCAGCCGCGGCACCTGATGATCCCGGCGATCCTGGCCGAACTGGACGGGATCGTCGACCTGGGCGACGTCGTGATCCTGGTGGCCACCGGCACCCACCGCGGCAACACCGACACCGAACTGCGCGCGATGTTCGGCGACCAGGTCGTGGACGCCGTACGGATCGTCAACCACGACGCGCGCGACGCGTCGTCGCTGAGGTGGATGGGCCGCCACGGCAAGGACGTACCGGTCTGGCTCAACCGGGAGTGGACCGACGCCGACGTACGCATCACGACCGGCTTCGTCGAGCCGCACTTCTTCGCCGGGTTCTCCGGCGGCCCCAAGCTGGTCGCGCCCGGCCTCGCCGCACTGGAGACCGTGCTCACCCTGCACGACGCGGCCCGCATCGGCGACCCCCGGGCCACCTGGGGTGTCATCCAGGGCAATCCCGTCCACGACGACGTCCGCGCCATCGCCGCCGCGACCGGCGTCACCTTCGCCCTCGACGTCGTGCTCAACCGCGAGCAGAAGATCGTGCACGCGTTCGGCGGCGATCTGCTGCCGATGCACGCCGCCGCCACGGCCGCCGCCCGCGCCGCCGCGATGCGCCCGGTTCGCGAACCCTTCGACGTGGTGGTGACGACGAACGCGGGCTTCCCGCTCGACCAGAACCTGTACCAGTCGGTGAAGGGGATGAGCGCCGCCGCCCAGGTCGTCAAACCCGGCGGGACCATCATCTGCGCCGCCGAGTGCCGGGACGGCTTTCCCGACCACGGCTCCTACCGGGACGTGCTCACCTCCGCCGCCTCTCCGGAGGCGCTGTTCGAGGAGATCTCCCGCCGCACCGAGACCGTGCCCGACCAGTGGCAGGTCCAGATCCAGGCCCGCATCCAGCGGCACGCCAACGTGATCATGCACACGTCGTATCTGGGCGACGCCGACCTTGCCGCCGCCCACCTGGAGCAGACCGGTGACATCGCCGCCACGGTCCGCGCCCTGCCCGGACGGGTCTGCGTCCTGCCGGAAGGCCCTATGACGATCCCCTACCTCGCGGAAGAGTGACCGTGCTCCGCTACCCCCTGATCCACCCGCCGCTGCTGTCCGCGCTCGCGGCCACCGGTCACGGATCGCGCGTTCTGCTCGCCGACGCCAACTACGCCCACGCCACCAATGTGCGGATCGGCGCCCCGGTGATCCATCTCAACCTGCGGCCCGGGCTTGTCCGGGTGGACGACGTCCTGGAGGTTCTCGTGGACGCCGTACCGCTGGAGTCGGTCCATTCGATGCGTCCAGACGAGGGCGGCGAGCCCGAGGTGCTGGCCCGCTACCGGCAGTTGCTCGGCCCGGGCCTGCCCGTCGAGGCCATGGACCGGCTCGACTTCTATGAGGCCGCGAAACAGCCGGACGTCGCGTTCGCCGTCGCGACCGGCGACGACCGGCTTTACGCGAATCTCCTGCTGACCGTCGGATATATCGTCCCGACATGAGCAAGTCGCTGGATCTGGGGTATGCGCGCGTCGACCTGGACCGGGAGACGCGCCAGGGGCTGCCCGAAGTGGTGTACGGCCCGGGCAAGCGGGTGAACGAGATCGCCGGGATCGTCACCGCTCTGCTCGGCCGGAACACCGGGCCGGTTCTCGTGACGCGGGTCGAACCCGGCACGGCCGCCGCGGTGCGCGAGCTCGTCTCCGGCGGTGCGTACGACCCGGACGCCCGGCTGCTGGTCTGGCGGCCGGCGCGGCCGGTCGAGCACACGGTGGCCGTGGTCACGGCGGGGACGGCGGACGGCCCCGTCGCGGCCGAGGCGGCGGCCGTCGCCTCCGCGCTCGGCCTGCGGACCGTCGTGGTCAGGGACGTCGGGGTGGCCGGGCTGCACCGCGTGCTCGCCGCCGCCGACGACCTGCGCGCGGCCGACAGCGTGATCGTCGTCGCCGGCATGGAGGGCGCACTGGCCAGCGTCGTCGGCGGTCTCGTCGAGACGCCCGTGATCGCGGTGCCCACCTCCACCGGATACGGCGCCGCGCTGGAGGGCGTGACGGCCCTGCTGGCCATGCTGACCTCCTGCGCCGCCGGGCTGACCGTGGTGAACATCGACTCCGGCTTCGGCGCCGCCCTCGCGGCCTACCGCCTCACGAGGAGGACGTCCCGGTGATCCTCTACCTCAACCCCTTCACCGGACTCGCGGGCGACATGCTGCTCGGCGCGCTGCTCGACGCCGGGGCCTCGCTCGACGCCGTACGGCAGGCGGTCGCCGCGACCGGGCTCACCGGCTGGCGGCTCGACGCCGAGAGGGTGCGCACCGGAGCGCTGACCGCCACCCGCGTGCGGATCGAGGTCGACGACGACGCCACCGAGCGCCCGGCCGCGCAACTGATCGCGATGGCGGCCCGGACCGGCCTGACCATGGCGGAGGCGGCGCTGACCGCGATCGCCGAGGTGGAGGGCGCGCTGCACGGCGTGCCGGCCGCCGACGTCCACCTGCACGAACTCGGCGGGCACGACACCCTCATCGACATCGTCGGATGCGCGGCGGCGCTGCGCGATCTCCGGGTGACACGTGTGCACTCCGCGCCGCTGCCCCTGGGCGGCGGCACGGTGCACACCCGCCACGGCGTGCTGCCCGTCCCGGCTCCCGCCACGCTCGCTCTGCTGAAGGGCGCACGGGTGCGGGGCGGGGAGGCGGGAGAGGCGGTCACGCCGACGGGGGCGGCCCTGCTGCGCGCCGCGGGCACGGCGTACGGCCCGGCACCGGAGATGGCCCTGCGCGCCACGGGGTACGGCGCGGGCGGCCGCGTGCTGCCCGACCGGCCCAACGTGACCGTGGCCATGCTCGGAGAGCCGGTGGCCGAGACCGGCACCCAGATCGTCCTGTCGACGAACCTCGACGACGTGACCGGGGAGGTCCTCGGGCACGTCATCGAGCGAGCCCTCGCGGCGGGCGCGGCGGACGCCTGGATCACGCCCGCCGTCATGAAGAAGGGACGCCCCGCGCACGTCCTGCACGTCCTCACGCCCCTTGAGCTTGCCGACGACCTGCAGAACCTGGTCTTCGCCGAGACGGGGAGCCTGGGGCTGCGACGCGGCGCGGTGGAGAAGGTCGCCCTGCCCCGGCACTTCGAGACCGTGCGCCTGCACGGCCGGGACGTCCGGATCAAGCACGGGCCGTGGGGGGTCAAACCCGAGTACGACGACCTGGCCGCCCTGGCCGAGGCCACCGGCAGACCCTTACAGGAACTGGCACGAGAGGCTTTCGACGCGCTGTGACTTCCACTGTGACCTCCACTGTGACCTCCGCTGCGACTTCCCCCGCGGCTCCGAGCGTGACCCGCATCGACGCCCACCACCACCTGTGGGACCTCTCCCGGCGCCCGCAGACGTGGCTGGATCCCCCGGAGATGGCTCCCATCCGCCGCGACTTCACCCTTGCCGACTACGCCTCCGCCGCGGCCGGAACGGACATCGGCCGCTCCGTGCTCGTGCAGGTGCTGGGCGACGCGGAGGAGACGCGCGAGTTCCTGGCGCTGGCGGCGCGGTCACGGACCGTCGCCGCGGTGGTCGGATGGGCCGACCTGACCCGGCCCGATCTCGCCGACGAGCTCACCGCCCTGGCCGCCTCGCCCGGTGGCGCCCTGTTGCACGGGATCCGCCACCTGGTGCAGGGCGAATCCGACCCGCGCTGGCTGGCCCGCGACGACGTGCGCCGCGGGCTGCGGCAGGTCGCGGCGGCCGGACTCGCCTACGACCTGCTCGTCCTGCCGCACCAGCTGCCCGCCGCGATCGAGACCGTACGCGCCGTGCCCGAGCTGACCTTCGTCCTCGACCACCTCGCGAAACCGCCGATCGCGTCCGGAGAGCTCGACCCCTGGGCGGGTCTCATCCGTGAGCTCGCGGCGGAGCCCAACGTGACGGCCAAACTCTCCGGCCTGATCACCGAGGCGGCGTGGGACGACTGGAACGCCGCCGCGCTGCGCCCGTACGTCGACGTGGCGCTCGACGCGTTCGGTCCGTCTCGTCTCATGTTCGGCTCCGACTGGCCGGTCTGTCTCCTCGCCGGCTCCCTGCCCCTCTGGACCGAGACGGTCTCGGCGCTGCTCACGGATGCCGGGCTGACGGCCGCCGAGCGCGAGGCCGTCTTCCGCGACACGGCGACACGGGTCTACCGCCTGGAGGGGTGAGCCCCCCGGGGAGCCGGAGACCGGCACCAAGGCGACACGACCTCCGGGCCACGGCGGCCGGGTGAGCGCGGTCGGCAGGCGACCGTATGCGTCGGCATGTGTCGGCACTTCCTTGTGTTAGTCATCCTATGAAACAAGGGCGCAGCGCATGTGAGGATGCGCGGCATGTCCGAGGGGTACGGCCGGACATGTACGTTTCACGAGTCCCGCATCCGCGGCCCCGGGTCTACCGGCGACCGCGACCAGGCGTCCCAGAGTGGCCTCCCGAGCGCGCGGCACGCTCGAAGAACTGGATCTACCAGGAATGATGCCGCCCGCCAAGGTCCGCGGCCACCTCTCGCCACTGGGCACGCCGACCGCGCGTCCCGTGCCACCGCTTGGCTGTGAGCCGGTTGGCGACTTGACGGCGAACAGGGCTCTTCGTACTGTCCGCCTACGAAGACGTCCTATGTCTAGGACGGACGATTCTCCGGATTTGGAAAGGCGCTCGACGTCGCCGCCGGGTCGGCGACGGCCCCTCCCGTGAATCCGCCCCCTGGAGGACCAACAGCATGCGACTCAAACTCCATCGGTTACGCATGGCACTCGCGGCCGTGGCCGGCGTCGGCGTCGGCGCCGCCCTCATCGGTGTCCCGTCCGCCCATGCCGCCGCCGGTTGTCAGGTCACCTACACCGTGACCAACCAGTGGCCAGGTGGTTTCGGCACCAATGTGAGCGTTAACAACCTGGGCGACCCCGTCAACGGCTGGAAGCTGACCTGGTCGTTCGGCGGCGGGCAGACGATCAGCCAGTTGTGGAACGGCAGCTACACCCAGTCGGGCGCGCAGGTCACGGTGAGCGACGCGGGCTACAACGCGTCCATACCGACCGGCGGCAGCACGAGCTTCGGCTTCAACGGCACGTTGAGCGGCTCGGCCAACCCGGTGCCGACGGACTTCGTTCTCAACGGCACCCCCTGCACGGGCACCGTCACCACCAGCCCCTCCCCCAGCGCCTCCGCCAGCCCCTCGCCCAGCCCCTCGCCCAGCCCGTCGGTCAGCCCCTCGCCCAGCCCGTCGGTCAGCCCCTCGCCCAGCCCGTCGGTGTCGCCGAGCGGAAACTCGACGGCGTGGCAGAACGGGAAGTTCGTGGTGGACGTCCCGAACGTGGTGCGCCGGTCGAACATCGTGCTCAGCAAGGCCAACACCAGCTCCACCCAGTTCGTCCCGCTGGGCAACGGCACCCTCGGCGCCCCCGCTTGGGGCGGAGGCGGGTTCACCGCGCAGCTCAACCGCAACGACACCTTCCCCGACCGCAAGTCGCCGGGCCAGGTCGTGATCCCCGGGCTGAGCAGGCTCACCGGGGCGTCGGACTTCAAGGGCTACTTCGACCTGTACGACGGGACGCTGTACGAGTCCGGCGGCGGCATGACGCTGAAGGCCTACGTACGGGCCGACACCTCTCAGCTGGTGGTGGACGTCACCGGCGCCGACCCCAACAGCTCGCAGACCGCGCAGGTGAAGCTGTGGAGCCCACGCAACCCCAGGGCCGAGGCGTCGGGATCGGTGGCGACGCTGTCGGAGTCCTGGACCGACGGCGGGACGTGGGCCTCCGGCCAGACGTTCGGCACCATGGCGGGCGTCAGCGCGGGCGGGCGCAACGTGCGGGCGTCCAATCCCGACTCGCGGACCGCGCAGGTGAGTTTCCAGCCCAACAGCGACGGGTCGTTCCGGGTGATCGTGGTGTCCCCCGGCTGGAAGGGCGGCAACGCGCTGACCACGGCGACCGGCCTGCTGGGCACCGATCTCACCCGCGGCTCGGCGGACCTGGCCGCGAGCACCCTGTCGTGGTGGCACGACTACTGGAACTCGGTCGGCCTCATCAAGATCACTTCTGGTGACGGGTCGGGCGAGTACTTCGAGAACATGCGGACGCTGTACCTGTACGCGATCGCCGCGAGCAACCGCGACACCCTGCCGGGCACCCAGGCCGGTGAGGCCAATCTGTTCAACGTCGGCCAGGACACCCAGCCCTGGTACCCGGCCGGATACTGGTTCTGGAACCTGCGGATGATGATCCAGGCCAACCTGTCGGCCGGGGCGTTCTCGCTGAACACGCCGATGTTCACCCTCTACCGCACCAACCTGTCCAACATCGCCGCCTGGACGGCCGCGCGCTACCCGGGCCACGAGGGCATCTGTGTGCCGGAGACCATGCGCTTCAACGGCAACGGCAGTTGGTATTCGGGCAACGAGTCCTGTGACTCGACCATCGCCCCCTCCTACAACTCCCAGACCGTCACCTCCGGCGCGGAGATCGGCCTGTGGATCTGGCAGACCTACCTGGCCACCGACGACCGTGCGTTCCTGTCGGCGAACTACCCGGTCATGCGGGACTCGGCCAAGTTCCTGCTGTCGCACGCCAAGGCGGGATCCGACGGCCTGCTGCACACGCACTCCAACGCCCACGAGACGCAGTGGTCGATCAACGACCCGATCACCGACGTGGCCGCGATGCAGGCGCTGTTCCCGGTGACGGTGCAGGCGGCCCAGACCCTCGGCGTCGACTCCGACCTGGTCGGCCGCCTGCAGACGGCGATCCCGAAGATCCGGCCGCTGCCCCGCACCGACTTCGGTCAGACCCAGGTGCTGAGCCCGTCCTCCGACTCCGCCGGGAACGACATGCTCGCCCTGTCGGCGCAGCCCACCGCCGCCAAGCACAACGTCGAGAACCTCGGCCTGGAGCCGGTGTGGCCGTACAACCTCATCGGCGACAGCGGCAACCAGTCCGACCTGGCCAAGCGCACCTTCAGCCACCGCAGCTACATCACCGAGACCGACTGGAGCTTCGACGCGCTGCACGCCGCCCGGCTCGGCCTGGGCAACGACATGCGCACCGCGCTGATCGCCAACGTCAACAAGTACCAGGTCTTCCCCAACGGGTTCGCCAGCTGGGATCCCAGTAAGCTGACCAACCCCTACCTGGAGCAGTTGGGCGTCACCGCCGCCGCCCTCACCGAGGGCCTGGTGCAGGACTACGACGGCACCCTGCGCATCGCCCCCGGCTGGCCGAGCACCTGGAACGCCGACGGCACCGTCTACATCCAGCACAAGGGCAAGGCCCACGTCCAGATCCGCAACGGCGCCCTGGTCACCGTCGCCGTCGAGGCCGGCGCCGACGGCACCGTCACCGTCCGCAACCCCTGGCCCGGTCAGAACGTCACCGTCGTGAACGGCGGCGGCACCACCGTGCTGGCGAACCAGACCGGCGCCACCATCGCCATCCCCGCACAGGCCGGCACCTCCTACCTCATCCAGCGGGCCTCCAACCCCACCACGTCCCTCCCCTACTGGCCCGTCGGCGGCAGCCCCGCCACCACGGCCAAGCACCTCGGCAGCCGCAGCATCGGAATCTGATCCAAGAGTCGGTCACCCCTGCCGGCGAGCGACTCTCGGGACCCGGGTGGGCGCGATGCCGCCCACCCGGCGCCGAGCCCCGAGGCCGGGACCCCCATGAAGTCGGCAAGGAGGCGGCGGCAGCCGCCTCCTTGTCGACTTCCCGTAGCCGCAGCTACCCCGGGCCGCAAGCAACCGCAGGTGTACGGCACCAAGTGCCTGGACGCCGAGGCCGGCCACGCCCGCTTCCGCGGCGACCTCGACTGCGACCGCGGCGACGAGTGGTGGATCGGGAACAGGCCAAGGCCCGCAACCGACGGCCCTCGGGATCGGCGTATCCGTCCCCGAGGGCCGTCGGCGTCGGTGGTGTCAGGTCGGTGGTGTCAGGTCGGCGGCGTCAGGGGGTGGTGAGGTCGAAGCGGTTGACGGTGACCGCGCCGCCCAGGGACTGGGTGGCGTAGTTGAAGATGGCGAAGCGGTAGCCCATGAAGAACTGCCAGGCGTTGCCCATGGTGAAGGCCGGT
>NZ_JABBWX010000035.1:0-26640 GCF_014161375.1 Microbispora sp. H10830
GACTTCGCCAACGTCGAGGGCCTGGGGGTGCAGGGCATCGTGGACGGCCACGCCGTGCTCGTCGGCCGGCCCCGCCTGCTGGCCGAGTGGTCCCAGCACCTGCCCGCCGATCTGACCCAGGCGCTGCGCCAGGCGCAGGACACCGGCCGCACCGCGGTCGCGGTCGGCTGGGACGGCCAGGCCCGGGCGGTGCTGGTGGTGGCCGACACGGTCAAACCCACCAGCGCCCAGGCCATCGCCGATCTGCGCGCGCTCGGGCTGACCCCGGTGCTGCTGACCGGCGACAACCAGGCGGTCGCCCGTGCGGTCGCCGCCCAGGTCGGCATCGAGGAGGTGATCGCCGAGGTGCTGCCGGCCGACAAGGTCGACGTGGTGAAGAGGCTGCAGGCCGAGGGCAAGACCGTGGCGATGGTCGGTGACGGGGTCAACGACGCCGCCGCGCTCGCCCAGGCCGACCTCGGCCTCGCCATGGGCACCGGCACCGACGTGGCCATCGAGGCGGCCGATCTGACCCTGGTGCGGGGTGACCTGCGGGTGGCGGCCGACGCGATCCGGCTGTCACGGCGCACGCTGCGCACGATCAAGGGCAACCTGTTCTGGGCGTTCGCCTACAACGTCGCGGCCCTGCCGCTGGCCGCCGCGGGGCTGCTCAACCCCATGATCGCCGGCGCGGCGATGGCGTTCTCCAGCGTCTTCGTCGTCAGCAACAGTCTCAGACTCCGCCGCTTCCGCTGAACCAGCGCGTACGAAGGGCCTCCGGCGACTCGCCCGGAGGCCCTTCCGGATCGGAGTGCGTTATCCACGGCTGGTGAACGGTGTAACCCGATCCCAGCCGGAAAGCTGAAGGCAAGAGCGGAAGAGGGAGCAGGTCATGGATTGGTTGTGGCGCGCGCTGGCGATCGCGGGGTCCATGACCTGGGAGATCCTGTGGGCGCTGATCCTGGGGTTCACCCTGTCGGCGATCGTGCAGGCGGTGGTTCGCCGGGAGGCGATCAGCCGGACACTCGGGGATGACTCCCCCCGAGCCCTGGCTGCGGCGACCGGATTCGGCATGGCCTCCTCGTCGTGCTCCTACGCCTCGGTGGCACTGGCCCGCTCGCTGTTCCGCAAGGGGGCGAGCTTCACCGCGGCGATGACCTTCGAGATCGCCTCAACCAACCTGGTCGTCGAACTGGGCATCATTCTGGCCCTGCTCATGGGCTGGCAGTTCACCCTGGCCGAGTTCGTCGGCGGCCCCATCATGATCGTCCTGCTGGCGGTGCTGTTCCGCGTTTTCCTGCGCCGGCGCCTGGTCGACGACGCGCTCCGTCAGGCCGAGCGGGGCGTCGCGGGGTCGATGGAGGGGCACGCCGCGATGGACATGTCCGTCACCGGACCGGGCTCGTTCTGGCGGCGGCTGACCTCGGCCAAGGGCCTCACCTCGGTGTCGCACATCTTCGTCATGGAATGGGCGGCCATCTGGCGGGACATCGTCGCCGGTCTGCTGATCACCGGGGCGCTGGCCGCCTGGGTGCCGGCGGGCTTCTGGCAGAGCTTCTTCCTGACCGACCATCCGCTGTGGGCCCGCATCTGGGGACCGCTGGTCGGTCCGATCGTCGCAGTCGTCAGCTTCGTCTGCTCTATTGGCAATGTGCCGCTGGCGGCGGTGCTGTGGAACGGCGGAATCAGCTTCGGCGGGGTGGTCGCGTTCATCTTCGCCGACCTGATCATCCTGCCGATCCTGAACATCTACCGGAAGTACTACGGCGTGAAGATGGCCGCCTTCGTCGCCGGCACCTTCTACGCCACCATGGTGCTGGCCGGCTACGCGGTCGAGCTGCTGTTCACACTGCTGGGCCTGGTGCCGGCCCACCGCAACGCCTCCGTGGTGGAGGCCCACATCTCCTGGAACTACACCACCTGGCTCAACATCGCCTTCCTGGTGCCGGCCGCGGTGCTGCTGATCCGGTTCTTCACCACCGGCGGCCTGCCGATGCTGAAGACGATGGGCGGCGGCCCCGACGACACCCAGCACGCCCACGACGCCCACGACGCCCACCACGGCGACCACGGCCACGACGGGCCCGCGCCCGCCGCTCCCGAGGACCGGCACCGCCGCCCCTAGCGTCGGCGCGGTGCCGGATCAGTGGGTCGAGGCGGCCCCGGATGAGGGGAACGCCGGCGCGCCTACACCGGCCTCGGCCCGGAGGGATGAGTGGGGACGACACCGTGACGGCCGGCGCCGGCGGCGAAGCGGGCGGCGCCGGCCATGCCCTCGCGTTCCACGATCGGGACGCCCGCCGCCCCCTCGGCGCGCAACGCCTCGGCCAGGGGCAGGTCCAGGGCGGCGTAGGTGGAGGCCCGGTCGGTCAGGACGCATTCGAAGGGGAACGCCGCGATCTGCCCGGCCAGCTCGCGGGCCGCCTCGACCGCCCGGCCCGGCTCGGCGATCCGGTTGGCCAACCCGATCGCGAGGGCTTCGTCGGCCCGCACCGGACGGCCGGTGAGGATCAGGTCGAGGGCGCGGCCCAGGCCGACGATCCGCGGCAGCCGGACCGTGCCGCCGTCGATGAGCGGCACCCCCCAGCGACGGCAGAACACCCCCAGCACCGCGTCGGACTCGACGATCCGCAGGTCGGCCAGCAGCGCCAGCTCCAGGCCACCCGCGACCGCGTATCCGCTGATCGCGGCGATCAGCGGCTTGCCCAGTCGCATCCGGGTCGGTCCCATCGGGCCGCCGCCGCCTCCCTCGGGATCCAGTTCGTTGCGCCGCTCGGGGTCCCCGACCGCGGTCAGGTCGGCGCCCGCGCAGAAGGTGCCGCCGCTGCCGGCCAGGATCGCCACCCGCTGGTCCTGGTCGGCCTCGAACTCCTCGAACGCCGCCCGCAGTTCCCCGGCCATGGCCCGGTCGACGGCGTTGCGCCGGTCGGGCCGGTCCATCCAGATCGTGGTGATCGGTCCCTCGACCTCCACCCGCACGTCACCCATCACTACTCCCGTCACGTCACGGCCCGCATGGCCCTGCGGTGGAAACGAGACCACGTTAGGTCGCGAGGCCGGGGCTGGCCGGCGCCGACGTCGTCGGGACATCGAACTCGGGTGCAGTGCCAGGTTGCCGCAGCCGGCGCCGGAACGTGCTCGGGGGCCGGAGAGCGGCGTGCTTGTCATGCTTCTCCAAGCGCGCCTACCGACGAAGGGCGGGACCGAACCGGCATCGAATGTTCCCGGTGGAGTTCCCAGATGCCGACTGGTCCGAACAAGTCGGGGACGAGGGCGCGCCATGCCGGGTCGTAGGGCAGCTCTGTCATCGCCACGCATCGGGGCGCCGACCAGCCCGGGAACACCAGAGTGTCGAACCGTAGAGCAGCCGCGGCGGTGGTCCGTACCCTGGCCGCCCCGGTGTGGGACACGACGAGACGGATCGCCGCGAGTCCGTCTGGGCCACCGCCGTCGTGGAGGTGCCGTTGATTCCGAGGTACGGCGGGCAACAGGGCGGCCGGGCGCTGGGGCGGGTTGACCGCCAGGAGATCGGCGTTCATCGGGCGCAGCCGGCTCCAGTCCGCTTCCCACAGGGTCAACCGGGCGCGCGCCTGCGGGCCGAGGACACGCGTGACGTTGGCGGCGGTGTCGGCCAGCGCCTTGGCGTCGTAGTCCTGGGCCACGACGTGCCGAGCTCCCGCCGCCAGCGCGGCCACGGCCACCAGACCGGCCCCGCACCCGGCGTCGATCACCGTCAGATCCTCGCAGTCGTCCATGGTGGCAGCCAGGAACGCCGAGAAAAGCGACGGACGGTGAACGCCGTCGCTCGTCAGGAGGGCGCGCCCGACCTCGGCCCACCGTTCGATATCCACTTAGAGGCCTACCGCGCCGTCGATACCCTGGCGGAGGAGGTCGGCGTGCCCGTTGTGCCGCGCGTACTCCTCCACCATGTGCACCATCACCCATCGCAGCGTGATCGTGCCTCGCCAGGAATCCCTACCGGTCACCTCCAGGCTCTCCGCCGCGGCCACGAAACGGTCGGCGAAGTCGACTTCCTCCTGCCACAGGCGCCAGGCCTCGGAGACCGTCTCGGCAACGGGTGCGGCATCGTCGAAGGCCGCGTCCGCGTGGTCCTCCCTGCTGAAGTGCGGTTCGGCCGCCTGCCCTGCCAGGTCCCGGCGGAACCAGCGGCGCTCGACGTCAGCCAGATGCCGCACCAGGCCCAGCAGGGACAAGCCGGAGAAGGACACCGAACGCCGGGCGAGGGCCTCCGGGTCCAGATCAGAACACTTCAGCCTCAGCGTCTGGCGTTGCCAGCGCAGAAAGGCGGCGAGCATGGCCTTCTCGTCGCCTCCGGTCGGCACGTCGATTCTGGGGTCGGCGCTCTCCTCGACGAACATCTCGGCGAACATCGGCCTTTCAACGGTCATTCAAGTCCTCTATTGAACTCAGCGAAGCCGTCCTGCACGGCTGCGTCGACGGCCGGTTACTCCGTAACGATCACGGAAAGCGCCGAGTACCGCAACAGGCCTTCCTCGCCTGGCGCCGCAGGAAGAAGACCAGCTTCGTCCTTCACACGGATCTGCGCGAGGGGGGTCACCCGTCGCGAGATCCCGCGTGCCGTTGTCGGCGTGCACCGCCCCGGCCGCGGCTGCAGCCCTCACTCCCTTTCGCGGGCGCCCCTGGCCAGGGGCGCCCGCCAGCGGTACCGCATGGCGAGCATGCGGAACGCGAAGGCGAGCACCGCCGAGGACAGGGTGGCGGCGAACCCCCGCACCTCCAGCGCGTACAGCACGGCCATCATCGCCGAGCCGAGCATCGCCGGCACCGCGTAGAGCTCCCGGTCGTAGAGCAGGGTCGGCCTCTCGCCGGACAGGACATCTCTGATGACGCCGCCGCCGACCGCCGTGCAGACCCCGAGGAACACCGCGTGCATCGGCGCGAGGCCGTAGTGCAGCGCCTTGGATGTCCCGACCGCGCAGAACAGGCCGAGGCCCGCCGCGTCGAAGACCAGCACCCCGGGCATCGCCCGCTCGACCTGAGGATGCCAGAAGAATGCGATGACGGCGGCCGCGATCGGCACGAGGAGGTAGCCCGTGTCCCGCAGCGCGGCGGGCTGCACGCCGATGAACAGATCGCGCACGATGCCGCCGCCGACGGCCGTGAAGAACGCGAGCACCGCGATGCCGACCGCGTCGAGCCGTTTGCGTACGCCCTCCAGCGCGCCGGACAGGGCGAATACGAAAATTCCGACAAGGTCGAGCACGGGGGTCACAGACGCTCAGTCTCCCATATATCGGGCGAACCGCCGCGTTCCCGTGATCGCCTTCCTCTCCTGACGTGACATCTGCGGGACGCTGGACCATTTGGATGAGGGTTGCCTTGAGCGAGTGCCGCGCCCGCCGGTGCTGACCTGCGTATGCCCTGCACGTTGGCTCTGTGTGAAGCGAGGCCGGGTAGCGTCGGGAATGTGCCGTCGAGGGCCGGGGGTCCGCACCCCGCCGGAGTGGGGCCCCTGCCGGCGACTTTCCGCCCCGAGACCGGCCGAGGGCGGCAGGGGGGCAGCAGGGGGCGGCAGGTGAACGGGTGTCCTGACACCGGGCGCATCTGGGGCGGTCTGGTGCGCGACCATCATCTGACGCCCCTGGACGATCTGGCGTCCTCCGTCGTCGAGCACGTCAGGCCGCTCGGCTACAGCGAGGTCATGATCTATGTGGCCAGCCTGCGGCCGCTGTATCTCGTGCCGCTGCCGGGGCAGTGCGACGCGTACGGCGAGCCGCTGAACCGCGTCGCCATCGACACGACCCTGGCCGGGCGCGCCTACCGCAACTTGGAGATCGTCCAGGCGCGTCCCGCCGTCGATCCGTACGTCGCCGAAGCCGCGGAACCGCTCGGCAGCGAGGGGCCGCGGCGCCTGTGGGTGCCGATGCTGAACGGCACGGAACGGGTCGGCGTGCTCGGCGTGACCGTGCCCGTGGTCGACGAGGCCACCGAGCAGATCGCGACCGAGCTGGGCGGCCTGGTCGCGCTGCTGGTGGTGAGCAAGCGCGCCTACAGCGACGCCTTCGTGCGGCTGGTGCGCACCGAGGAGATGCACCTGTCGGCCGAGATGCTGTGGAGCCTGCTGCCCATCAGGAACTTCGCGACGGACACGATGACGGTCAGCGCCGCGCTGGAGCCGGCCTACCGCGTCGGCGGGGACGCCTTCGACTACGCCCTCGACGGCGCCACCCTCCACCTCGGAATCTTCGACGCCATGGGGCACGACACCTCCGCCGGGCTGACCGCGGCCATCGCCTTGAGCGCCTACCGCAACAACCGCCGCCGGCGCCGGGTCGGGCTGCTCGAGGTCAGCGACGCGATCGACGAGGCGATCGCTGGGGAGTTCGGCACCTCCCGCTTCGCCACCGGGGTCCTGGCCGATCTGGATCTCCGCACCGGGCGGCTGACCTGGGTGAACCGGGGGCATCCCCCGCCGCTCGTCCTGCGGCAGGGGCGGGTGGCCTCGGAGCTGGACAGCCCGCCGGACACCCCGATGGGCCTGCGCCTGGGTCCGGCCGCCGTGCTCGCGCGGCGCCAGCTCGAGCCCGGCGACCGGCTGTTGTTCTACACCGACGGCGTCGTGGAGGCGCAGACCCCGGACGGGGAGAGGTTCGGACTGGACCGCTTCGCCGACTTCGTCATCCGGAAGGAGATCGACGGCGTCTCCGCTCCGGAGACCCTGCGCCGCCTGGTCCACTCGATCCTCGCCTACCAGCGCGGCCAACTGCAGGACGACGCCACGGTGCTGCTGGTCGAGTGGCGCACCGAGCGGCACTACCTGCTCACGATGTGAGCCGCGCGTACGGCGGCGCTCAGCCGCGCGCGAGCAGCTCCAGCGTGTCGACGACCCGGTTGGAGAAGCCCCACTCGTTGTCGTACCAGGCCACGACCTTGACGTGCCTGCCCTCGACCCGGGTGAGGGCGGCGTCGAAGATCGCCGATGCCGGCTGGCCGGTGATGTCGCTGGAGACCAGCGGCTCGTCGGCGTAATCGAGGATGCCCTTGAGCCTGCCGTCGGCGGCGGCGCGGTAGGCCGCGAGCACCTCGTCGCGGGTGACCTCGCGTGAGACGGCGGTGTTCAGCTCCACGATCGACCCCACCGGGACCGGCACGCGGATCGAGTCGCCCGACAGCTTGCCGTCGAGGTTCGGCAGGACCAGGCCGATGGCCTTGGCGGCCCCGGTGGTGGTGGGCACGATGTTCACGCCGGCCGCGCGGGCGCGGCGCAGGTCGCGGTGCGGGCCGTCCTGCAGGTTCTGCTCCTGGGTGTAGGCGTGCACCGTGGTCATGAAGCCGTGTTCGATGCCGGCCAGGTCGTCCAGCACGGACGCCAGCGGCGCCAGCGCGTTCGTGGTGCAGGAGGCGTTCGAGATGATCACGTGCTCGGCGGGGTCGTAGGCCTCGGTGTTCACGCCGTAGGCGAGCGTGACGTCGGCGCCGTCGGAGGGGGCGCTCACCAGCACGCGCCTGGCGCCCGCGTCGATGTGCGCGCGAGCGGCACGCGCCGCGGTGAAGCGGCCGGTGGACTCCAGCACGATGCCGACGCCGAGCTCGGCCCAGGGCAGCTTGCCGGGCTCGCGTTCGGCGAGCACCGTGATGCGGCGGCCGTCGACCACGAGGTCGGTGCCGTCGACCTCGACGGAGCGGCCGAGGCGGCCGAGCGCGCTGTCGTACCTGAGCAGGTGGGCGAGAGTCTCGGGGGCGGTGAGGTCGTTGACGGCGACCACTTCGAGGTCGCTGTCACGTTCGAGCAGGGCGCGGAGGGTGTTGCGTCCGATGCGGCCGAATCCGTTGACGGCGATGCGAGTCATGGGCGTTCCTTTCGTTCCGCGCTCCATGATCGGCATCCGGACGCCCGGCCGACAGTGGCTCGAACGACAGTGTACGCAAGGATCCGGCCAGAAGTTTCGCCAGCGTGCGCAAGGATCTCGCCACATCCTCCCGCAGGCGGGCGGGCCCGGGAGTTCAGGCCGAGAAGGTGTGGCGGTACTCGGTGGGGGAGGTCCCGAGGATGCGCTGGAAGTGCAGACGCAGGTTGGCGCCGGTGCCGAGCCCGACCCGGTCGGCGATCTGCTCCACGCCCAGGTCGGTGCGTTCGAGCAGCTCGCGTGCCAGGTCCACGCGTGCCCTGAGCACCCACTGCATCGGCGTGTAGCCGGTGTCCTCCACGAACCGCCGGGAGAAGGTGCGTGCCGACACCCGTGCGTGGCGGGCGAGGGTCTCCAGGGTCAGCCGTTCGGACAGGTGCGCCAGGGCCCACTCACGCGTGTTCGCGAACAGGTCGCCGAGCGGCTCGGGGACGCTGCGGGGCACGTACTGCGCCTGACCCCCGCTGCGGTAGGGCGCCGCCACCAGCCGTCTCGCCACGTGGTTGGAGAGCCCGACGCCGTGGTCGCGCCGCACCAGGTGCAGGCACAGGTCGATGCCGGACGCCGCGCCCGCCGACGTCAGCACGTCGCCCTCGTCCACGAACAGCACGTTCTCGTCCACCCGCACGAGCGGATGCTTGCCGGCGAGGGCCTTCGTGTAGTGCCAGTGGGTCGTCGCCCGCTTGCCGTCGAGCAGGCCCGTCGCCGCAAGCGCGAACGCCCCTGTCGAGATGGCCGCGAGCCGGGTTCCGCGCTTGTGGGCGGCCATGAGCGCGCCGACGACCGCGGCCGGCGGTTCCGTGGTCGCCGGCTCTCGATAGCCGGGGATGAACACGGTGTCGGCCTGCTCGAAGGCATCGAGGCCCTCGGCCACGTGATAGGAGAGCCCGTCGCCGCCGGTCACCAGTCCGGGCGCCGCGCCGCACACCCGCACCTCGTACGGCATGCTCGGCCGGTTGGAGAACACCTGCGCCGGGATGCCGACGTCGAGCGGTTTCGCGCCCTCCAACACGAGCACGGCGACGCGATGGTTCTTCCGGCTCATCGGCCTCCTTCGGCTCTCCCGCGGTCCGGCCGCGTCCCCCCGCGCCGTGACCTCGATGACGTCTACCGCAAGCATCCTGCCACCGGGTCCGCGCCATGACGTCATGCAGGCGTGGTGGCGGCGGGCTTGAGGATGGCGGACTTCCTCGCAGCCGTTGACAAAGCATGGTTTTCCTACATAGTTAGTAGGTATAGCCCATTCGAGAGGTATGCGACCACGTGAAATTCCTCGCCATCACCCTCATCGCGCACGGGCCCGACCCGCTGACCGGCGAGACCAGGTCCACCACCGAGCGGTTCCGCGACGTCGTGGACACCGCCGTACTCGCCGAGGAGCTGGGCTTCGACGGCTTCGGAGTGGGAGAGCGGCACGAGCGGCCCTTCATCTCCTCCTCACCGCCGGTGGTGCTCGGCCACATCGCCGCCCGGACCTCCCGCATCCGGCTGTTCACCGCCGTCACCACGCTCAGCCTGCTCGATCCCGTGCGGGCGTACGAGGACTACGCGACGCTCGACCACCTGTCGGGCGGCCGTCTGGAGCTGATCATCGGCAAGGGGAACGGGTCGGCCCAGGCGCGGCTCTTCCACGTCACCTCCGAGGACCAGTGGGACCGCAACCGGGAGGCGTACGAACTGTTCCGCAGGCTCTGGCGGGAGGACAGGGTCACCTGGGAGGGCCGGTTCCGGCCGTCCCTCACCGACGCGGAGACCTGGCCGCGCCCGTTGCAGCGGCCGATCCGGGTCTGGCACGGCAGCGCCACCAGCAAGGACTCGGTCGACCTGGCCGCCCGCTACGGCGACCCGCTGTTCTCGGCGAACGTCACCAACCCCATCGAGCCGTACGCCGAGCTGGTCGACCACTACCGCGAACGCTGGGCGCACTACGGGCACGACCCGGCCGACGCGCTGGTGGGCGCGGGCAGCGCCGGCTTCTACGCGGCGCGCACCTCCCAGGAGGCGATCGCGACCTACCGGCCGGTCTACGACGCCCGCGTCGCGCTGTTCCGCAAGTCGGGTGTGGAGCCGGTCTTCCACTCGCTGGAGGACGCCGTCGAGCGCGGCTCGATCCTCGTCGGCAGCCCGCAGCAGATCGTCGACAAGGTCCTCCGCTACCACGAGCGGCTCGGCCATGAGGTCATGCACATCAGCGCGGACGCCGACGGCCTGACCCGGGGGCAGCACCGGGCGGCGCTGGAGCTGTTCCAAAGCGACATCGCCCCCGTGCTGCGCAAGGAGATCCCGAGCAGGCCGTTCCCCGCCGCCCCCGGGACCAGGCAGGGAGACAGCGCGGCCCCGCAGAGCGCCGCCGCGTCCCATCAGAGCACCACCACGACCCACCAGAGCACCGCCACGAGCACCGGAGTGCCGGCATGAGCGTCCCCCCGCCGACAGCACAGTCCACCGCGCAGCCGGCTAGCACCGCGCAGCCAGTTAGCACAGCGCAGCCGGTAAGCACAGCACGGCCGGGCAGCCGGCCGGTTCCCCTGTCGATCCTCGACCTGTCCCCGATCCCGTCCGGCAGCGGCGCGGGAGACGCGTTGCGCAACAGCATCGACCTCGCTCGCCACGCCGAGCATCTCGGCTACCTCCGCTACTGGGTGGCCGAGCACCACTTCGCGGCCGGCGTCGCGAGCTCGGCCCCGGCGGTGCTCATCGGCCTCATCGCGGCCGCGACGAACCACATCAGGGTGGGCTCAGGAGCCGTGCAGCTCGGCCACCAGACGCCTATCGCGGTGGTCGAGCAGTTCGGCCTGATCGACGCGCTCCATCCCGGCCGGATCGACCTCGGTCTCGGCCGTTCCGGCCAGCGCAGGGCCGAGATCGTGGCGAAGGCCGACCGGTCTCCCGAGGCGGCCCGAACCTCGGAACCCCGCGAGTCCCGGGTGGTGGACGGGCTGCTGATCCCGCGCGCGTTCTCCTTCGCCGAGCTGGCCCGCTCTCCGCAGCTCGCCCTCCAGGCCGCGCTGCTGCAACAGCCGGGCGCGCGGACCCCCGACTTCGCCGAGCAGGTCGACGAGGTCATCGCCTTCCTGGAGGGCGCCTACCGGTCGCCGGACGGGATCGCGGCGCACGCCGTGCCGGGCGAGGGCGCCGAGGTGGAGCTGTGGATCCTCGGCAGCAGCGGCGGGCAGAGCGCGAAGGCGGCGGGGGAGCGCGGCCTGCCGTTCGCCGCCAACTACCACGTCAGCCCGGCGTCGGTGCTTGAGGCCGTGGAGGCCTACCGCGAGGCGTTCACCCCCTCGAAGGCGCTGTCCGAGCCGTACGTCGTCGTCTCCGCGGACGCGGTCGTGGCCGAGGACGACGCGACGGCCAGGGAGCTGGCCAAACCCTACGGCCTCTGGGTGCGCGCCATCCGCACGGGTCAGGGGGCGATCCCCTATCCGACGCCCGAGGAGGCGGACGCGCACGTGTGGAGCGAGGCCGACCGCGAACTGGTGGCCGACCGCGTCGACACCCAGTTCGCGGGCTCCCCGGAGACGGTCGCGGAGCGGCTGCGCGTGCTCCAACGGGTCACGGGCGCCGACGAGCTGCTGGTCACCACCATCACGCACGGGCACGCCGACCGGGTCCGCTCCTACGAGCTGCTCGCGGAGGCGTGGCACGGAAGACGCACGTCAGGGGCGGGATCGTGATCGTCCCCAGCCTTCGCACAGCGGCGCTGCCGGGGGCCGAGGCGTTCCATGCGGGCACAGCAGGAGGACCACGGTGAAGGTCGTCAGGGGCGCGCTGCCCCTCATCCTCGTCGCGGCCCTGGCCGCGTGCGGTTCCCGGACGCCGGAGGCGCAGGCGGGCGGCACCTCTCTCACGTGGGCCGTCGAGACCGAGCCCATCACGTTCAACCCCCATCTGTGGGCGCAGAACAAGGCCAGGCTGCTGGTGTTCAACCAGTTCGACGCGCTCCTCGCGCACGGCGAGGACGGGGCGTTCGTCCCGTGGCTCGCCCGGTCGTGGAAGGTCTCGGACGACGGGCGCACCTACACCCTGGAGTTGCGCGACGACGTCACCTTCCAGGACGGCACGAAGTTCGACGCGGCGGCGGTGAAGGCGAACCTGGACAAGCTGCGCGAGCCCGGCTACAACCCGACGGTCGCCGCCATCCAGTTGCACGCCTTCGACAAGGCCGAGGTGCTCTCGCCCACCACCCTGAAGATCACGCTGAAGGAGCCGGACGGGCTGTTCCTCGACTTCCTCGCCTCGCCGTACGCCGGGCAGGTGTCCCCGAAGTCCCTCCGGGAGGCCAGGGATCTCAAGGCCGGCGGCCCGGACGTGGTCGGCACCGGCCCGTTCGTCCTCGACCGGTACGTGCGCGGCCAGGAGGTCCACTACCGGCGCAACCCCCACTACAACTGGGCGCCGCAGGGCAGCGCCCACCAGGGACCGGCGTACCTCCCGGAGGTCACCTACCGCTTCCTGCCGCAGGCGGCCGTCCGTGTCGGCGCGCTCACGTCCGGGCAGGTCCAGGTCGTCGAGGGCGTCCCGGCCACCGACGTCCAGTCGATCAAGCGGGACTCCGCGCTGTCCTTCCAGTCGGCGCTCAACTCCGGCACGTCGTTCTCCTACTACTTCAACACCTCCCATCCGCCCTTCGACGACAAGCGCGTGCGGCAGGCGTTCCGGGAGGCCGTCGACGTCGACGCCGTGCTGACGTCCGTCTACCAGGGCACCGCCAAGCGGGCCTGGAGCGTCGTCGGCGACACCAGCCCCTTCTACGACCCGTCCCTGGAGAGGACGTACGGCGGGGACGCCGCCAAGGCGAACGCGCTGCTCGACGCGGCGGGCTGGACCGGGCGCGACGCCGAGGGCTACCGGGTCAAGGACGGCAGGCGGCTGACGGTCCGCTCGGTGGCGTCGGCGCCGTTCGTCCGCGACCGCAGGGACATCCTGGCCCAGGCCGTCCAGGCGCAGGTCAAGCAGGCGGCGGGGATCGACTTCCAGGTGAAGATCGTGGACCAGGGCACGGCGCAGAAGGCGCTCGACGACGACGCGTACGAGATCTTCGAGAACTCGCGCGGCGACTCCGACGTCGGGGCCGCGCTCAACCTCATCCTGCCGAAGGGCGGGGCCATCAACCGCACCCACTACGAGGACGCCGACCTCGACGGCTGGCTCGCCGACGCGTCGGCGAGCTCCGACGCCGCCGAGCGGAAAGCCCTGTACGCCAAGGTCCAGCGCAAGGTGGTGGCCGACGAGGCGATCGTCTTCCCCATCTACGTCCCCTCCGACCAGATCGCGGCGAGCAGGAACGTCCAGGGTCTGGGCTTCGACCCCGTCTCCGGCACGCCGCGCGGCGTCTACGACGTGCGGATCGCCGCGTGACGGCGGCGCTACCGGCCCGGCAGCCTGCGACACCGGCACCCGCCGAGCAGCCGCCCGTGACCCGGCCGCCCGCGCGGCGGCGGCTTTCGGCCCTGCGCCCGCCCGCCTGGCTGGGCGCGCCGGTCCGGATGCTCGTCTCGGCGGTCGCCGTGCTGTGGGCGGCCGCCACGACCGCGTACGCCGCCCTGCTGCTGGCGCCGGGCGACACCGTCGACATCCTCGTGGGCGACGGCGCCGACACGCCGGAGATCCGCGCGCAGATCGTCGCCGAGTGGGGTCTGGACCGGCCCGAGGCCGTGCGTTACCTGAGCTACCTCGGCCGCCTGCTGCACGGCGACCTCGGCCGTTCCTACCAGCTGCAGCGCGACGTCGGCGAAGTGCTGGCCGGGCAGGTGGGGCCCACGGTGCGGCTCACCCTGGCGGCCGCCGCGGTCGGCGTGGTGCTGGCACTCGTCCTGGCGGTGGCGACGGCGGGCAGGTCGGTCTGGCCGCGCCGGATCGTCTCCGCCGCCGAGCTGGTGGCGGTGTCGGTGCCGCAGTTCGTGATCGGCATCGTGCTGCTGTTCGTGTTCTCCTTCTCGCTCGGCTGGTTCCCCGTCTCGGGCGCGGCCGACCCGCAGGCGCTCGTCCTTCCCGCGCTCGCGCTCGGCCTCCCCGTCGCCGGCGTGCTCGGCCAGGTGCTCAGAGAGGGCCTGGAACGCGCGCTGGAGCAGCCGTTCGCGGTGACGGCGCGCTCGCGCGGCCTCAGCGAGCGTGCCGTGGTGGCCCGGCACGCGCTGCGGCACGCGCTCCTTCCCGCCGTCACCCTCACCGGCTGGTTCACCGGCGTCCTGCTCGGCGGGGCCGTCATCACCGAGGCCCTCTTCGGCCGCCCGGGGCTCGGCCGGGTGACCATGCAGGCCGTCAGCGCCAAGGACATGCCGGTCGTGATGGCCGTCGTCATCCTGTCCGCGGCGGTGTACGTGACGATCAGCGCCCTGCTCGACCTCGCCTACCGGCTCATCGACCCCCGCCTCAGGAGCGCATGATGGCCGTCGCCGCACCCGCTCTCCGGCCGGGCGCCCGCCCGCGTCCCGGCCTCGTCCTCGCCCTGCTCGTCCTGGCCGTCCTGGTCGCCGCCGTGGCGGCCCCCGGCCTGGTCACCCGGGTCGATCCGCTGGCGGCCGACCCGCTGCGGGCGCTGGCCCCGCCCGGCGCGGGCCATCCGTTCGGCACCGACCACCTCGGCCGCGACGTGTTCGCCCGCGTCGTGTACGGCGCCCGCCACTCGCTCGGCATCGGGGTCCTCGCCACCGCGCTCGCGGTGGGCGCGGGTTCGCTGCTCGGCCTGGCCGCCGGGCTGGCGACCCGCCTGGCCGGTGAGGCGCTGGCCCGCCTGTTCGACGTGCTGTCGACCTTTCCCGAGCTGCTGCTCGCGCTCCTCGTGATCGCGATCACCGGCCCCGGCACGTGGAGCGTCGTCGCCGCGATCGGGATCGCCCAGATCCCCACGTACGCGCGGGTGGTCCGGGCGCAGACGTTCGTCGTGCGCCGCTCCGGCTACGTCGAGCAGGCGGTGACCTTCGGCCACTCGCGGGCTCGCGTCGTCGCCCGGCACGTGCTGCCCAACGTCGTGGGGCCGGTCCCCGTGCTGGCCACGATGGGGCTCGGCCAGGCCGTCATCGCCACATCCGGCCTCAGCTTCCTCGGCATGGGCCCCCAGCCGCCCGCCCCCGAGTGGGGCACCATGCTGGCCGAGTCGCGGGACTACCTGCGCGTCGCCTCGTGGGTGGCATTCTCTCCGGGAGTGGCCCTCACCCTGTCGGTCGTGTGCCTGACGGTCGCCGGGCGGCACCTGCAGCGGCGTTTCGAGGGAAGGACACCATGACAGAGCTCGCGATCATCCGCGCCCACCCGGCGGCCGCCGCTCCTCCGCTCGTCGCGGTGGAGGACCTGCGGGTCTCCTTTCCCGCCTCCGGCGTCGAGGCCGTACGCGGGGTGTCGCTGTCGATCGCGCCGGGGGAGTGCGTCGCCCTGGTCGGCGAGTCGGGATCGGGCAAGAGCGTCACGGCCCGGGCCCTCATCGGCCTGGCGGGTCCGGGCGCGAAGGTGCGGGCGTCGGCCTTCCGCGTCGGCGGCGGGGACGCCCTCACCTTCGGCCCGCGCGAGTGGCGCCGCCTGCGCGGCCGGTTCGCCGGACTGGTCCTGCAGGACGCCCTGGTCTCGCTCGATCCGCTGCGCACCGTGGGGGCCGAGATCACCGAGGTGCTGGCCGAGCATGACGTGGTGCCCCGCCGGGCCCGCCCGGAGCGCGTCCGATCGCTGCTGGAGGCCGTGGGAATCCCGGACCCCGAGGTGCGCGCGCGGCAGCATCCGCACCAGCTCTCCGGCGGGCTGCGGCAACGGGCTCTGATCGCCTCCGCCATCGCCGCGGAGCCGGAGCTCATCATCGCCGACGAGCCCACGACCGCCCTCGACGTGACCGTGCAGGCCCAGATCCTGCGGCTGCTCGCGGACCGGAAAGCGGCCGGGACGGCGCTGCTGATGATCAGCCACGACCTCGCCGTGGTGGCCGCGGTCGCCGACCGCGTCCTGGTCATGAAGGAGGGCCTGGTGGTCGAGGAAGGTCCGGCACGGGAGGTGCTGACGGCTCCGCGGCACGACTACACCCGGGCCCTGCTGGCCGCCGTGCCCTCCGCTTCCGCCGTGCCGCGCCGTCCGGATCGCTCCCACGGGGCCGCCCCGCGTGGTCCCGTGCTCGCCGCCGGGGGGCTGTCGGTCGCGTACGGCTCGCGCAGGGCCGTGGACGACGTCTCCTTCCGCCTGCACGCGGGTGAGACGCTCGGCGTGGTCGGCGAGTCGGGATCGGGCAAGACGACCCTCGCGCGGCTGGCCCTCGGCCTGCTCGCGCCGGACGCGGGTGAGGTGACACTGCGGGGAGGCCCGTGGAGCGGCCTGCCCGAGCGACGGCGGCGCCCCCTCCGCCCGGCCGTCCAGGTGATCGCGCAGAATCCGCTCGACTCCTTCGACCCGCGTCACACGGTGGACCGCCTGGTCGCCGATCCGCTCTCCGCGCTGCCGAGGCGGCGGCGCCGGGAGCGCGCCGCCGAACTGCTGGGCCGGGTCGGGCTGCCGCCCGAACTGCTCGGCCGGCGCCCGCGCGAGCTGTCCGGCGGCCAGCGGCAGCGCGTGGCCATCGCCCGCGCGCTCGCGTCCCGGCCCGAGGTGCTGATCTGCGACGAGCCCGTCTCCGCGCTCGACGTGTCGATCCAGGCCCAGGTGCTCGACCTGCTGGCCGAGATCCAGGCCGAGGACGGGACGGCGCTGCTGTTCATCTCCCACGACCTGGGCGTCGTACGCCATCTGAGCGACCGGGTCCTGGTGATGAAGGACGGCCGTGTGGTGGAGGAGGGGGACGCCGGCGAGGTCTTCCATCACCCCCGGCACCCGTACACCCGGGAGTTGCTCGCGGCGGTGCCCCGGCTCCCCGAGTGAACCGGTGCGGCGAGGGCCAGTGCGGCGAGGGTCAGTGCGGCGAGGGTCGGTCTTCGCGGATGGTGATGCCCTCCAGCACCAGCCGCAGGAACCGCGGGCTGCCGTCTCTGCCGGAGGCGGCCTGCTCGCGCACCCACGCCGCGCCGCTGAGGAGGTCGAACAGCTCCTCGGGTGTGAGGTCGGGCCGCACCCTGCCTGCCGCCTGGGCGGCGCGCAGCAGGTCGGCGCCGCTGCGATGCATCGCAGCGCACATGGCGTGGGAGGGGGTGCCCTCGTCGTACATGCTCCGGGCGAGGATGCCGACCAGGCCGCGGAAGGTGCTGAAGTGCACGACGGCCTCGCGCATCCACTCGGTCAGCGCGGCGAGGGGATCCGGCCCGGCGGCCAGCCGTTCGGCCCGGGCGACGAGGTTCTCCAGGCCGTCGCGGGTGGCGGCCTCCACGAGTGAGGCGCGGGTGGGGAAGTGCCGATACAGGGTGCCGATCGCGACGCCCGCCTGGCTCGCGATGTCCTCCAGCGAGGCGTCGGCGCCTGAGGTCTCGAACGCCTTGCGCGCGGCGGCGAGGATGGCGTCGTAGTTGCGCCGGCCGTCCGCGCGCTTCGGGCGCTGGGCGATGTAGGGCTTGCCGTCCATCGGTACCTCCCGCTTGACATCCTGAGGTTACCTCATCTTGAATCTTGACCATCAAACTGAGGCAGCCTCAGGATAATTCCGTCCCGCTTAACCTGAGGTCGTCTCACCTTATTTGACGGACCGTGGAGGTCTCCATGAGCACAGACAGCACCACCACGGCCGGCGACGTCTCGGCCGGCCTGCCCCGTGAAGGCCGCGACCGTGCGTGGGCGCTCGCGCTCGCGGCGATCGTCGGTGCCGAGTTCATGCTCCAGCTTGACGGCACGATCGTGAACGTCGCGCTCCCGGCCCTGCAGTCCGACCTCGGCCTGTCCGTGGCCGGGGGATCGTGGGTGCCGAACGGGTTCCTCCTCGCCTTCGGCGGGCTCCTGCTGTTCGCCGGCCGCCTCGGCGACGCCCTCGGGCACCGGAGGGTGTTCCTCGCCGGGCTCGGTCTGATCGTGGTGGCGTCGCTGGTCGCCGGCCTCGCGCCGAACGCGGCGGTGCTGCTCGCGGGCCGGGTCCTGCAGGGCGCGGGCGCCGCCATCGCCGGCCCCACCGGCCTGGCGCTGCTCGCGATCGTCTTCCGGGGCGAGCGGCAGCAGCGGGCCTTCGGGCTCTACTCCACGGTGACCGGTCTCGGCGCCTCCGCGGGCATGGTGCTGGGCGGTGTGCTGACCTGGGCGGGGGACTGGCGCTGGAGCCTGCTGGTCAACGTGCCGATCGGGCTGGTCGTGGCCGCGCTCGCCGCCCGGGCACTCGGCGTGCGCGACGAGGCGACCCCGTCCCGCTCGCTCGGCCTGCGCCGTGTTCCTGGCCTGCCCCGTGTTCCTGGCCTGCCCCGTGTTCCTGGCCTGCCCCGTGTTCCTGGCATGCGCAGCGCGCTGCTCAGCACCGCCACACTCGCCGCCGCCGTGTACGGCCTCGTTCACGCCGCAGAGAAGGGCTGGGGCGACCGCTGGACGCCGACCGCACTCGGCGCCGCGGTCGCGCTGGCCGCGGTGCTGCTCCTGGTGGACCGGCGGGCCGCCGAGCCGTTGCTGCCCCTGGCCGTCCTGGCCGGGCGGGAGCGGGCCGGCGCCTTCGCCGGCCTGCTGCTGCTCGCGGCGGTCCTCACCGGCTTCCTGATCTACCTGGTGCAGTATCTCCAGGGGGTGCTTCATCTCGACGCGCTGCGCAGCGGCCTGGCCATCCTGCCGTTCGGCCTGGCGCTGCTCGTCAGCACGCAGATCCTCACCGCCCGCATCGCCGCGGCCGGCCTCAGGACCCGTGCGCTGCTCGGCCTGGCGGTGGTGCTCGCCGGGGCCGCCTGGCTGACCCGTCTCGACGGCGGCAGCGCCTACGCCCCCGATGTGCTTCCGGCCCTCGTCGTCATGGGGCTGGGCGTCGGCGTGGCGATCGTCCCGCTCAACATGATCGTCCTGACCACCGCCCCGGCCGAGTACGCCGGAGTCGCCGCCGGGCTGCTGCAGACCGCGCTCACCATCGGGGGTTCGCTCGGCCTGGCCGCCATGCTGATCCCGCTCGGCGCGAACGGTCTCGCCGAGGGCATCTCGTCGGTGTTCGCCTGGGCCTGCGGCGCGCTGGTCGCCGCCCTGCTCGTCGTGGCCGCCTCCTGGTATCGCCCGGGAGCGCGGGGCTGACGCGCCGCACCGCCCGAGCCGGCCGGCTCGGGCGGTGCGGCCGCTCACGACGCCTTCGCGTAGCGGCCGGCGGGGCGGGCCAGGCCGAGCCGCCCGCGCAGGTCCACCGTGTCGTACGCCGTCCGGAACACGCCCGCGTTCTGCAGGGCGGGCACCAGGGCCCTGGTGATCGCCACCAGGTCGTGAGGCAGCTCTCCCGGCCGGAGGCGGAATCCCTCCAGCCCCGCCTCCCGCCACTCCAGCAGCAGCCCGGCGAGCTCCTCGGGGGTCCCGGTGAAGACGTGGGCGTCCGAGCCGAGCTCGGCGCCGTCGAGGTCGTCCAGCCGGGCCTTCCGGCCGGCCGCGTCGCGGGCGTCGAGGAAGACCACGAGATCCGCGAAGATCCGCAACGGCGGCTCCGTGCGTCCGACGGCCGCCTCCGCCGCCCGGACGCTCTCGACGATCGCGGCGGCGTCCTCCCGGTCGCGTGGCGTGACGTACACGACGTCGGAGGACCGGGCCGCGAACTCGTACGGCAGCGTGTCGTGGGCCAGGGAGGTGACCAGCGGCTGGCCCTGCGGGGAGCGCGGCGTGATCGAGGGGCCCTTCACACTGAACCACTCGCCGCGGAAGTCGATGTAGTGGAGCCTGTCGCGGTCGATGAACCGGCCGGTCGCGACGTCGCGGATCTCGGCGTCGTCCTCCCAGCTGTCCCACAGGCGGCGGACCACCTCGACCGCGTCGGTGGCCTCGGCGAACAGGTCCAGCACGTGCTTGCCGAAGACGGGATCGCGGTCGCGAGAGTAGTCCTGCCGCGGGAACGGGGGACGGCGGCCGAAGTGGGCCACGTGGTCGGGGCGGCCGGAGATCTGGGGCCGCCAGCCGGCCCTGCCGCGGCTGATGTGGTCGAGCGAGGCGATGCCGATCGCGACGTGGAACGGCTCGGTGTGGGTCGTGCCGGCGGTCGGCACGAGGCCGATCCGCGAGGACAGCGGGGCCACCCGCGACGCGATCAGCACCGCGTCGAGCCGCCCGCGCACCTGGTCGAGTCGTCCATCGGGCTCGTTGAGGTGGGAGGACTGGAGGCCGAGCGCGTCCTCGAAGGTGACGAAGTCGAGCAGGCCGCGCTCCGCCTCCGTGACGAGTTCGGCCCAGTAGCCGGGAGTGAACAGCCGGTCCGGCCGCGCGCCTTCGGCCCGCCATGCGGCCGGGTGCCAGCCCGCCCCGTCCAGCGCGACGGCGAGATGCAGGGTCATGAGGTCTCCTCGATGCGGTTCGGAGTGCGGGGGGCGAGGCCGAGGTGGTCGCGGAGGGTGGGCCCGGTGTATTCGGTTCGGAACACGCCCTTCTCCTGCAGCAGGGGGACGACCTTGTCGACCAGGTCGTCCAGCCCGCCGGGAGTCAGGTGGGGCACGAAGATGAAGCCGTCGGCCGCGTCGGTCTGCACGAAGTGATCGATCGCGTCGGCGACCGACAGCGGCGTGCCGATGAAGGTCTGCGGCGCGGAGACCTCGATGGCGAGCTCGCGGATCGACAGGTTCTTCTCCTCGGCGAGGGCGCGCCACTTGGCCACCAGCTCGCCGCGGTCGCGGCGGAACGCCGCGTGGCCCTTGGACACACCCTCGTCCAGGTTCGGCTCGACGTCGGGCAGCGGACCGTCCGGGTCGTATGCCGACAGGTCGCGGCCCCACACGGCCTCCAGGAAGTAGATCGCCGTCTGCGGGCTGACCTGCGCGCGGCGGATCTCGACGGCCCGTTCCGCGGCCTCGGCCTCGGTGTCGCCGAGGACGTACGTCACCGCGGGAAGGATCTTCAGCTCCTCCGGCCGCCGGCCGTAGGCGGCGAGCCTGCGCTTGACGTCCCGGTAGAAGGCGCGGCCCTCCTCCAGCTTGCTGTGCCTGCTGAAGATCACATCGGCCGATGACGCGGCGAACTCGCGGCCCTCGTCCGAGTCTCCGGCCTGGATGATCACCGGGTGGCCCTGCGGGCCCCGCGGCACGTTGAACAGTCCCGAGATGTCGAAGTGCCGGCCCTGGTGCCGGAAGGGGGTGACGCCGCCGGGCCGCAGGAACCGCCCCGACTCCGGATCCGCGGCCACCGCGTCCGATGCCCACGAGTCCCACAACTCCCTGGCGGTCTGCAGGAACTCCTTGGCCCGGGTGTACCGGTCGGCCTCGTCCAGGAAGCCGCCCCGGCGGAAGTTCTCCCCGGTGAAGGCGTCGAAGCTGGTCACCACGTTCCACGCGGCCCGGCCGCCGCTCAGGTGGTCGAGCGTGGCCAGCCGCCGCGCCACCTCGTACGGTTCGTTGAAGGTGGAGTTCACCGTCGCGGCGAGCCCCAGGTGGGTGGTGACGGCGGCCAGGGCGGACAGGACCGTGAGCGACTCCGGGCGTCCCACGACGTCCAGGTCGTGGATGCGTCCCTTCGTCTCGCGCAGCCGCAGTCCTTCCGCCAGGAAGAAGAAGTCGAACTTCCCGCGTTCGGCCGTCTGGGCCAGGTGGCGGAACGAGTCGAAGTCGATCTGACTGCCCGATCCGGGGTCGGACCAGACCGTGGTGTTGTTCACGCCGGGGAAGTGCGCGGCGAGATGGATCTGCTTGGTCACGGGGGACTCCTGACGTCTCGGCCCGGCTTGCGCGGCAAAAACCTATTAAGACAGTAGGGATACAGGGTTTTGTCATCAATCATCCGGCCTTGCGCTCATGCGACCGGTAGGTCGGCGGGCGCCCGGATGGTGGCGAACGTCGTCCGCCGGCGGAGGCGGAAGCCGAGCGCCTCGTACACCCGGATCGCCGTGGTGTTGCTCGCGGCGGCGTGCAGGAACGGGGTCTCGCCGCGGGCGCGGATGCCGGCGGCGACGGCCAGCACCAGTCGCGACGCCAGGCCCTGGCGGCGGAAGGCCGGATCGGTGCAGACCGCGCTGATCTCCGTCCAGCCGGGCGGGTGCAGTCGCTCCCCGGCCATAGCGACCAGGGCGCCGCCGCGGCGGATGCCCAGATAGGTGCCCATCTCGATGGTGCGCGGCCGGAACGGTCCCGGCTGCGTGCGTGCGACGAGGTCCAGCATCTCCGGCACGTCCGCCGCCCGCAGGCGGACCGCCTCGTCGTCGCGTGCGGGGACCACGTCGTCGCCGACCAGTTGCACGCCTGCGCCGTGCGCGACCACCTCCCACCCGTCCGGTGCCGCGGCGGCCTCACCGGTGACCGGGACCGTCGTGCCGGGCCCCGCGAGCGCGGCGAGGTCGCTCCAGTCCGCGGGGCCGGGGCCGTCGGGCAGTGCGAAGAACGGGGAGACGTCATCCGGGTAGCGCAACGCGCCGCCGCGCCGTTCGGCGAAGCGCGCGTGCGGGCCGGTCAGCGACGCCCACACGGGGTTGTCCAAGAGGTGCCGGTCGCTCATCGCGGCTCTCCCCGGGACACGTCGTGGCCGGTGCTCACGCGCCCACCTCCGTGGCCGCCTCGTCGCGGTTGCGGCCGTCGGCGCCGCCACATGCGGGGGACACGCATTCCTTCGGCATCGGACCTCCTGTCACTCGTCCTCATGCGGAGGCATCCTACGCAATAACCTACTAAACAAGTAGGTCTTGACGGTATTGCGATGCCTGTGCTGAAGATAGAGGCGTGTCGGACGCCGCGATCAGCGCGGTCGCCGGGAGGGTTGATCCATGGCTGTCGAGCCCTTCGCGCTCAATTACGTCCACTTACCTCACGCCACGGAGGCACGATGACCGCGCCCGCCGTGCTGGAGGAGGCGGCGGCGGAGTCCGCCGGCTCGCTGACCGTGATCAAGGCGCGTCATCCGGGACGCTGGATCGCCGGCGCCGCGGTGGCGGTGCTGCTGGCGATGGCGGTCAACGCGCTGGTCACCAATCCGGCCTGGGACTGGCCGGTCGTCGGCGCGTACCTGTTCCATCCCTCGGTGCTGCGCGCGGTGCTGTTCACCGTGGAGCTGACCGCGCTCGGCATCGTGCTCGGCTTCCTGCTGGGGACCGTGCTCGCGCTGATGCGGCTGTCCCGTGTCCCGCTGCTCGCGTCGGCGGCCTGGGGCTACGTGTGGCTGTTCCGCTCGGTGCCGCTCATCCTGCAGCTGCTGTTCTGGTACAACCTCGCCGCGCTGTACAAGCAGATCTCGTTCGGGGTGCCGTTCGGGCCCGCGTTCTTCTCCGTCGACTCGATGGACCTGATCGGGCCGGTGACGGCCGCCGCGCTCGGCCTGGCGCTGCACCAGGCGGCGTACGCCGCCGAGATCGTGCGCGGAGGCTTCCTGTCGGTGGACCCGGGCCAGCTGGAGGCGGCGGCCGCGCTCGGCATCCCGAGGGCCAGGCAGATCTTCCGGATCCAGCTTCCGCAGGCCATGCGGTCGATCGTCCCGGCGGCGGGCAACGAGATCATCGGCCTGGTCAAGGGCACCTCGGTCGTCTACATCATGGCGCTGCCCGAGCTGTTCTACCAGGTTCAGGTGATCTACAACCGCAACGGCCGGGTGATCGCGATGCTGCTGGTGGCCGCGATCTGGTATCTCGTCCTCACCACGGTGCTGTCGGCCGCGCAGTACTACGTGGAACGCAGATTCGGCCGGGGCCTCGCGCGGGCCCTGCCGCCCACGCCGCTGCAGCGGGTGCGCGGGATCCTCACCGTACGGCGGGCCGCGCGGCGGCGGCGCCCGGCCGGGGGCGGGCGGCGATGAGCACACCCATGGTCGACGTGCGCGGTGTGCACAAGAGCTACGGCCCGCTGGAGGTCCTGCGCGGGGTGGACCTGCAGGTCCACCCCGGCGAGGTGACGGTGATCATCGGTCCGTCCGGGTCGGGCAAGTCGACGCTGCTGCGCAGCATCAACCACCTGGAGAAGATCGACCGCGGGTACGTCGCCATCGACGGCGAGTTCGTCGGCTACCGGCGGTCCGGAGACCGGCTGTACGAGCTGCGGGAACGCGAGATCCTGCGCCGGCGCACCCAGATCGGCTTCGTCTTCCAGAACTTCCACCTGTTCCCCCATCTCACCGTCAGGGAGAACGTGACCGAGGCCCCGATCTCGGCGCAGGGCCGCCCTCGCGGCCAGGCCGAGGCGCTGGCGACCGAGCTGCTGGCGCAGGTGGGCCTGTCCGACAAGGCCGACGCCTATCCGCGGCAGCTGTCCGGGGGACAGCAGCAACGCGTCGCGATCGCCCGGGCCCTGGCCCTGCGGCCCAAGGTCGTGCTGTTCGACGAGCCCACCTCGGCGCTCGACCCCGAGCTGGTGGGCGAGGTGCTGGAAGTGATGAAAGCCCTCGCCCGCAGCGGCACCACCATGATCGTCGTGACCCACGAGATCGGCTTCGCCCGCGAGGTCGCCGACACCGTGGTCTTCATGGACGCCGGTCAGATCGTCGAGCACGGCCCGCCCCGGCAGGTGCTCGACCGGCCGAGGCACCACCGTACGCGCGCCTTCCTCAGCAAGGTGCTCTGAACCCTGAAGGACGATCGCATGTCACCATCCCGGTTGTCCGTGCTCGGCGTGTCCGCTCTGCTGCTGACCGCCTGTGGCACGGTTCCCGACGACGCGGCCGGCGCCGCCGCGGCGGCCCCGCCCGGCGTCTTGAAGATCGACACGAGTCCGGAGCAGAACCGGATCCGGGCCGAGAAGGTGGAGGTGATCGCCGCCGAGGTGCCCGCCGCGATCCGGGCCAAGGGCGAGTTCCTGATCGGCACCTCCACGTTCGAGCCGCCGCTGTCGTTCGTCGCCGACGACAACGTCACCCCGATCGGGGTGGAGGAGGACATCGCCTCCCTCGTCGCCGACGTGCTCGGCCTGAAGTTGCGCATCGAGGCCACGTCGTGGGAGAACCTGTTCCTCGCGGTGCGGTCCGGCAAGTACACCGCCGGCTTCTCCAACATCACCGTCACCGAGGAGCGCAAGGACGTCTACGACTTCGCCACCTACCGGCTGGACCAGCTGGCATGGGAGGTGCCGAAGGACAGCACGATCACCTCGATCGCCAAGCCGGCCGACGTCGCCGGGCTCAGCGTGGCCGTGGGCTCCGGCACCAACCAGGAGAAGATCCTGCTGGGCTGGGACAAGCAGAACCGCGCAGCCGGGCTGAAGCCCGCCCAGATCCAGTACTACAAGCAGGCGGCCGACACCTACCTGGCGCTCAAGTCCGGCCGGATCCAGGCGTATTTCGCGCCCAACCCCACCTCCGCCTACCACGCCGCGGTGAGCGGCGACACGAAGATCGTGGGCACCTATTCCGGCGCCGGCCCCACGCTCCAGGGGCTCATCGCCGCGATGACGCAGAAGGGCAACGGTCTGGCCAAGCCGATCGCCGACGCCCTCGACGCGCTCATCAAGGACGGCACCTACGCCAAGGTCCTCGCCCGCTGGGGCCTGTCCAACGAGGCCGTCCCCGAATCCCTGGTCAACCCGCCCGGCCTGCCCCGCGAGCAGTAGGCCGTCTCGGCGCCGGCTCACACCGCGCAGCCTTCGCGGGTCCCGGCGGGAGAGGTTCTCAACTCAGCGGCGGGGCGGCGCGGTGCGCGGGGGACCGCGGGGCCGTACCCCAGCCGGATGATCATCTGGATGTGCCCGCGCCGGTGGTGGGGATCGCTGCGGTGGCGCATGTCGCGGAGGTCGAGCGGCTGGTTGAGGAACGAGGCCGAGATGCCGTGGACGGTCGCGGTCAGCAGCAGGCGTTGCAGCGCCTGACCGGCGCGCAGCCAGTCGGCGGGGCCGTCGCCGGCGGTGGTGAGCACGGCAAGTTGGGGACGGGACTCGAAGTGGACCGGCCCGCGCTCCTTGTGCCCCCCGAAGTCCCGGACCGGTGCCGGGTCGTCGGCGCAGCCGGGCCCCCGCACGTAGGACGGCAGGCCGTCGCGGCGGTTTCCGCTCATCGTCCACGCCCGCAGCTCGGCCTGGTAGTCGCCGTCCTTGGCGAGCTCGTCGTCGGCGATGGCGATGTGTTCCAGCAGGTCCGCCGCGGTGTGCCGGTCGAGCATGACCAGGCAGGCCCCCTCGCGGGCGGCCGCGTGACGCAGGTCGGCGAGCACATGCGGAGGAAGCGGCCGTTCGCCGAAGGGTTCGCGGTTGGTCCGGCGCAGGCCGATGCGGTCGTAGAGTTCGCGCGTTCGAACAGAAGCCGGTCCGTACGGCGACACGCGGACGGCGGCCAGGAGCCGTGGCTCCTCCGCGGTGTTGGGCAGGAGCCAGATCAGCGGCCGGTGACCGGCCGTCCGCACGGCGAGCCGGAGGTTGAACAGGGCGGCGCCACAGCTCACGTGCAGCGAGCGACCGCGGGGGTCGCTGACCCGCAGCCGCCGGTCGGGGTCGGTCAGCAGCTCGGCGAACTCCCCGCGGACCGCTTCGAGCCGCCAGGGCTGCGTGTTGAGCACCGAGGGCGCCTGCCCGGCGGCGGTGAGCAGCCGGTGGAACGCGCGTTCTGTGGCGAAGGGAGAGTTCACGGCGCACCTTCTTCAGGGAGGTCTTCTGCGGGGGCTCGCCGTCGTCACGACGGAAGCGAGCCGGGCGGCCGGGCCAAGCCGGTGCCCACCCCCAGGGGGCCGGGGGTGGGCACCGGAGTCTGCTGGGTGAGTATCGGTCTACTTGAGGATCGGGAAGCGGCGGACCAGGGGGGTGGCGGCCCACTGGGTGCCGAGTCCGAGGGTGGTGCCGGCGCCGGTGAGGGTGAGGGCGGCCAGGACGATGGCGTAGACGATGTGCTCGTCCAT
>NZ_JABBWX010000036.1:0-23917 GCF_014161375.1 Microbispora sp. H10830
GTTCCTCAACCGCGTCGACGACATCGTGGTCTTCCACCAGCTGACGCCCAAGGAGATCATCCAGATCGTGGACCTGATGCTCGCCCAGGTGGCCGAGCGGCTCAAGGACCGCGACATGGGCCTGGAGGTGTCTCCGGCGGCCAAGCAGGTGCTGGCCGACCGCGGGTACGACCCGGTGATGGGCGCCCGTCCGCTGCGCCGCACGATCCAGCGGGAGCTGGAGGACACGCTGTCGGAGAAGATCCTCTACGGCGAGCTGCGGCCGGGCCAGGTCGTCAAGATCGACATCGAGGGCGAAGGCGACGCCGCGAAGTTCACCTTCACCGGCGAGACCGCACCTGCCGCCGTCGCCGCGCCGACCACCACCGCGTCGAACGGCTGATCCCGGCGTATGGCCGGCCAGCAGGCGTTCTGGATCGACGGCCGATCCGACCGGGAGCGCGTCCGCTACAGCGGCGTCAGCCACTACTCCGAGCGCGTGTGGGAGAACATCGGCGAGTTCGAGGGAGCGTGGGGTGACATCGCCCCGGTCGCGTTCGCGTGCGCGGCCTGGCGGATCGCCACCCCACCCCTGACCTCGCCGGGGTTCGTGCGCTGGCACCGGCGGATCCTGTCCGCCTCCTGCGAGCGCAACACCTGGGACGGGTCGCTGACGGCGCGCGTCACGATCGTCTCTCCGCCGCCGGCCGCGCTGACGGTGTCGCGTGACTGGTGGCGCGACCGCGGCTGGCGGGACTGGCCGGAGATCTTCGGTCAGTTCGTCGAGCCCGCCGAGCAGGACCTCGCGAAGGTTCCCTATCTGCGTCCGACCCTGGTCGTGGACGCCCCGGTGCCGCTGGACGACCTGCCCGCCGCGCCGGACGGGCCCGCGCACGACCTGGCCGAGACGGCGCACCGCGCGCTCGCCGTCCTCGTACGCGAGCTGAACGACCTGCTCTCCCCGGTCGTCACCCAACTGGAGCAGGGCCTGCGTTGACCGGCACGGGCAGGTGGCCGCGCGCCGCCTGACCGCAGGGCGACAACTTACTTCGCCCCTTGACACTGACCCTGCACGGCCTCAATCTGTTGCGCATAGTGCTATGTGTTTCGTCTTGCACAACTATGCACGCTGACTGATCGAGGGAAAGAGAGACCATGGCGCACGAAGTCCGCGGGGTCGTCGCGAGGGGCAAGGGACAGCCGGTCAGCCTGGAGACCGTCGTCGTCCCCGACCCGGGCCCGGGTGAGGCGCTCGTGGCCGTGCAGGCCTGCGGGGTGTGCCACACCGACCTGCACTACCGCGAGGGCGGCATCAACGACGACTTCCCGTTCCTCCTCGGGCACGAGGCGGCCGGAGTGGTCGAGGCCGTCGGCGAGGGGGTGACCGACGTCGCCCCCGGCGACTTCGTGATCCTCAACTGGCGCGCGGTCTGCGGCGCCTGCCGCGCCTGCCTGCGCGGACGCCCGCAGTACTGCTTCGCCACCCACAACGCCACCCAGAAGATGACGCTGGCCGACGGCACCCCGCTGTCCCCGGCGCTCGGGATCGGCGCGTTCGCCGACAAGACGCTCGTCGCGGCCGGCCAGTGCACCAAGGTCGACCCGAGCGCGTCGCCGGTCGCGGTCGGCCTGCTCGGTTGCGGGATCATGGCGGGGCTCGGCGCGGCCATCAACACCGGCGGGGTGACCCGCGGCGACTCGGTCGCCGTCATCGGCTGCGGCGGCGTGGGCGACGCGGCCGTCGCGGGCGCGCACCTGGCCGGCGCGACCACGATCATCGCTGTGGACGTGGACGACACCAAGCTCGAATGGGCCCGCCGCTTCGGCGCCACGCACACAGTGAACTCCCGCGAGACCGACGCGGTGGAGGCCGTCCGCGAGCTGACCGGCGGGTTCGGCGCCGACGTCGTGATCGAGGCGGTCGGGCGTCCCGAGACGTACAAGCAGGCCTTCTACGCCCGCGACCTGGCCGGGACCGTCGTGCTCGTCGGCGTGCCGACGCCGGAGATGCAGCTCGAACTGCCGCTGCTCGACGTCTTCGGCCGCGGCGGCGCGCTCAAGTCCTCCTGGTACGGCGACTGCCTGCCCAGCCGCGACTTCCCCATGCTCGTGTCTCTCTACCAGCAGGGCAGGCTCGACCTGGACGCGTTCGTCACCGAGACGATCGCGCTCGAGGACGTCGAGGCGGCCTTCGAGAAGATGCACCGCGGCGAGGTGCTGCGCTCCGTCGTGGTGCTCTGACCGGCTTCCCCCTGACCATCTCAGATCCGCGACGCGCTACGCACGATCACTGTGCACGACCACCAGGAGCCCTAGTGAGCACCACGAGCCTGCCTCCCAGCCTGATTGCCACGCTGCCGGGCGAGCACTACACCGATCCCCAGGTCTTCGCGTTGGAGCAGAAGCGCATCTTCGAGTCGATGTGGTTCTGTGCGGTCCGGGCCGCCGACCTGCCCAAGCCCGGAGCGTTCAGGACCGTCCAGGTCGGCACGGAGAGCATCCTGATCACGCGGGCGCGGGACAACTCGATCCGCGCGTTCTACAACGTCTGCCGCCACCGCGGCGCCCGGATCTGCACGGAGGATTCCGGCGAGGTCAAGCGGGCCTTCCAGTGCCCGTACCACGCCTGGACGTACGACCTGGAGGGCAAGCTCATCGCCGCCCCCAACCTCACCAAGATGCCCGACCTCGACCGGGTCGAATACGGCCTCGTCAACGTTGCGGTGCGGGAGTGGCTCGGCTACGTGTGGGTGTGCCTGGCCGACGAGCCGCCCTCGTTCGAGGACACCGTGCTCGGCGAGGTGCGCACGCGTCTCGGCGACGTGGCCTCTCTCGACAACTACGACGTCGCCAACCTGGCGCTCGGCCGCCGGATCGTGTACGACGTGAAGGCGAACTGGAAGCTCATCGTCGAGAACTTCATGGAGTGCTACCACTGCGCGACCATCCACCCCGAGCTGACCGAGGTGCTGCCGGAGTTCGCCGACGGCTACGCGGCGCAGTACTACGTGGGCCACGGCGCGCTGTTCGGCGAGGACATCCAGGGGTTCACGGTCGACGGCTCCGAGGGGCTCGACCGCATCCCGACCATCAGCGAGGATCAGGACCGGCGCTACTACGCGATCACGATCAAGCCGCAGGTGTTCGTCAACATGGTGCCCGACCATGTGATCATCCACCGGATGTTCCCGCTGGCGGTCGACCGTACGGTGGTGGAGTGCGACTGGCTCTACCTGCCGGAGGTCGTGGCCTCGGGCAAGGACATCAGCCGATCGGTGGAGCTGTTCCACCGGGTCAACGAGCAGGACTTCGACGCCTGCGAGCGCACCCAGCCCTCGATGAGCTCGCGCACGTACGCCAAGGGCGGCGTGCTGGTCCCGAGCGAGCACCACATCGGCCTGTTCCATGATTGGGTTCGTGGCAAGCTCGGCGAGTGACTTCGAAGGAGATGCGGCGTGACACGTGAGGCGCCTCGGGAGGACGTGGGAGACGAACGTCTGGAGATCGGCTCGCCCAAGACCTGGGCGGGCGGGGTCCCGGCGGTCGGCCACGCGCTCGGCACGGCATACCGGCAGATGGGCGCGGGGCGGACCGTGCTGACCCTGCTGCGGGTCAACCAGAAGTCCGGCTTCGACTGCCCGGGATGCGCCTGGCCCGAGGGCGACGGCCACCGCAGTCCCGCCGAGTTCTGCGAGAACGGCGCGAAGGCGGTGGCCGAGGAGGCGACGGTCCGCAGGGTCACCCGCGACTTCTTCGCGGAGCATCCGGTGAACGAACTGGCCCGGCGCAGCGACTACTGGCTGGGCCAGCAGGGCCGGCTCACCGAGCCGATGTACAAGCCGGCGGGCTCGGACCGCTACGAGCCGATCTCGTGGGAGGACGCCTTCGGCGTCGTCGCGCGCGAACTGCGCGCGCTCGACCACTCCGGTCAGGCCGTCTTCTACACCTCCGGCCGCACCTCGAACGAGGCCGCCTTCGCCTACCAGCTTCTCGTCCGCCGTTTCGGCACCAACAACCTGCCCGACTGCTCCAACATGTGCCACGAGTCGAGCGGCTCGGCGCTGACCGAGACGCTCGGTATCGGCAAGGGCACGGTGCTGCTGGAGGACCTGCACCGGGCCGACCTCGTCTTCGTGGTCGGTCAGAACCCCGGCACCAACCACCCGCGCATGCTCACCGCGCTGGAGCGGGCCAAACGCAACGGCGCCCGGATCGTGGCGGTCAACCCGCTGCCGGAGGCGGGGCTGATGCGCTTCCGCAACCCGCAGCGGCTGTCCGGAGTCGTGGGCGGCGGCACGGCGCTGTCCGACCGGTTCCTGCAGATCCGCCTCGGCGGCGACCTGGCGCTGTTCCAGGCGCTGTCGCTGCTCCTGCTGGAGGCCGAGGACGCCGCGCCCGGCACGGTGGTGGACCGCGAGTTCGTCGAGGCGCACACGCACGGCTTCGACGCCTGGGACCGGCACGTACGCGGGCTCGATTGGGCCGAGGTGCTGGAGGCGACCGGACTGACCCGCGCCGAGATCGAGGAGACGGCCCGCGACGTGCTGGCCGCCCGCTCGGTCGTGGTCTGCTGGGCGATGGGCCTCACCCAGCACCGCAAGTCGGTCCCGACGATCAGGGAGATCGTCAACTTCCTGCTGCTGCGCGGCAATGTCGGACGGCCAGGCGCGGGCGTGTGTCCCGTACGCGGGCACTCCAACGTGCAGGGCGACCGGACGATGGGCATCTACGAGAAGCCCAAGCCGGAGTTCCTCGATGCGTTGGAGAAGGAGTTCGGCTTCCCGCCGCCGCGCGAGCACGGCCACGACACCGTGGAGGCCATCCGCGCCATGCGCGACGGGGACGCCAGGGTGTTCTTCGCCATGGGCGGCAACTTCGTCTCCGCGACGCCGGACACCGCCGCGACGGAGGCGGCCCTGCGGCGCTGCCGGCTCACCGTGCAGGTGTCGACCAAGCTGAACCGGTCGCACGCCGTGTGCGGCGAGCAGGCGCTCATCCTGCCCACGCTCGGCCGCACCGAGCGGGACGTCCAGGCCGGTGGCGAGCAGTTCGTCACGGTCGAGGACTCGATGGGCGCGGTGCACGCCTCGCGCGGGCGGCTGCGCCCGGCGTCGGACGCGCTGCTGTCCGAGGTGGCCATCGTGTGCCGGCTGGCCCGTGAGCTGCTCGGCGACGACCCGCACGTGCCGTGGGCCGAGTTCGAGGCCGGGTACGACGCGATCAGGGAGCGCATCGAGCGGGTGGTGCCCGGGTTCGGCGACTTCAACGCGAGGGTGCGCAGGCCGGACGGTTTCCTGCTGCCGAACGCGCCGCGCGACGAGCGCCGCTTCCCCACGGCCACGGGGAAGGCGAACTTCACGGTCAACCCGCTGGAGGTGCTGCGCGTGCCCCCGGGCCGCCTCCTGCTGCAGACCGTGCGCAGCCACGACCAGTACAACACCACGATCTACGGGCTGAACGACCGCTACCGTGGCGTCACCAACGGGCGGCGGGTGGTGTTCGTCCACGCCGACGACCTGGCCGAGCGCGGTCTCGCCGACGGCGACATGCTCGACCTCATCAGCGAGTGGCCGGACGGCGAGCGCGTGGCCGAGGGGTTCCGGGCCGTCGCCTATCCGACGGCGCGAGGCTGCTGCGCGGCCTACTTCCCGGAGACCAACGTGCTTGTGCCCCTGGACTCGGTGGCGGAGACGTCGAACACGCCCACGTCCAAGAGCGTCGTCGTACGGCTGCGCCGCGCCGCCGAGGCGACGGCTATCCGCCGAGGCGGTGACTGATCTCCTCGGCTCCCTTGACGAGGACGGGGGCCAGCTCGCGCATGCGGCTCTCGCTGAACCTGTAAGCGGGCCCTGACGCGCTGACCGCCGCCACGACCTCTCCGCCGAAGGAGCGGACGGGGGCGGCGAGCGCGTTCAGGCCCACCTCCAGCTCCTCGCGAGTCAGTGCGTAGCCGCGCTCGCGCACCTCCGCCAGCTCGCGCTCCAGGTCCTCCACCGAGGTCACCGTGTTCGGCGTGTAGCGCTGGAGGCCGGAGACGCGCAGCAGGTCGTCGCGGCGCTGCCGGTCCACGTACGCCAGCAGGACCTTGCCGCTCGACGTCGCGTGCAGGGGCGTGAGCTGACCCACCCAGTTGTAGGCGGTGACGGCGGAAGGGCCGCGCACCTGGTCGAGGTTGACCGCGTAGTGCGAACGCAGGACGGCGATGTTCACCGTCTCGCCGATCTCCTCCGCCAGGCGCTGGCAGACGGGCCTGCTCTGCTGGGTGACGTCCATCCGCAAGGCGACGCTGCCGGCGAGGCGGACGAGCCCGAAGCCGAGGCGATACTTGCCGCGGTCCTCGGTCTGCTCCACGAGCCCGCGGGCCTCCAGGGCGCCCAGCAGGCGGAACGCGGTCGACTTGTGGACCTCGATCTCGGCGGCGATCTCGGTGACCCCGGCCTCCCCACGACTGGCGAGAATCTCCATGATGCTGATCGCCCGGTCCACGGACTGCACGCCGCCGCCGTTGGCCTCGGGCCTGGCGGCGGAAGCGTCGTTGCTCATAGCGGGACTGTAGCGCGTGACGCAAACGCTGAGCTGGGGCGTCGTCGGCATTCCGCAGGGAGATCTTTCGTCGCGACTAGGTGCAGACGCTGCTGCGTCAGTGGCGGCTGCGCGCGATGGCCTACGCCCGTCCGGGTTACGAGGAGGCCGTCCAGGACGCGCTCCAGGGACGTACAGAGATGTTCACGCGCTATACGCCGCCCGAGTGGGATGGCCGGGCCTGGGTCTGAGGGGTGGTCTCGGCCTGTGCGGACGCTCGGCCGGGAAGACCCCGGCCGAGCGTCCCGGACGGACGCCGGTCCTGCTATACCGGGTTCGTTCCAAGTGCTCCGGCCTTCAATTCAGGCAGGGAAGCGTATTCAGTTCTTGGGTGCCAGGCAGAGCACATAGCCCGCCTTGCCCTCCTCGCCTTCCCAGAAAGTCTGGTCCGCCTTCGAGTAGGCCGAGCAGATCTTCCCGTCCTTGTCCGCGTCCCACTCCTGCTCCGTCTTGCCCTCGATGCGGCCTTCGACAGTGAGCGTGGCGGCCGGGTCGGTGCACGAGACGACCTTGAGCTCGTCGGCCGTGGCGCCGGACATGCAGTCGCCGGCCTTGGCGATCTCGGGAGCTCCGGTCAGCTGCTTGTACGCGAAGCCGCCACCGGCGAGAACGGCGGCGCCGACGGCATAGGCGACGAGGCGCTTACCGAAGACCTTGCCCGCGCCTGCGGCCTTCTGGCCGTATGTCGAGGGCTGCTGGGGGGTTTCCGTCATTATCTGTTCCTGTATAGGGACGACATGTGGAGGTATGAACTTACAGTGATCATGCGCCCCCTTCCATCTGAATTGTCATTTTGGGGCCGCATTGAGGTTCAGCGACTCACCGGTCGGGCGGAAAGCGAAAAGGCCCCGGCACGGCCATGCCGGGGCCGGTGGAAAGAGGTCTAGCGGAAGACGACGGTGCGGTCGCCGTTGAGGAGCACGCGGTTCTCGCTGTGCCAGCGTACGGCCCTGGCCAGCACCTGCGCCTCCACGTCGCGGCCCACGGTGACGAGTTCGCCCGGGTCGAGCGAGTGGTCCACGCGCGCCACGTCCTGCTCGATGATCGGTCCCTCGTCGAGGTCGGCGGTGACGTAGTGCGCGGTCGCGCCGATCAGCTTGACGCCGCGCTCGTGCGCCTGGTGGTACGGCTTGGCGCCCTTGAACCCCGGCAGGAACGAGTGGTGGATGTTGATCGCCCGGCCCTCCAGGCGCTTGCACATGTCGTCGCTCAGGATCTGCATGTAGCGGGCGAGCACGACCAGATCGGTGTCGAGCTCCTCGGCCAGCTCAAGGATGCGCTGCTCGGCCTCGGGCTTGGTGCCGGGCGTGACGGGCACATGGTGGAACGGCACGCCGTAGAACTCGGCCAGCGGTTCGAGGTCCCGGTGGTTGGAGACGATCGCGGGGATCTCGACGTTCAACGCGCCGACCCGCTGGCGGTAGAGCAGGTCGTTCACGCAGTGGCCGAACTTCGACACGAGCACGAGGGTCCTCGTCGGCGTCACGGCGTCCTTGAGCTGCCAGGTCATGTGGAAGGAGTCGCCGACGTAGGAGAAGCCGCGGCGCAGCTCCTCGATGTCGCCGCGGCCCTCGGGCACCGCGAAGTGGACCCGCATGAAGAAGTGGCCGTTCGTCCGGTCGTTGAACTCCTGGCTCTGCAGGATGTCGCCCGCGTGCTGGACGAGGAAGCCGCTCACCGCGTAGACGATCCCCGGCCGGTCGACGCAGGAGAACGTGAGGACGAACTCGCGACCCGGGCGAGCGGACATGGAGCCTCCTGTGTGCGCCATACGCAACATTGTGTCCTATACGCAACAGAGTGACCCGTCGGGTGGGACAGGTCAAGAGTCTGATGCGTTATTCGCGTAGAGTTGTGCAATGAGCAACGGCTCGGGTGACGGGGCGGCCGTACAGTCCGTCGACCGCGCGCTCACCATCCTGAAGTTGCTCGCCCGGGACGGCGAGCTCGGCGTCAGCGAGCTGGCGGCCAGCCTCGGCGTGCACAGGTCCACCGCGTTCCGCCTGGTGGCGACGCTGGAGAGCCACGATCTGGTCGAGCAGGACAACGACCGCGGCAGATATCGGCTCGGCGTGGGCGTGGTCAGGCTCGCCGGGGCGACCAGTGCGCGGCTCGACCTGGTGCGCGAGAGCCGCGCCGTCACGCCGGCGCTCGCCCGCGCGGTGGGGGAGACCGTCAACGTGGCCGTCCTCGCCGACCGGGAGGCCCTGTACGTCGACCAGGTCGCCGGGCCGTCGGCGCTCCAGCTCCACCACTGGGTGGGCCGGCGGATCCCCCTGCACGCCACGTCGAACGGCAAGGTGCTGCTCGCGCACGCGCCCGCCGCGCTGTGCGAGGAGGTGATCGCGGCCGGGCTGCCCGTTCTCGCCGTCCGGACCGTCGCCGACCCCGGCCGGCTGCGCGCGGAACTCGCCGAGGTGCGCCTCCGCGGGTACGCGACGGCGGTGGACGAACTGGAGGACGGCCTGAGCGCGGTCGCGGCGCCCGTCCTCGGCGTGGACGGCTCCGTCATCGCCTCGCTCAGCGCGTCCGGCCCGACCTTCCGGATGCCCGAAACGGCGATCGCCGCCGTGGCCGAGCAGGTCATGGCGGCAGCACGAGAGGTATCTGCCCGAATGGGATGGTTTGGGTCGGAAGTGTAGAAAAGGCGAAGAAGCCCCTGATCGGCGCCGTTCTTGCGTCCGACCTCGTGGTTCAGCCGGTGCGGCCGTGCTCGACGCCCTCGGCGCGGGCGGCCGCCGCGCCCGCGGCATCGTGCGGGGCGCCGACACCTACGGCACCGCTGCGGCGATCGCCGCCGAGAGTGCCTGCCGCCTGGTCGCCGAGCCGGCCAAGGCGGGGATCCACGCCCCCGCCTTGGCGTTCGACTCCCTGGACTTCCTTGAATATCCCGCCCGGCGCGGGATTCGCTGGAGCATTGAGGAGCAGCAGGTCGGCTGACGCTCGGATACCGCGCCGGGTCCGCGCCACTACGCTCCCGGCAGGGGCGTGGTTTTGTCCTGTTTTTGATGCTTGACACCCGCAATATGACGCGTCACGCTTGTTGCGTTAAACGCATAACGTTGCGAATTGCGCAACAAAATATGCAGCAACGGAGGTGGGTATGACGGGCCCGCGCGTCGTCATCATCGGAGCAGGCGTCGTCGGTGCGGCGCTCGCCGACGAACTGTCGGCCCGGGGCTGGACGGACGTCACCGTGGTCGACCAGGGCCCGGTGCCCGCGACCGGGGGCTCCTCCTCACACGCCCCGGGACTGGTCTTCCAGATCAACGGATCGAAGACGATGACCGAGATGGCGCGCTACACCGTCGAGAAGCTCTGTTCCCTCGACCTCGACGGCGAGCCCTGTTTCCTCCAGGTCGGCGGGCTCGAGGTCGCGACCAGCCCGGAACGGCTCGCCGAGCTGCACCGGCGGCACGGCTGGGCCACGTCCTGGGGCGTCGAGTCGCGCCTGCTCACCCCCGCCGAGTGCGCCGAGCACCACCCCCTGGTCGACCCCGATGCCGTGCTGGGTGGCCTGCTCATCCCCACCGACGGCCTCGCCAAGGCCGTACGCGCGGTCGACGCCCAGCTGAGGCGGGCGCGGTCGCGTGGCGTGCGGGTGCTGGAGCGGCACGAGGTGCTCGACGTGCGCACCGAGGACGGCCGGGTGGCGGGCGTGGTGACCGACCAGGGTGAGATTCCCGCCGACGTCGTGGTCTGCTGCGCCGGCATCTGGGGCCCGAAGGTCGCCGGGATGGTCGGCATGCCGCTGCCGCTGACCCCGCTCGCGCACCAGCTCGCCTGGACCGGCCAGGTGCCCGACCTCGCCGGACGCGAGGAGGAGGCGACGCTGCCGATCCTGCGGCACCAGGACGCCGACCTCTACTACCGCCAGCGGTTCGACGGCATCGGCATCGGCTACTACGGCCACCGGCCGATGCCGATCCGCCCGGAGGAACTGCTGTCCGTCGACGAGGCCGAGGTCATGCCGTCGGTGCTCACGTTCACCCCCGAGGACTTCGAGGACGCCTGGACCGAGACCCGGCGGCTGCTGCCCGGCACCCGCGCCGCGAAGATCGACGAGGGCATCAACGGGCTGTTCTCCTTCACGCAGGATCACATGCCCCTCATGGGCGAGTCCCCCGAGGTGAAGGGCTTCTGGGTGGCCGAGGCGGTCTGGGTGACCCACTCCGCGGGCGTCGGCAAGGCGATGGCCGAGTGGCTGGTCGACGGTCACTGCTCGTCGTTTGATTTGCACGAGTGCGACGTCAACCGGTTCGAGCCGCACCAGCTCGCGCCCGAGTATGTGCTGGCCCGCGACTGCCAGAACTTCGTCGAGGTCTACGACATCATCCACCCGCTCCAGCCGATGGAGGAGCCGCGGCCGGTGCGCCTCAGCCCCTTCCACACCCGGCAGCGTGAGCTGGACGCCTTCTTCCTGGAGGCCGTCGGCTACGAGCGGCCGCAGTGGTACGGCGCCAACGCCCGCCTACTGGAGGGCCGCGACATCCCCGCGCCCAACGAGTGGGCGGCGCGCTACTGGTCGCCGATCGTCGGCGCGGAGGCCCAGGCGTCCCGCGAGTCCGTCGCGCTGTACGACATGACGGCGCTGAAGCGGCTGGAGGTCGCGGGTCCCGGCGCCCTCGCCTTCCTCCAGCGGCTGACGACCGGCCAGATGGACAAGTCGGTCGGCTCGGTGACCTACTGCCTGCTGCTCGACGAGGACGGCGGCATCCGCAGCGACGTGACCGTCGCCCGGCTGGGCCGCGACGTGTTCCAGGTCGGCGCCAACGGCAACCTCGACCTCGACTGGTTCCACCGCCACCTGCCCGCGGACGGCTCGGTCATGGTCCGCGACATCACGGCGGGCACCTGCTGCCTCGGCGTCTGGGGCCCTCGCGCCCGCGACCTCGTCCAGCCGCTGACCGACGCCGACTTCTCCAACCAGGGCTTCCGCTACTTCCGGGCGAAGAAGGCGTACATCGGCACCGTGCCGGTCACCGCACTGCGGCTGTCGTACATCGGCGAGCTGGGCTGGGAGCTCTACACCACCGCCGACCTGGGCGCCAAGCTGTGGGACACGCTCTGGGAGGCCGGGCAGCGGCACGGCATCCTCGCCGGTGGGCGCGGCGCCTTCGCGAGCCTGCGGCTGGAGAAGGGCTACCGGTCCTTCGGCACCGACATGACTTTCGAGCACGACCCGTACGAGGCCGGGCTCGGGTTCGCGGTGAAGACGGACAAGGGCGACTTCATCGGCCGCGAGGCGCTGGAGCGGCGCAAGGAGAACGTGCGCCGCCGCCTCACCTGCCTGACCGTCGACGACCCCACGCAGGTGGTCATGGGCAGGGAGCCGGTCTACGACGGCGACATGAGCGTCGGCTACGTCACCAGCGCGGCCTTCGGCTACACGATCGGCAAGGGCATCGCCTACGCCTGGCTGCCCGCCGAGCTCGCGACCCCGGGACGGACGCTGGAGATCGGCTACTTCGATCGGCGGGTGACCGCCGTGGTCGCCGAGGAGCCCCTGTTCGACCCCGCCATGGAACGGCTGCGCAGCTAGTGGCACCCGAAAGGACTGAAGAAGTGCACGAATCGGTGCTGAACGCGCCGCTCGCCGAGGCCGACCCGGAGGTCGCGGCGGCGATCGGCGCGGAGACGGAACGCCAGAGGTCCACGCTGGAGATGATCGCGTCGGAGAACTTCGCGCCCGTCTCCGTCATGCAGGCCCAGGGGTCGGTGCTGACGAACAAGTACGCCGAGGGCTACCCGGGCAGGCGCTACTACGGCGGCTGCGAGCACGTCGACGTGATCGAGCGGCTGGCGATCGACCGGGTCAAGGCGCTGTTCGGCGCGGAGGCCGCCAACGTGCAGCCCCACTCGGGAGCGCAGGCCAACGCGGCGGCCATGTCCGCGCTGCTGGAGCCGGGCGACACGATCCTCGGTCTCGATCTCGCGCACGGCGGCCACCTCACCCACGGCATGCGGATCAACTTCTCCGGCCGGCTCTACAACGTCGTGGCCTACCACGTCCGTGAGAGCGACAGCCTCGTGGACATGGAGGAGGTCGAGCGGCTCGCCCGCGAGCACCGGCCCAAGCTGATCATCGCGGGCTGGTCGGCCTACCCGCGCCACCTCGACTTCGCCGCCTTCCGGCGCATCGCCGACGAGGTCGGGGCCTACCTGATGGTCGACATGGCGCACTTCGCCGGGCTGGTCGCGGCGGGGCTGCACCCGTCGCCCGTCCCGCACGCGCACGTCGTCACCACGACCACCCACAAGACGCTCGGCGGGCCCAGGGGCGGCGTGATCCTGTCCACCGAGGACCTGGCCAAGAAGATCAACTCGTCGGTGTTCCCGGGCCAGCAGGGCGGCCCTCTGGAGCACGTCATCGCGGCCAAGGCCGTCGCGTTCAAGATCGCGGCGGGCGAGTGGTTCCGCGACCGGCAGCGCCGCACGCTGGAGGGCGCGCGGATCCTCGCCGACCGGCTGCTCGCCCCCGACGCCGCCGAGGCGGGCGTACGGGTGCTGTCCGGCGGGACCGACGTCCACCTGGTGCTGGTGGACCTGCGTGAATCCGAGCTGGACGGCCGTCAGGCCGAGGACCGGCTCCACGAGGCCGGGATCACGGTCAACCGCAACGCGGTGCCGTTCGACCCCCGGCCCCCGATGGTCACCTCGGGGCTGCGGATCGGCACCCCTGCCCTGGCCACCCGAGGCTTCGCCCGCCCTGAGTTCGAGGAGGTCTCCGACGTGATCGCCCAGGCGCTGTGTCCCGGCGCGGACCTGACGGCGCTGCGCGCCCGGGTCGAGGCCCTCGCCGCCAAGCACCCCCTCTACCCGGGTATCGGGGAGGCCCGATGAGCCCCGGCACTCGGGGGCACAGGACGCCGGGCGCCGACCTGCCCGACCATCCCGACCGGCTGTGGCGCTCGGCCGAGCCGAAGCGCGCGTACGACGTGGTGATCGTCGGCGGCGGCGGCCACGGCCTGGCCACGGCCTACTACCTGGCCAAGAACCACGGGATCACCGACGTCGCGGTGCTGGAGCGCGGCTGGCTCGCGGGCGGGAACATGGCCCGCAACACCACGATCATCCGGTCGAACTACCTGTGGGACGAGAGCGCGGGCATCTACGAGCACGCGCTGAAGCTGTGGGAGGGGCTGGAGGAGGACCTCGGCTACCCGCTGCTGTTCAGCCAGCGCGGCGTGCTCAACCTCGCGCACAGCCTGCAGGACGTGCGTGACAGCGTGCGCCGGGTCAACGCCAACCGGCTCAACGGCGTGGACGCCGAGTGGCTGACGCCGGAGCAGGTCAAGGAGGTCTGCCCGATCGTCGACATCTCACCCGACGTGCGCTACCCGGTGCTCGGCGGCACTTACCAGCCCCGGGCCGGCATCGCCAAGCACGACTACGTGGCGTGGGGCTTCGCGAAGGCGGCGGCCGACCTCGGGGTCGACATGATCGAGCACTGCGAGGTGACCGGCCTCGACGTGCGCGACGGCCGGGTGACCGGCGTCCGGACCACCCGCGGCCCGATCGCGGCCAAGAAGGTCGCGCTCGCCGCCGCCGGGCACTCCTCGGTCGTCGCCGGGTACGCGGGAGTGTCGCTGCCGCTGCAGAGCCACCCGCTGCAGGCGCTGGTGTCGGAGCTGCTGGAACCGGTGCACCCGACCGTGGTCATGTCCAACGCGGTCCACGTGTACGTGAGCCAGGCGCACAAGGGCGAGCTGGTCATGGGCGCGGGAATCGACGCGGCCAACTCCTACCGCCAGCGCGGCGCGTTCCACATCATCGAGCGGCAGATGGCGGCCGCGCTGGAGCTGTTCCCGGTCTTCGCCCGGGCGCACGTGCTGCGGACCTGGGGCGGCGTGGTGGACGTGACCCCCGACGCCTCGCCCGTCGTCGGCCTCACCCCCGTCGAGGACCTGTACGTCAACTGCGGCTGGGGCACCGGAGGGTTCAAGGCCACCCCGGGCGTCGGCTGGTGCTACGCCCACACCGTGGCCACCGGCGAGCCCCATCCGCTCAACGCCCCCTTCTCGCTCGACCGGTTCACCACCGGCAAGCTCGTCGACGAGCACGGCGCCGCCGCCGTCGCCCACTGATTGTCTCGGAGTGCCAATGCTGCTGATTCCCTGCCCGTGGTGCGGGCCGCGGGACGAGGCCGAGTTCCACTACGGGGGGCAGGCCCACGTCGCCTATCCGGAGGACCCGGCCGCCCTCTCCGACGAGGAGTGGGCCCGCTACCTGTTCTTCCGCGACAACCCCAAGGGCCTGTTCGCGGAGCGGTGGAGCCACACCGCCGGATGCCGCCGCTGGTTCAACGCCGTACGTGACACCGCCACCAACGAGATCCACGCCGTCTACCGGGCGGGCGAACCGCGGCCGGTGACCGCATGAGCGCACAACCGTACCGCCGCGAGGGGGCGAGCGGGCGAGTGCTGCGCTTCCGGTTCGACGGCCGGGAGTACGAGGGCCTGGAGGGCGACACGCTTGCCTCGGCCCTGCTCGCCAACGGCGTGCGCGCGGTGGCGAGCAGCGTCAAGCTCGGCCGCCCGCGCGGCGTGTACGCCGCGGGCTGCGAGGAGCCGAACGCGCTCGTCCAGATCGAGGAGCCCTTCCCCGAGCCCATGCTCCAGGCGACGACCGTCGAGCTGTACGACGGCCTGGTCGCCACGGGCCTGCCGGGACAGGGCAGGCTGGCCGACCGGCCCGACCCGGCGCGATACGACGCCGTGCACGCGCACTGCGACGTACTCGTGGTCGGCGCGGGACCGGCCGGCATCGCCGCCGCGGGCGTGGCCGCGCGGGCCGGCGCGCGGGTGATCCTCGCCGACGAGCGGCCCGAGCCGGGCGGCAGCCTGCTCGGCACGGCCGAGACGCTCGACGGCAGGCCGGGCCGTGAGTGGGCGGCCGAGGAGGCGGCCGCGCTGGCCGCCCTGCCGGAGGTGCGCGTGCTGCGCCGCACCACGGTCCTCGGCCACTACGACGACAACTACGTCATCGCGGTGGAACGCCGGACGAACCATCTGGGGGCCCATGCGCCCGCCGGCATGGCGCGCGAGCGCGTCTGGCGGATCCGGGCCAGGCGCGTGGTGCTGGCGACGGGCGGCCACGAGCGGTTCGTCGCCTTCGCCGGCAACGACCTGCCCGGCGTGATGCTGGCCGGCGCGGCCCGCACGTACGCGAACCACTACCGCGTTCTGCCCGGGCGCCGGGCGGTCGTGTTCACCACCAACGACAGCGCGTACGCCGCGGCGCTCGACCTCGCCGGCGCCGGCGTCGAGATCGCCGCGATCGCCGACGTGCGGCCGGCTCCCGGCGAGGCGTGGGCCGCCCGCTGCGCCGAGCGCGGCATCGAGGTCCTGACCGGCCACGTGGTGACCGCCGCGAAGGGCGAGGGCGAGGTCTCCTCGGTCGAGATCACTGCGCGTGCGGGTGGCGGCGTGCGGGAGGTCCCCGCCGACCTGCTGCTCGTGTCGGGCGGCTGGACGCCGGTGGTGCATCTGTTCAGCCAGGCCGGGGGCACGCTGCGGTACGACCAGGAGCTGGGCGCGTTCACGCCCGGCGAGACCCGTCAGGCGGTGGAGGCCGCCGGGTTCGCCAGGGGTGTCGGGGGCACGGGCGTCCGCACGCTGCGGGCCTGCCTGGAGGACGGCGCCGAGGCGGGCCGCCGCGCGCTGGCCGCCGCGGGCTTCGCCATGCCGGGCGAGACCGCTGTGCCGTCCGCCGAGGAGGAGCCCGCCGCCGCGCCCGCCGAGCACCTGTGGCTCGTCGAGGCCGACGATTACCGTGCGCACTTCGTGGACCTGCAGCGGGACGTCACCGTGGCGGAGGTCCTGCGCGCGACCGGCGCGGGGCTCACCTCGGTCGAGCACGTCAAGCGCTACACCACCGCCGGCACGGCCCACGACCAGGGCAAGACGTCCGGGCTGCTCACCGGCGGCGTCGTGGCGCACGCGCTCGGCGTCGACGTCGCCGAGCTGGGGACCACGACGTTCCGCGCGCCGTACGCGCCGGTGTCGTTCGCCGCGCTGGCGGGCCGCGACCGGGGACCGCTGCATGACCCGGTGCGCGTCACCGCTGTGCACGAGTGGCACGCTGCGCGCGGGGCGCTGTTCGAGAACGTGGGGCAGTGGAAGCGGCCCTGGTACTACCCGCGGCAGGGTGAGGACATGGAGGGCGCCGTGCTGCGCGAGTGCCGGGCGGCACGCGAGGACGTGGCCGCGATGGACGCCTCCACGCTCGGGAAGATCGACGTGGTCGGGCCCGACGCGGCCGTGTTCCTGGACCGGCTCTACACGAACATGATGAGCACGCTCAAGGTCGGCTCCATCCGCTACGGCGTGATGTGCCGTCCCGACGGCATGGTCTTCGACGACGGCACCGTCATCCGCCTGACGGACGACCGCTTCCTGGTCACCACGACCACCGGCAACGCGGCGGCGGTGCTCGACTGGATGGAGGAGTGGCTGCAGACCGAGTGGCCGGACCTGCGGGTCTGCTGCACCTCGGTCACCGAGCAGTGGGCGACCGTGGCGCTCGTCGGGCCGCGATCCCGCGAGGTGCTGGCGCGGCTCGCGCCCGGCCTCGCGGTGGACAACGACAGCTTCCCCTTCATGACGTGGCGGGACGCCGAGGTCGCGGGGATCGAGGCGCGGGTCTGCCGGATCAGCTTCTCCGGCGAGCTGGCCTACGAGATCAACGTGTCCTCCTGGTTCGGGCTCGCCCTGTGGGAGGCGGTCATGGCGTCCGGCGAGGTCACGCCGTACGGCACCGAGACCATGCACGTGCTGCGCGCCGAGAAGGGGTTCCCGATCGTCGGCCAGGACACCGACGGCACGGTCACCCCGCAGGACCTCGGCATGGAGTGGATCGTCTCGAAGAAGAAGCCCGACTTCGTCGGCAAGCGGTCCTTCGCCAGGGCGGACACCTCCCGGCCCGACCGCAAACACCTGGTCGGCCTGCTGCCCGAGGACCCCGGCGTGCTGCTGCCCGAGGGCGCCCACCTCGTGGAGACCTCGGCGCTGCCCGAGCCGCCGGTGCCCACGCTCGGCTTCGTCACCTCCAGCTACCGCAGCGCCGCGCTGGGCCGTACGTTCGCGCTCGCGCTGGTGAGCGGCGGGCGCGAGCGGATCGGCGAGCGGCTGTACGCGCCGGTCGGGGCGGACCTGGTGCCCGTCACCGTGACCTCCCACGTCCTGTACGACCCGGAAGGAGCGCGCCGCGATGGCTGATTCGGCGGCTGAGTCGACGGCTGAGCGCAGGAGTCCGGCCGCGGCGTTCGCGGCCAGGTTCGAGGCGGCGAGCGCGGGCGGCGGCCTGCGCCTGGCCGAGATTCCGTTCCTGACCCAGATCAACCTCCGGGTGGACCCCAAGAGCCCGGCGGCGGAGCGCATCGGGACGGCGATCGGCGTGCCGCTGCCGGTGGAGCCCGGCACCGCGGCGGGCGGCGGCGACCTGGAGGTGCTGTGGCTCGGGCCCGACGAGTGGCTGGTGCTCGGCCCCGACGGCGCCGGCCGCGGCCTGGTGGAGCGTCTCATCGAGGCGGCGGACGGCGAGCACGTCTCGGTCGTCGACGTGTCGGCCCAGCGCACCACCCTGGTGGTCGCCGGGGACCGGGCGCGGGATGTGCTGGCCCACGGCTGCGCGCTGGACCTGCACCCCCGCGTGTTCGGCCCCGGCCGGTGCGCCCAGACCACGCTGGCCAGGGCGGGAGTCGTCCTGGTCGCCGGTGAGGACGGCTTCCGCCTGCTGGTCCGCTCGTCCTTCGCGGGGTACGTCGCGGAGTGGCTGCTCGACGCGTCCGCCGAGTACGTGGCCGGCGGATAAGCCGCTGCTCACGATCCGCATCGGCCCGTAGGGTTCGCATCTCGCCGGGCCGATGCGCGCCGTCGTGGAAGGCTGACGACCGGACATTTCTGGGCGTGACATACCATCGAGGACGCTCGTGAGGAGGGCCGTCCATACCCCGGTGGGAGATCATGTTCCGCACGCTGATGAAGTCGAAGATCCACCGCGCCACCGTCACGCAGGCCGATCTGCACTACGTCGGCTCGGTGACGATCGACGCGGACCTGATGGCCGAGGCCGACCTCGTCGAGGGTGAGAAGGTCGACATCGTCGACATCGACAACGGCAACCGGCTGTCCACGTACGTCATCGAGGGCCCGGCGGGCTCCGGGGTGATCGGCATCAACGGCGCCGCCGCCCGCCTCATCTCGGTCGGCGACCTCGTGATCATCATCGCGTACGCGCTGGTCGCCGAGGAGGAGGTCAAGGCGCTCAAGCCCCGCGTCGTCTTCGTCGACAAGGACAACAAGCCGCTGCACGTGGGCTCCGACCCCGCCGCCGTACCCGACGGCATGGGCCTGACCCCAGGCGACCACGTAGTGTAGGAGATCTATTACTCCTTGTGTGACCCCCGCACACGCCACGACCCACACTCGCGACATGAGTGAGAACGCGTTCGTGGTGCCGCTGGACGAGGCCGATGGACACCTGTCCGACGTCATCGCCGCCGCCACCCAGCGGCACACAATCGCCTATCTCACCGATCAGGGTCGCCGTGTCGCCGCGATCGTGCCGGCGGATGAAGCCTGGTACTGGACGCCCGGGTGGCAGTCGGCCGAGGCCGATGCCGATATCCGAGAGGGTCGGACCCGTTCTTTCGAGAACATGGACGACCTCTTCGCGGAGATAGACGCGCTCCGCGGAGAAGACCTTCGGTGGGATTCGAGCGCACGGCTGCCTTTCTCCGAGATGCGGCCCGGCTGTCTCCGGAGCACTACGCGATGTTCAGGGACGCCGTCCACAAGCACTTTCTCCCGGCATTGGAGCGGGGAGCACACACGGGCCGCGTTCCCTGGCCTGTGCGACTGCGTATCCACAAGCTCACCGGCACCCGGGTTTACTCGTTGACCTGGAACTTCGCCTCACCGGACGGCAGAGCGACGTTCGCGTTCGACACAACCGAGGACGGTTCTCTTCTACTCCGCCGGCGACGTATCGGCGATCACTCGATCTACGACCGCCCCTGACGCCGAATTCACGTCGGCGTCGTTCGCCTGACTATTTGAGGGTCGTGCTCCGGCTACTGCATGCTCACGCCGTGCGGGTGGTCGAACGAGACCGGGCAGGTGAAGATCCACAGTGCATATCCACGACCGATCGTGATCCCCGTGGGCTGCCATCGGTTCGGGTGCTCGTGGAACTCGCTCTCGGGCCTGGCGTCCTCCAGGGGCCGCCAGCTCTCGGTCCCGTCCCACTCTCCGCCGTCGACCTTCACCAGCAGGTCCATATCGGCTCCGCAGTCCTCGCAGAGCATCGGGTAGGGGTCGGTGAGGTTCCAGGCCGCGTAACCGCCCACCTTCCAGCCCGCGGCGATCGAGAGCTCGGAGAAGTAGTCGTAGCCACGTGACTCCTCCCAGATCCGGATCCGCTCCTCCAGATCGCCGGGAAGGAAGTCCTCGTAGGGGTACTCGACGACCTGCTCGGGATGCAGAACGCAGGGCACGGGCAGATACGTGTCGTACTCCATCACCTCGGGCTCGGGCTGTTCTGCGAGCAGGTCGGTCACGTCGGCCGAACGCCGCCAGCGCAGCACGAGCGAGGGACAGTAGTGGGGCCCGTGGTCGCGCGGACACCACAGGAGCTGGAGAACATCGGCACCGGGCGGTCCCGCCAGGCCGGACACGTCCCGCAGGTAGAGCTGGGCGACGGCCAGCATGGTGGCGGCGCTGTCAGGGTCGGCGTACTCCTCGTCGAGACGGTCGAGTTCGGCCCGTTCCTCAGGCGTGATGGCGAACCGCTCGCCCTTGCGGGTCCGGCCCCAGGCCGCGGAGAGGATGCGCCTGCGGTGCCGCTCGGCGTCCAGGCGGGTGAAGTCGCCCCCGTTCTCGTGCGACTCTTCGCACACCGGCCAGGGCTCGTCGGAGGGCCAGAGCAGGGGGCCGCCGATCGAGCTGTCGTGCACGCCGGGCGCTCCGGGCCGCGGATGAAGGCGTGTGGCCGTCCGGGCGAGCGGCGCGATCTCGGGAAAGACGGCGGCGATGTCGACAGGGCGCGGCGGAGTGGTCCGGGTCATGCCAGAGGAATCTATTGCGCCGCACCGACAGAGCGGACCGTCCCCGACTACTTGCTGCTCAAGCTGGCCAGCCGGTGCGACATCAATTGCGATTACTGCTACTGGTTCCGCGACTCGTCGGACGCGTCGGCCCCGATCTCCAGGCGGAGTTCAAGGACCACAGCCGGGTGCCGTTGCTGGAGGTGATCAGATGACCGGGCTGCTGCTGGCCGGGATCGAGGTGCGGAGCGACCCCTTCCTCCACGCCGCCGTCTCTCAGGTCTTCGCCGACGATCTCGCCGCCCACCGGCTCATGCCGGGCCACTGAAAATCACCGACATTCTGCGGCAAGTCGTGAAACTTTCTTCACAGGATTTGGGGGGACGTTATGATCTTCCGTCTTGTCGGCTGTGTTGATCAGCCGCCTGCTGTTCCTCACTGACGGGGGCCTTCGACGGTCCCCATGACCCAATGGGAGATCGACTATGAGACGCGCACTGGCGGCGTTGGGCATCGGCGTGGGTCTGCTGGGCTCCGCCGTCGTGTCCGCCCCGGCTCAGGCCGCGAGCGTGGTGACGGCCCCCTTGGCCTCGGACGTCTCGACCGCTCAGCAGGTCGCGGCGTTCTGGCTGGCCGATGGGGGAGCGAACCTGCAGAACGCCACGCCGTACGCCGTGCAGACCGTGGTCCACGCGGAACGCGTGTCCACCGGCGTCGTCGCGGACGGCAAGCCGGGCCTCGTCGGGGCGTCCCAGGACGTGCTCTCGAAGAAGGCGAAAACGCCCACGACCTCGGGCAAGGTGTTCTTCGTCGGTGCCGACGGTCAGCCGCACTGGTGCACGGCCACGGCCGTGCAGTCGTCCTATCGCAACGTCGTCGCCACGGCCGGTCACTGCGTGTACGACACCGAGCGCACCGGCGGGACGCTCGGCAAGTGGGTCTTCGTGCCCGGCTACTCCGGCGGCAAGACCCCGGGGGTCCTGTACGTCGGAAAACAGGCCTTCACCCACTACGACTTCGACGTGTACCGGGACTACGGCCGCGACGTCGCCTTCGTGAACGTGTACAACGGCGTTGTCCCGTCGTCCTCCGGCGGGTTGACCGACAGCGGGCGGCTGGGCGACAACGTCGGCGGGCAGGGCCTCGCCTACAACCAGCCGCCGGCTTCCTCGGTCGACGTCTTCGGCTACCCGGCCGGTCCCAACCCCGACGGAACCCGGCCCTACACGGGTGAGACCCTCGAACGGTCCACCGGATCGACGTTCGCCATGACGCTCCTCGACCTCCTCGCCAATCAGCCCGTCGGCGTCGACTCCCCGTTCACCGGTGAAGGCTCCCTCGGCTCCTCGTGGCTGTACCGCTACAGCGGCGACACCCGCACCGGTTACCTGAACGGCATCACGATCAGCGTCTCCGACACCGACGGCGACAACCGCTACGACACCAGCGTCTCCCCGTACTTCGACGGCGAGGTGCTGGCGGTCTACTCCGAAGCCGCCAAGCTCTACACGGGCTCGATCGCGTAGCCATCCCGGCACTACCCGCCCCTGTCGCGCCCGCCCATCCCCCGGGTGCGACGGGGGCCTTGTCTTCGCGCCGATCGCGGCCGCGGCCGACGTACGGCGCGAAGCACGCGCCGCGCGTCCGCCCCCGACCTGAGGGTGACTCTGGAGGACGCCGGCTGGGTGGACGCCCTCGGCCGGCGGCCCTGACCCTCTGCGCGACGGCGGGCCGGTCACGGTGGCGACGCTCTCGCCGGGCCATGCCGCGACCGGCCTGCCGCCGGCGCGTCAGAGGAGGGTCATCTGACCGGAGCCGGCGAGGGGGTCGCGGTGCTTGCGCAGGTGCCGCCACTGGGGGAGGTCGTCGAGGTACGACCACGAGAGCCGGTGGTGCGGGGTCGGCCCCATCTCCGCCAGCGCCTGCTGGTGGACGGGGGAGGGGTAGCCCGCGTTGGCGGCGAAGCCGTACGCCGGATGCTCCTCGCCGATCTCCGCCATCAGGCGGTCGCGGTGGACCTTGGCCAGGACCGACGCGGCGGCCACCGACACCGATCGCTGGTCGGCCTTGACCTCGCACCGCACCCGCCACGGCCGGCCGAGGAAATCGTGCGCGCCGTCGAGGAGCACCACGTCGGGCCGCAGCGGCAGGGCCTCCAGCGCCCGGCACGCGGCCCGGCGCAGCGCCTCGGTCATGCCGACCTCGTCGATCTCCTCCGGTCCGGTCTCGCCGTACGCGTGGCAGGTGAGCCAATCCGGCAGGACCGCCGCGAACGCCTCGCGCTGGGCCGGGCCGAGCAGTTTGGAATCGGTCAGCCGGACCGTGCGCTTCCCGCGTCCCGGCAGCTCGGGCGGCGGGCCGAAGGTGGTGACGGCCGCGCACACCACCGCCGGGCCCGCCCACGCGCCGCGGCCGACCTCGTCCACGCCCGCGATGTGGACCGCCCCCGCCGCACGCAGCTCGTCCTCGATCTCGTATCCGGCCGCCCGCCGCGAGGATGCGACGGGTCGTGCGGGTGCAGTGCGGGATTCGGCGCCGGGCTCAAGCCCGGGCAGAGCATCGGTCATTTCCGTATCTTCCCAGGCGCCATCGGCCTCCTTCGGCCGCTTTTCACAGCGCTTCGGCCGCCCGATGCGTGTCCGGGCATCCGTGTCCGGTCTTGCGCCGATGGGTGACTGTCACCTCCGGGGCGGACGGCCGGCGCGGGCAACTGCCCATAGGCCGGCCCGCGGGCGCCCGGTCACCATCCTCAAGGGGCGAGTTACGCTCCGTCATCCTGCGTGGAGGGAACTTTGATTGCGAGTATGGTGACGTCATCATCTTCTTCGTATTCTGACAACATCCGCTCAATAAGGAAATCAAGCAATATGTGCGGGCTTGTAACAACCTTTAGGGGTGCTTTTTCTACGACGCTGACAAGTTGCTCTAGTCCGGAATCCAGCCCGCGCTGTCGGTTCTGAACCAACCCGTTGGAGTAGAGCAACGCGGTGTAGCCCGGTGGCACATCCAGCTGGAAATCCTTTCGAACGGTCGGCCAGCCGAGCGGGGTGCCGGGCTCGGTGTCGCACAAGATGGCCCGGCCCTGAGGCGAGACGAGCAGCGGCGGCGGGTGACCGGCCAGCCCCAGCCGCCCTTCACCCGTGCCCGGCTGGACGACCATGTATGCCAGGGTGGTGACCTGTTCCTCCTCCTCGGTCGCCTCGAAGACGCGGTCGAGCCCCGTCAGCACCGCGGCCGGGGGCGGGTTGGTCAACGCGAGGGCCCGCATGGCGTTGCGGATCCGGCCCATGCCTGCGGCGGCCTTGACGC
>NZ_JABBWX010000037.1:0-11007 GCF_014161375.1 Microbispora sp. H10830
TCTCCATCGAGTGGGAGGACGCGGGCATGGACCGGCTGCACGGCGCGCCGGAATCCCTCGCCTACATCCGCTCGCTCAACGCCATCACCCCACCGGCCGCAGCCTTCGACGCCGCCTTCTCCTCCGAATGACACATCACGCCGGGCGGCGGCCGCACGGTGGCCGCCGCCCGCCGGATCCGACCCGCCGTGAGCAGCACCCCCACCGTCCCGGCAACCGATCGGGGAGAGGAGACAGATGAGAACCGGAGTATGGCTCATCGGAGCACGAGGATCGGTCGCGGTCACCAGCATGCTCGGGGCGTCGGCGGTGCGGGCGGGCCTGGCCGAACCGACCGGATGCGTCCTGGAGTCGCCCGAGCTGCACAGCGACGCCCTCCCCGCGATAGGGGACCTGGTCTTCGGCGGCCACGACATCTCCTCGATCCCTCTGGTCAAGAAGGCCGCCGCGCTGGCCGAGGCGGGAATCGTTCCGGCTCGGCTCGCCGGGGCCGTGCAGGACGCGCTGCTCGAGATCGAGCAGGACGTGCTTCCCCTGCCGGTCCGCGACACCCAAGCCGGGGTCGCGGACGCCATCGGCGCCGACCTGGACCGTTTCCGCCGGCGGCACGATCTGGACCGCGTCGTCGTGATCAACGTCTCGACCACGGAACCGGCGCCGCGACTCCATCCCGCCCACGCCGATCTCGACGCGCTGGGGGCCGCGCTGGACGGGCCGGAGCCCGTCCTGCCGCCCAGCGCCCTGGCCGCCTACGCCGCCCTGCGAGCGGGCTGCCCGTACGTCGACTTCACGCCCTCCACCGGCGCCCGCCTGCCCGCCCTCGACGCCCTGGCCCGCAGGCAAGGGCTCCCGTACGGGGGCCACGACGGCAAAACCGGCGAGACCCTGGTCAAGTCGGTGCTCGCCCCGATGTTCGCCCTGCGCAACCTGAAGGTGCGCACCTGGTCCGGCGTCAACCTGCTGGGCGGCGGCGACGGCGCGAACCTCGCCGAGCCGGCGGCCAACGCGGCCAAGTCCGCCAGCAAACAGCGCGTGCTGCACGAGACGCTCGGTTACGTCCCGCAGGGCGACACCCGGATCGACTTCGTCGAGGACCTCGACGACTTCAAGACCGCGTGGGACCTGATCTCCTTCGAAGGCTTCCTCGGAACCCGCATGCGCATGGAGTTCACCTGGCACGGCTGCGACTCGGCGCTGGCCGCGCCGTTGGTCCTGGACCTGGCACGGCTGACGGCGGCCGCCCACCGGGCCGGGCGCACCGGTCCGCTCACCGAACTGGCCTTCTTCTTCAAGGACCCTCTCGGAGAGGTGCCCCACGCGCTGCCCGAGCAGTGGCAGGCGCTGCGGGCCGCCGTGGACGCGCTCGGCTCCCGGGAGACGGGGCGATGACGACGCGATGACGGCGCTCCGCGATCTGATCGAGCTGGTCCGTGCGCCGGCCGCGCTGTCCGTGCCCGGCGACGTGGTCGCCGGGGCGGCCGCCGGTGGGGCGCTCGGCCGCCGCACCATCGGCCTGGCCTGCTCCTCGGTCCTCCTGTACTGGGCGGGGATGGCGGCCAACGACTGGGCCGACCGGCATCTCGACGCGATCGAGCGCCCGGAGCGTCCCATCCCCTCGGGGCGCGTGCCGGCCGAGGCGGCCCTCGGCACGGCGGCGGGGCTCACCGTCGCCGGGCTCACCGTGGCCGGGCTGGCGGGCGGCCGGCGTGCCCTGGCGGTCGCCGCACCCTTGGCCGCCGCCGTCTGGGCGTACGACGTGGCGGCCAAGGGCACACCCGCCGGTCCCCTGACGATGGCGCTGTGCCGCGGCCTCGACGTGCTGCTGGGTGCCACCGGCGGCTCCCGCACCGCCGCGCTGCCTTCCGCTCTCACCATCGCCGCCCACACGTACCTGCTCACCGCGCTCTCGCACGCAGAGGTGTCGGGGGCGGACCCGCGGCTGCCCGCCGCGACCCTGGCAGGCACCGTCACGCTCGCCGCCGTCACCGCCCGTGGTGCCGGGGGACCGGCGCAGCCGGCCCTCGCCGGCTGCTACGCCGCGCAGTTCGGCTTCCCCCAGGCGCACGCCGTCGCCGACCCCTCCGCGCAGCGGGTCCGTGACGCGGTCAGCGCGGGCATCGTCAGCCTGCCGGCCCTCCAGGGCGCCCTCGCCGCGCGCGGCGGCGCCCCCCGCGCCGGCCTCGCCCTCGCGGCGGCGATTCCGCTGGCCCGACGCCTGGTCAGGAAGATCTCCGCGACATGAGGTTCGGCTACGGCACCAACGGCTTCGCCAATCACCGGTTGCCGGACGCCCTCGACGTCATCGCCGGCCTCGGTTACGAGGGAGTGGCCCTGACGCTCGACCACTGCCATCTCGACCCGTACGCCGACGGGCTGGGACGGCGCGTGACGGAGGTCGCCGACAAGCTGCGCGACCTCGATCTGGCGGTGGTCGTCGAGACCGGTGCGCGTTACCTGCTCGATGCACGACGCAAGCACGCCCCGACATTGCTGGACGACGACCGGGACCGGCGGGTGGACTTCCTTCGCCGCGCCGTCGCGATCGGCGCGGACCTCGGCGCCGAGGCGGTGTCGTTCTGGTCAGGCATACGCCCGGCCGGGATCGACCAGGCCGCCGCCTGGAACCGGCTGGTCGACGGCTGCGGGCGTGTTCTCGACGCCGCGCGGTGCACCGGTGTGACGCTGGGATTCGAACCCGAGCCGGGGATGCTCGTCGAGACGATCGCCGGCTGGCGCAGGCTGCACGAGGCGCTCGGGTCTCCGGACGGCTTCGGCATCACCTTGGACATCGGGCACTGCCGCTGCAACGAGCCCGAACCGGTGCCCGGCTGCGTCGCAGCCGTGGCCGGGCACCTGGTCAACGTCCAGATCGACGACATGCGACGGGGCGTGCACGAACATCTGGAGTTCGGCGAAGGGGAGATCGACTTCCCGCCGGTGTTGCGCGCGCTCACCGACGCCGGCTATCGGGGCCTGGTCGCGGTCGAGCTTCCCCGTCACTGCCATGCCGCGCCCGCCGTGGCCCGGCGTTCGATCGAATTCCTGCGCGCAGCCGAGCAGGCGTCGAGGCGTGACGGCGAAGGGAGAACGGCATGACGCGATTGGAGCCGCTGCGGGCCGCGCTGCGGGAGACACCGCGAGAGGGATGGGTGGACGCCGCGCTCACCGCGGCGAGCGAGCGACCCGAGACGATCGGCAGGTCCTTCACCCAGGCCGGACGGCGGGCCGGGCGCACACCCCTGCCCGGCGTGCCCGGCTGGACCGCGGACGAGGCCGCCCGGGCGCTGCTGCTGGCCGCGCTGCCGGCGGACCGGGCGGAGGCCGAGATCGGCGACCTCTACCGCTACGGCGACGCCGACGAGAAGCGGGCCGTGCTCAAGGCCCTGCCGGTGATCGCCGTCGGCTCGGCGGGACTGCCCCTGCTGCACGACGCGATCCGCACGAACGACGCCCGTCTGCTGGCCGCCGCCCTCGGGCCGTACGCCCGCCACCTCGACCAGGCCGCCTGGCGGCAGGCGGTGCTCAAGTGCGTGTTCACGGGAGTGCCGCTGACCGCGGTCGACGGGCTGGACGAGCGGGCCGACCGTGAGCTGGCGGCCATGCTGGCCGCCTTCGCCGACGAGCGCGCGGCCGCGGGACGCCCCATGCCCGCCGACGCCGCCGCCCTGCTCGGCCGTCTGACCCGTGAGGAGTCCTGATGCGCATCTTCGACCCGCACATCCACATGACGTCGCGCACCACCGACGACTACGCCCGGATGGCCGCCGCCGGCGTCCGGGCCGTCGTGGAGCCGGCCTTCTGGCTGGGGCAGCCCCGCACCAGCCCCGGCTCGTTCACCGACTACTTCGACTCGCTGATCGGCTGGGAGCCGTACCGGGCCGCCCAGTTCGGCATCGTGCACCACGCGACGATCGCGCTGAACCCCAAGGAGGCGAACGACCCGCGCTGCCGCCCCGTGCTCGACCTGCTGCCGCGTTACCTGGACAAGGACCGTGTCGTCGCGGTCGGAGAGATCGGCTACGACTCGATCACCCCGGAGGAGGACGACGTCTTCGAGCGGCAGCTCGCCCTCGCCGTCGAGCACGACCTGCCGGCGCTCGTCCACACCCCCCACCGCGACAAGGCCACCGGCACCCGGCGCACTCTGGAGGTCGTCGCCGCCTCGGGGATCGCGCCCGAGCGGGTCGCCGTCGACCACCTCAACGAGGTCACGGTCGGCATCGTGCGCGACTCCGGATGCTGGATGGGCTTTTCCATCTACCCCGAGACGAAGATGTCGCCGCCCCGCATGGTGGAGATCCTCAAGCGGTACGGCCCGGAGCGGATGCTGGTCAACTCCGCCGCCGACTGGGGCGTCTCCGACCCGCTGCTCACGCTGGAGACCGGAACGGCGATGCTGGCCGCCGGATTCACCGAGGACGACGTCGACCGGGTGCTGTGGCGCAACCCGGTGGAGTTCTACAGCCAGTCCGGGCGCCTCGACCTGACCGGCGCCGGAGCCGGGGCGGACCAGCCCACCTTCGCCGGCAGCTCCATCAAGCGCGGCGGCGGCTGATGCGGCTACGCCACCCGGGAGGAACCCCGCTGCACCTGAGCTACTGCAGTCACCCCCCGGCCGATCTATCACGCCGACGGGCGTAAGGAGGCCGACTGCTATACCCACCCCCCGGAGCTGCACGACGAGCTCACCGCGGCGCTGGGCACCTTCCCCCTGTTCAGCTACTGGGGCCCGGGAGCGGCATCGCCTCGTCGGCCTGGCGGCGCAGGGCAGGACCGTCGTCTGCGTGTCGGAGTACGGCATCACCGACGTCTCACGCCCCGTCGACGTCAACCGGACGATCCGTGCGGAAGGGCTCCTGCGTGTCTACACCCAGGACGGCATGGAGTATCTCGACCCGTGGACCTCGCGCGCGTTCGCCGTCGCCGACCACCAGGTGGCGCACGTCTACGTTCCCGACCCCGCCGACGCGCCGGCGTCGCCGAACTCTGCGCGTCCCTGCCCGGCGTCGCCGAGGTGCTCGACGAGAGCGGGAAGAAGGCGCACGGCCTGGACCAGGTCAAGGACCTGCTGCTCCGCCTCGCACTGGGGTGATCTCGCACGGAGAGGAAGCCGCGCCCTGGGCCATCGGGTCCAGGGCGCGGCCGGGTTCTCGCCGGTCGGCTTCACGGGTTGTCTCGGTTGCCGATCAGACCACGTGCTGATCAGACCACGGTGCAGGGAACGCCGTTGAGGGTGAAGGCGGTCGGTTCGGCGGTGTTGCCGGTGTGGGTGGCCTGGAAGCCGATGTCGACGGTGGCCCCGGGCGCGATCGTGCCGTTGTAGCTGACGTTGCGGGCGCTCACCTGGCCGCTGGAGGGCGAGTAGGTGGCGTTCCAGCCCGAGGTGATGGACTGGCCGGAGGGCAGGGTGAAGGCCAGCGTCCAGCCGTCGATCGTCGAGGTTCCGGTGTTGGTGATGCTGATGCTCGCGGTGAAGCCGTTGTTCCAGCTGTTCATGGTGTAGGCGACCCGGGGCCCGGTCCCGGTGCCGCCGCTGGGCGAGGCGCTGGGCGAGGCGCTGGGCGACGGGCTCGGCGACAGGATGGGCGACGGGCTGGGCGAGGAGCCGCCGCTCAGGCTGGTCACGAAGGTCGTCATGCTGCGAGCGGGAAGCGTGACGGTGAGGGAGCCGTTCGACATGCTGGTCGCCGCCTGGGACGCGACGTTCCTGCTCGCGTCGGTCACCCAGGACGAGACGGCGGCCGAGCCGGCGCCCGCCACGGTGAACTGCTGGCTCACCGCGGAGGTCCCCTTGTTGATGGCGACGATGACGACGGTGTTGCCACTCCGGTACGCCGAGACGTAGACGTTCGACGCGGGATTCGCCGTCGCGTCGATCCGCACGTATCCGGGGCGGACGAACCTGGCGAACTGCGCCATGATGGCGCCGCGCTTGCTGATCTGGCCGTCTTCCCGCATGGGGCCGTAGCTGCGCCGGATGTACCACCAGACGTACGCCTGGAACTCGGCCTCCACCATGGCGCGGTGCATGTGCTCGCCCACGTCGAGCGCCTGCGGCCAGGTGTCCGCCGAGTCGGTGCTGTTGGGGTAGTAGACCTCGGTCATCCAGAGTTCTTTGCCCGCGCCCTTCTGCTGGAAGAGGGGGTAGGGGAAGTTCGAGTACGGCGTGCCGTAGAGGTGCGCCCCGATGATGTCCACGTTGGCGAGCGCCGTGGAGTCGTTGAGGATCGGGTCCGACATGCTCTTGATGTACTGGAAGGACTCGGGCGCCATGACCCTGGTGCCGATGACCGACGCGTTCTGCTTCAGGAAGTTCACGATCTCGGTGGCGGTCCACCAGGTCCAGGTGGACGCGTAGTCGGGCTCGTTCTGCACCGAGATGGCGTACAGGTTCACCCCGTTGTTGCGCATGTAGGTGGTGAAGTCGTTCAGGTGCTGGGCGTAGGCGGCGTACGAGCTGTACTTGAGGCGTTTCGCGTTGGTCTGGCTGCCGCGGGTGAAGGTCTCGGTCATGCTGGCCGGGGGATTCCACGGCGAGGCGAAGACGGTCGCCCCGAGCTCGACCGCGCGCTTCGCCGTCGCCAGGTCACGGCTCCAGTCCGACTGGTTCTCGCCGACGGGGATCCGCAGGATGGAGAACCCCAGCTTGCCGTCGCCGGTGCCGAACGCCGTGTCCCGCTGGGCGGCTGTCAGGTCGCCGGCCCAGGCGGCGTGGGTCATGCCGCCGAAGCCCTTGATCGTCTGCCGCTGCGCCGACGGATTGATGCTCGCGGTGGCCGCCGCGGCCTCCGAGGCCCCCAGGACCGACGTCGCGGCCGTGATGACCGGCAACGCTCCCATCGTCGCCAGGACGGATCTCCGGCTCAGCAATCTCCGCTCGCTGCTCGCGGGCCCGTTCTGATCCTGCGTCATGTCTTCTCCTCTTGGCTGTCGGTGCCGATCCGCGCCTTCGCGTGGTGGTCGCTCACCGGGGGAGCGGTCGCTCTGGGCACGGAGAACCGCACCGTGGGGGGCCGCCCGGACTCGGGTGCGTCGAGGCCGGCGACGGTGTCACGGATGGGATGGTTGTACGAGCGGAACGATGCCCAGGTCGCGTCGGCGAGCCCCGCGGCCCAACCGGGGCGGCCACGCTGGGGCCGCCCCGGTGAGGGGTGGTGTCACACTCGGGTCCACTGCTGGTTGGTGCCGCCCCAGCAGGAGTAGATCTGGAGTTTGGTGCCGTTGGCGGTGCCGCCGCCGGTGACATCGAGGCACTTGTTCGCGCCGACCGCGGTGATGGTGCCGTCAGCGTTGAACCGCCACTTCTGGTTGTTCTGCCCGTTGCAGTCCCAGATGATCACGCTGGTGCCGTCGGCGGTGCCGGCGCCGTTGACGTCCAGGCACTTGCCGCCGTAGACCCGCAGCTCACCGGCACTTGTCTGCGTCCACTGCTGGTTGCTCTGCCCGTTGCAGTCCCAGATCTCCACTTGCGCGCCGTTGGCCTGCGAGACGTCGGTGACGTCCACGCACCGGCCCGATCCCACGCCCTTGATGGCGGTCCCGCTTCCGGTGGGCGGGGGAGAACTGGAGGTCCCGCCGTTGAGGGCGTCGAGGACGGCCGTGTACGCCTGCTTCTTGTTGTAGTTGCCGTCGAACAGCAGTGGGGTGTCACCGCTGCGCCAGGAGTACTTGTCGGTGATGCCCCACACGGTGATGCCGGTGCAGCGGGGCACGGCCATGCATGCCTGGGTGACGCGGCGGTAGGCGTCGGCCTGGGTCGAGCCGGAGCCGCCGACGTCGAGCTCGGTGATCTGCACGTCGACGCCGAGCGCGGCGAACTGGGCGATGTTCTGCTGGTAGTTCGACGGAGGGTTGCCGAAGTGCGACTGCAGGCCCACGCAGTCGATCGGCACGCCGCGCGCCTTGAAGTCCTTGACCATGTTGTAGACGCCCTGCGTCTTGGCGGCGGTGGCGTTGTCGATGTTGTAGTCGTTGTAGCACAGCTTGACGTTCGGGTCGGCGGCCCGCGCGGCGCGGAAGGCCTCCTCGATGAAGCCGTTGCCGAGCTTCTGGGTGAAGATCGAGTCGCGTAGCGTGCCGACCGCGCCGCCGTCGGCGAACGCCTCGTTGACCACGTCCCAGGCGAAAACCTTGCCCTTGTAGTGGTTCATGACCTGGGTGATGTGGTTGGTCATCGCCGAGCGCAGGTCGCTGGCGGACATGCCGCTGTTGACCCAGCTGGGCAGCTGGGCGTGCCACACCAGCGTGTGACCGCGGACCTTCATGCCCTTGCTCAGCGCGTGGTTGACGATCTGGTCGGCGGAGCTCCAGTTGAAGGAGTTGCGGGAGGGCTCGATCGGCCCCCACTTCATCTCGTTCTCGGCGGTGACGGCGTTGAACTCCCGGTCCCAGGTCGCCACGTAGGTCGAGTCGTTCATGTGGCCGGCCGCGATCGCGGTGCCGAAGTAACGGCCGCTCTGGGCGGCGGCCGCGCCCAGCGTGCCGGCGGCGGCGCCGGCGGGGACGGACGCCGCGAGTGCGGTGACCGTGCCGAGGGCGCCGAGGGCGCCGGCGACCAGTAGCCGGCGGGTGCCGACGGCCAGCAGCCGGCGGGTGCCGGCGAGCGGTCGCCGTCCTCCGTCGGCGGATAAGGGGTTTTCGCCCATGCCTGAGCCTCCACTGCGAAATCAATGAGGGAACGCGGATAGACGCCCGCGGGAACAGCACGCGGTCCGTCGTCGCGTCGAAACTGCGGCCCCTGCCGTCCACCACCGACCCCGGCAGGAGGAGCCGCCTCGGGGAGTCAGTCTGGAAATCATCCCGAAACATGTCAAGGGCGTTTCCGGTAAGTTTCGACGTACTTCCGGGGCGTTTGCCATATATGCCCTGGCAGATGAGAGGAATGTCGTCCGTAAGTTTTCTGCTTGCTCCGCAGCGGCTCCCGGTGGCGGGCGGGGTTGGAATGAAAGTTTCGTGCGTCCGGACTCTGGACGGTGTTCTCGCATCCACGGGAGAGGCAGGTGAGCCGCATCCGGTCTACATGAGGGCCCGGACGGCGAGAGAACCGAGCGTTGACACGGCTTATGGCGTCCTGTTTGATCCGCTACACCACCACGACAAGCCGCCGATGGGAGAGGGGCACTGGTACGCGGATTTGTTAGCGCTAACATTTCATATGCAGGCCACCGGTGCGTGACCTTCCGGGCCGATACGCACTGTCCGCGTTGTCCATGAGCGACAAGCGGCTGCCGGAAGGGCCGCGGGCCGGTCGATGCTCCCAGCGCCACGAGTCCCGGCGACGCGTTCGAGGCGGGCAACGCCTGCGAGCTGCAGGGGGACAACCGGTATCCGCTGATCGCCGGATCGGCCGGGTGACCGACGGTGTCTCCGATCGCGGACCTCCACCGGAATCGCCGTGTCGTGGGCGCCGTCGGCGGGCAGTGCACCCGTTCGCCGGGGCGAGCGACCCGACCGTCCCGGTGACCCGTGGACCGACGAGATCAGCCACGGTGAGACGGTCCGCACCACCGTCGGCCAGACCTCACCGTCGGCCCTGCACGATTCGGTGCCTCTGCCAGGGCCGCAAACCGGGCTCGGGCGGCGACCACATCAGCCTTCCCCGCGGACCTGCCGACCCCGTGACCTTCCCCCGGCGGCGAACGCCCTCGTGCCCCGCGCCGGCGTGAGTCCACGTACCACACCGCGGGTGTCTTCACCCCCCAGCCGTGTCTCCGCTCTTCGAAGGAGAGAAGATGCAACCCTCCGTCCGCGCGACGAGTGTCCGGCGACGGGCGCCGGCCACCGTCTTCGCATGTCTTCTGGCGGCGCTTGCGACCGTTCTCGCTACCGCCGTCGCCTGGGTGGCGCCGGCCTCAGCGGCGACCGCCGACACCAACACCTGGTATGTCCTGGTCAACCGCAACAGCGGCAAGGCCCTCGACGTCTCCAACTTCTCCACCGCCGACGGCGGGTCGCTCGTGCAGTGGAGCCGCACCAACGCGAACAACCAGCAGTGGCGGTTCGTCGACTCCGGCGGCGGCTACTACCGCCTGCAGTCGCGCCACTCGGGCAAGGTGCTCGACGTGTACAACTTCTCCACCGCCGACGCCGCCGACGTCGTGCAGTGGACCGACCACAACGGCACCAATCAGCAGTTCAGCCTCGCCGACTCCTCCGGCGGCTACGTCCGGCTGATCAACCGCAACAGCGGCAAGGCCGTGGAGGTCCAGAACGCCTCCACCGCGGACGGCGGCAAGATCGTGCAGTACTCCGACTGGGGCGGCAACAACCAGCAGTGGCAGCTTGTCCCCGTCGGGAGCGTCTCCGATCCCTCGTCGTCGCCCTCGCCCAGTCCGTCGCCGTCGCCCTCGTCCAGTCCGTCGGCGTCGCCGTCGGCGAGTCCGACGAACGGGCCGTGGCCGCCGTCGTCGACCTATTCCAACCCGGTGTTGTGGGAGGACCTGGCCGACATCGACGTCTTCCGGGTGGACGACACCTACTACTACTCGGCCTCCACGATGCACTACTCGCCCGGCGCGCCGATCCTGCGCTCCTACGACCTGGTCAACTGGGAGTACGCCGGGCACTCGGTGCCCAAGCTGGACTTCGGATCGAAGTACGACCTGAACGGCGGGCGGGCCTACGTCAACGGGGTCTGGGCGTCGTTCCTGAACTACCGCAAGAGCAACAAGACCTTCTACTGGGGCGGCTGCATCGACTTCAGCAAGACCTACATCTACACCGCCACCTCCGTCGAGGGTCCCTGGAACCGGCACACCACGATCAACAAGTGCTACTACGACGCCGGGCTGCTCATCGACGACAACGACACGATGTACGTCTCCTACGGCAACACCAACATCAGCGTGGCCCAGCTGTCGGCCGACGGAAAGACCGAAGTTCGCAGCCAGCAGGTGTTCTCCACCCCCTCCAGCGTGGGCACCCTGGAAGGGTCGCGGATGTACAAGCGAGGCGGCGCCTACTACATCTTCCTGACCCGCCCGGCCAACGGCCAGTACGTGCTGAAGT
>NZ_JABBWX010000038.1:0-8595 GCF_014161375.1 Microbispora sp. H10830
GCGTGGACTTCCCGGCGCCGTTCTGGCCGAGCAGGCAGTGCACCTCGCCGGCCCTGACCTCAAGGTCCACGCCGTCCAGCGCGCGTACGCCGGGGAACTGCTTGACGATCCCCCTCATTTGGAGCAGAGATGACGAGTCGGATGGTGACCGCGGCACAGGAGCCTCCCTGGAAAACTTGCGGCCGTGGTCCCGCCCGCCTGACGGCGCCGGCTGGCACCGCCGCGACGGCATCGAGGTCGGCGTCATCGATGCCGGTGCGGCTTCCGGACGGCCGATCAGGCGGGCGGGACGTTCTGGGTGGGAAAAGGGCATGTGGGTTCCCGTCCGCCTGACCGCATGCGCCATGGCCGCGGCACCGGGATGGGCGGGGATGTGCCGAGGCGTGTGGGACGGGACGGTCAGGCGGACGGGATGTCTAGATTCGGCAGGCGACAGGTAGGGACCGCGTGGCGGACACGCGGGTCAGGGTGAGTGGGGCAATCGGGCCATCGGGGTTCCCTCCATCACCCCTATGGCCGGGGACGTTCGGACCGTGATGCTTGTGGGGTCGGAGTGTGCACGTTCGACGACGACTCCGGCCGCGCCGCGTGAGGCGGCGCCGAAGCCGAGGTCGGAGGCGGCGAACCGGCAGCGCTCGACGGCGCCGCTCATGCCGAGGCGTGCCAACTCCTGCTCCGCCGCGGGGATCAGCCGGTCGGCGAGCCTGGCGAAGTACCCGCCCAGCACGATCACCCGCGGGTTGAAGAGGTTGACCAGCATGGCCGCCCCGATTCCGAGCCACCGGCCCACCTCCACGGCGGCGGCGTCGACGCGCGGGTCTCCTTCGGCCCGCCGCTGCTCGATCTCGGCCAGCCGTTCCTCCGGGTCGCGGACGACCTGGGGGCCCGTGCCGTACGCGCGGTCGGGTGTGGCCATGCGCACCAGCGCGGCCAGCCCGACCTTGGTCTCCCAGCAGCCGATACGGCCGCAGCGGCACCGCTCGCCGGATGGATCGACCATGACGTGGCCGACCTCCCCGGCGAATCCGTCCGCTCCGCCCAGCAGCCGGCCACCGGCGATGACTCCGCCGCCGACGCCCACCTCGCCTGTGAGGTAGACCAGGTCGGAGGTGCCCGCCGCGACGCCCGAGGTGTACTCGGCCAGGGCGGCGAGGTTGGCGTCGTTGTCCACCGTGATGGGGATGTCCCCACGGATGTCGGCCTGGGACAGCCGGTCCGCCACCGCCACCCCGCGCCAGCCGAGATTGGGGGCGACGACCACGGTGCCGGTTGTGGTGTCGATCAGGCCGGGGATCGCCACGGTGATCCCGGCCAGAGCGATCCCGAGCCGGTCGAGATCGGCGACGGTCTTCTCGATCACGCGGACCAGCTCGTCCAGTGAGCGTTCCGGGCCGGATCCCATGGCGTCGAAGCCGATGCGCCGGTCGATGAGCACTCTGCCGGCCAGGTCGGAGGCGATCGCGGCGATGTAGTCGACGTTGACTTCCACGCCCAGGGCGCCGACCCGCGATCCGTCCAGGACGAGCGCGACACTCGGGCGGCCGACGGAGCCCGCGTGCTGCGGCCCCGTCTCCTTGACCAGTCCGCGTGCCTGCAACTCGCTCACCAGGCTGGTGACGGTGGTCTTGTTCAACCCGGTCGAGACGGCGACGGCCGACCGGGAGCACGGGCCGTACGTACTCACGTGACGCAGCACCAGGGCGAGGTTGGAACGGCGCACGGTGGCCTGGTCCGCGGGAACTCCCGCGGACCCGCCGCGACTCATCGAGTCGGTCGTGTGGCCGTCGGCCCTGCTGTGCTCCACGCCGCTCCTCAATTAGTTCGCATGGCTGGCCGAATTAAAGACAGTGAGCCCCGGGTGAGACAAGAGTGAAACCGGTTGCAGGTTACGTAACGTTACGATAACCGCGTCCGGTATGGGGTCCGAAGTGCACAAATGCGAGCGATGCCAACTCGTTACGCATTTCGGGGGTGCGCAGCCGGACATCCTCGTGTTACAACCCTCATTAATTGATCTCAGAGACAAACAAAAGGCAGGTGGCGCGGGTGACGAAGGAGCCGCAACTCACCCGCGCCCCGGGCGGCGCGGCTCCGCCGGCGGGTCCGGCCGTGCTACGCAGGGCGAACCTCTCGCTGGTGCTGCGCGAGCTGCGCGACCACACCTCCCTCTCCCGTGCCGACATCGCGGAGGCGACGGGCCTGCACCGGGCCACCGTCTCCAACCTCATGGCCGAACTCCTGGAACGGCGGCTCGTGCGGGAGGTCGGCGTCGAGCACGTGGGTGCGATCGGGCGTCCCAGACGGGCGGTGGCGCTGCACGGCGCCCACGTCGGCGCCCTGGGCATGGAGATCAACGTCGACTACATCGCGGTCCACGGCACCGATCTCAGTGGCCGGGTCCTGGTCGAGCGCCGGGCGGTCTACGACACGATGGGCAGCGGCCCGGACAGTGCCGTGCGCCGGCTCGGGCTCGTGGCCAAGGAGGCCGTGGAGGCGATGCGGCGGGCCGGAGCGGTTCCCGCCGGCATCGCGGTGGCCGTCCCCGGACTGGTGGACGTGACACGCGGAGTCGTGACGCTCGCGCCGAACCTCTACTGGCACGACCTGCCCCTGGCCGACCAGCTGAGCGCCATACTCGGCCCGCTGAACGTGCCGGTGCGGGTGGACAACGACGCCAACCTCGCCGCGCTGGCCGAATACACCTCGGGCATCGCCGCCGGCACACCCGACCTGGTCTACCTCACCGGCGAGGTCGGCGTCGGCGGCGGCATCATCTCCGGCGGCAAGCTCCTGCGCGGAGCGGACGGATTCTCCGGAGAGGTCGGGCATCTGCGGGTCGACCCGAACGGCGACCAGTGCGGCTGCGGCCGCATCGGCTGCTGGGAGACCAAGGTCGGCCTGGCCGCGCTCGTCCGTGCGGCCATGCCCGAGCAGGCGTACGGGCTGCCCGGCATGCCCGTACCCGACCCCGGTGAACGAGTGGCCGACATCGCCAGAGGCCTGGCCTCGGGCGACCGGCGGATGATGATGGCGGTGGCACAGGTCGGCGAATGGCTCGGGCTCGGCGGCTCGATCCTGGCCAACCTGTTCAACCCGCGAGTGATCGTCATCGGGGGCTACTTCGCCTCACTGGCCCAGTGGCTGCTGCCGCACGCGCAGGATCAGCTACAGCGGCTCGTGGTGGCGGCTCCCGCCGCCCAGTGCCGGTTCGTCGCCTCCACGCTCGGTTTCGGCGCCGCGTCCCGCGGCGCCGCGAGCATGGTGGTCAACCACATCATCGACGACCCGGCGGCGATCATGGATCCATTACCCCGGCCGGCAGCCTACTGACGGCCCCCAAAGACCTGGAGACGGCACCCTCCAGCAACCGAAATATCCGCTACGACCAAGTGGCAATAAGCGCGGCGGCGCGCGCCTTGCCTGACGTCCCCCCGGTCAGGAAGGGTTTTCCATGTCTCCACGTCAGCGAACGTGGGCCAGGCCGCATAATGCGGCCCTGCCAGAAAAAGGACGACGTATGAGACGTCGGACCGCGGCGACGATGGCCCTGGCCCTCGTCGCCCCCGTCATCACGCTCTTCTCCGCGCCCGTGAGCGCCGAGGCCGCCACGACGGCGGCGGCGCCCGACTTCAAGGTGCTCGTCTTCTCGAAGACCACCGGCTTCCGGCACGACTCGATCCCCGAGGGCATCGCGGCCGTGCAGAAGCTCGGCCAGGAGAACAACTTCGCGGTCGACACGACCGAGGACAGCACCCAGTTCACGGACGAGAACCTGGCGCAGTACCAGGCCGTGATCTTCATGTCCACGACCGGCGACCCCGTCTCCACCCAGGAGCAGAAGGACGCCTTCCAGCGGTACATCGAAAAGGGCGGCGGTTTCGTGGGTGTCCACGCCGCGGCCGACAGCGGGTACAACTGGGCGTGGTACGGCAAGCTCGTCGGGGCGTACTTCAAGCAGCACCCGGCGATCCAGCAGGCCACGGTGAAGGTCGAGGACCCGGCGCACCCGTCCACCAAGGACCTGCCGACGACCTGGACCCGCACCGACGAGTGGTACGACTACCAGACCAATCCGCGTGGCACGGTCCATGTGCTCACGTCGATGGACGAGAAGTCCTACACCGGTGCCACGATGGGCGCCGACCACCCGAACACGTGGTGTCAGGACTATGACGGTGGCCGCTCGTGGTACACCGGCCTCGGCCACCAGAAGGAGAACTACAGCGAGGCGAACTTCCTGAAGCTGCTCCTGGGCGGTATCAAGACCGCCGCGGGTGCGGAGAAGGCCGACTGCTCGGCCTCTCAGAGCAGCAGCTACGAGAAGGTGGCTCTCGACACCGAGACCTCCAACCCGATGATGCTGAACGTCGCCAAGGACGGCCGGGTCTTCTACATCGACCGGCTGGGCGACGTCAAGATCATCAAGCCCAGTGGTGGCTCGGTCCTGGCCGCGCACATGAACGTGTTCACCGCCAACGAGAGCGGTCTGCTCGGCATGGCGCTGGACCCGGCCTTCGACACCAATCACTGGATCTACCTCTACTACTCGCCCAGCGGCTCGGAGAACGTCGACCGGCTGAGCCGGTTCACGGTCACCGGTGACAGCCTGGACCTGGCGAGCGAGAAGAAGCTGCTGGACGTCCCGGTGCAGCGCGCCGAGTGCTGCCACCACGGCGGCGGCATGGTGATCGACCCCAAGACCGGCAACCTGTGGCTCGGTACGGGTGACAACACCAACCCCTTCGCCTCCGACGGCTACGCGCCGATCGACGAGCAGTCGGGCCGGGCCTACTGGGACTCCCAGCGCACCGCGGGCAACACCAACAGCCTGAGCGGCAAGCTGCTGCGGATCCACCTGGAGTCCGACGGCACCTACACCATCCCCTCGGGCAACCTGTTCGCCCCGGGCACGGCGAAGACCAAGCCGGAGATCTACGGCATGGGCTTCCGCAACCCGTTCCGGATCGGCCTCGACCCCAAGACGGGCAACATCATGCTCGGCGAGTACGGCCCCGACGCCAACTCCGCCAGCGCCACCCGTGGCCCGCAGAACACGGTCGAGTGGAACCTGATCTCCAAGCCGGGCAACTTCGGCTGGCCGTACTGCATCGGCAACAACACCCCGTACATCGACTACAACTTCGCGACCAAGCAGTCGGGGGCGGCGTTCAACTGCGCGGCTCCGGTCAACGACTCGCCGAACAACGACGGCCTGACCAACCTGCCGCCGGTGACCCCGGCGACGATCTGGTACCACTACGCCGCCGACGCGAACAACTTCCCCGAGCTCAGCGGCGGCGCGCCGATGGGCGGCCCGGTCTACCGCTACGACCCGAACATCCAGTCGAACATCAAGTGGCCGGCGTACTGGGACGGCAAGGCCGTCTTCGGTGAGTGGAACAACAACGCGCTGTGGTCGTTCCAGCTGAACGAGGACGGCTCCAAGCTCGTCGAGATGAACAAGATCATGACGACGCTGAAGTTCCTCAAGCCGATGGACATGAAGTTCGGTCCCGATGGCGCTCTGTACCTGATCGAGTGGGGTTCGGGCTTCGGCGGCGACAACGCCGACTCGGGCATCTACCGCATCGAGTACACCAAGGGCGTCCGCCCGCCGGTCGCCCGCGCCACGGCCGACAAGACCGACGGCCCGCTGCCGCTGACCGTGCAGTTCTCCAGCGAGGGCTCGCGCGACCCCGACGGCAAGGCGATCACCTACGCCTGGGACTTCGACGGTGACGGCAAGACCGACTCCACCGAGGCCAACCCCTCCTTCACCTACACGACGGCCGGCGAGTACAGCGCCGTCCTGACCATCACCAACCCCGACGGCGTGACCGGCAAGGCGAGCGTGACGATCAACGCGGGCAACAGCAAGCCCGTCGTCAAGGTCGAGGTGCCGCCGAACGGCTCGTTCTTCGAGTTCGGCGACCAGGTGAAGTTCAAGGTCACCGTCACCGACGCCGAGGACGGCACGATCGACTGCGACAAGGTGCAGATCCAGGCGATCCTGGGTCACGACACCCACGGTCACCCGCTCGACCAGATGAAGGGCTGCGAGGCCACGGTGCAGACCGCCGCCTCGGGCCACGGTGAGTACGACAACCTGTTCTACGCGATCGAGGCCAGCTACACCGACCAGGGTGCCGGTGGGGCCAAGCCGCTGACCGGCCGGGGCCAGGTCATCCTGCAGCCCAAGCGCAAGCAGGCCGAGCACTTCTCGCAGACCGGCCGGGTGACCGGCGGTGTCGGCACGGACGCCGCCGGCGTCCAGATCGAGGACACCACCGACTCCGCGGGTGGCGCGAAGAACATCGGATTCATCCAGGACGGCGACTACTGGTCGTTCGACCCGGTGAACCTGACCAACATCAGCGCGATCCGGCTGCGGGCCTCTTCGGCCGGCGCGGGCGGCACCGTGCAGATCCGCGTCGGCGACCCCGACAACGGCACGCTGATCGGCTCGGCGGACATCACTCCGACGGGCGACTGGCAGACGTTCAAGGACTTCACGGTCGACCTGAACAACGTTCCGACGACCAGCGGCCCGATCTTCTTCGTGGTCCGCAAGCCGGCCAGCGCGGCCAACGACGCCAACCTGGCCAACTTCAACTGGGTCGACTTCGTCGGCAAGGGCGCCACGGAGAACCAGCGCCCGACGGTGACCGCGTCGGCGACCCCGACCACGGGCACCGCTCCGCTGAAGGTCGACTTCACCGCGACGGGCACCGACCCCGAGGGCGACACCCCGCTCACCTACAAGTGGGACTTCGGGGTGAACGGCGCGCCGCAGCCGACGACGGCCAACGCGAGCTACACCTACACCGCCCCGGGTAACTACACCGCGACGGTGACGGTGACCGACGCCAAGGGCGCGGCCACGACCCAGCAGATCGCGATCAAGGTGAACACGCCGGCCACGGTGTGCTTCAGCGGCCGCTCGGACGACTTCCTGGGCAACCAGCTCGACCGGGACCGCTGGTCGGTGATCCGGGAGAACCAGGACCTGAGGGTCGCCGACGGCAGCCTCATCATCCCGACCTCGGCCACCGACATCTACCAGACGACCAACAACACGCCGAACATCGTCGTGCAGCCGGCTCCCTCGGGCGCCTGGACCGCCACGGCCAAGCTGACGCTGAAGGCGACCGACGCCTACCAGCAGGCGGGCCTGATCCTGTACGGCGACGACGACAACTACGCCAAGATGGTGCTGGAGGGCCGTTCGACCTCCGGGCCGGACCACGCCAGCCGCATCTTCCAGTTCATCCGTGAGGACAAGGGCGCCCCGAACGAGGTCACGGCAAGCAACACCGCCAACCTCGGGGACACCTACCCCGACACGGTGTACGTGCGGTTCATCAGCGACGGCACCAACATCACCGCTCACTACTCCTCCGACGGCACCAACTTCACCGCCATGTCGGAGACCAAGCCGCTCGCCGGGATCACCAACCCGAAGATCGGTTTCATCTCGCTGGCCGGCGCCAACCACCCGGTGACGGACGCGGCGTTCGACTGGTTCCAGATCACGCCGGACGACAAGGCCACCCCGCCGACGCCGGACGACCAGTTCGACGGCACCACGCTCGACAACTGCCGCTGGAACGCCAACGTGCGTTACGACGCGACGGCTGCCCGCGTGACCGGCGGCAACCTGGAGCTCGACACCACGACGGGTGACATCTACGGGACGACCAACAGCGGCCCGAAGAACTTCATCCTGCAGACGGCGCCGAGCGGTGACTGGACGCTGGAGACCAAGGTCGACGGTTCGGCTCTCAGCGAGCAGTACCAGCAGGGCGGCCTGATCGTGTACGGCGACGACGACAACTACGTGAAGTTCGACTTCCTCACCACCAACACCGCAGGGTCGACGGTGGCGCGGACGATCGAGCTGCGCAGCGAGGTCGGCGGCACCGTGCAGAACCCGCAGCCGCAGGTGAACAACCGCACCACCGGTGTGTGGTGGCTGCGCCTGAAGAAGGTGGGAGACAGCTTCACCGGCTCCTACTCCTCCGACGGCACCACCTGGACCGACCTGGCCACCAACGGCACGACCACCGCGGTGAAGAACAGCGCCGTGGCGAACGAGTCGAAGATCGGCGTCTACACCATCGGCACCAACCAGGGCGCGTCCAAGACGGTCAAGTTCGACTACTTCAAGCTGATCAAGGCGGGAAGTGAGGACAAGACCGCGCCGGTGACGACGGCGACGACCGACCCGGCGCAGCCGGAGGGCGGCTCGTTCACCGGTCCTGTCACGGTCACGCTGAAGGCGGTCGACGAGACCGGCGGCAGCGGGGTCGCCAAGACCGAGTACAAGCTCGACAGCGGTGACTGGACCGCCTACACCGAGCCGGTCAAGGTCAGCGGCGATGGGCAGCACACGCTGGCCTACCGCTCGACCGACAAGGCGGGCAACGCCGAGGAGGCCAAGACGCTCACGCTGACGATCTCCCCGGCGTCCTCGCCGGAGGTCAAGCTGACCGTCACCGCCGCCTCGCGCTGCATCGGCACCTCGGCCTACGTGGCGGTCACGGCCGTCAACAACGGCGATGTGCCGGCGACGATCACGCTGACCACCCCGTTCGG
>NZ_JABBWX010000039.1:0-6992 GCF_014161375.1 Microbispora sp. H10830
CAACTCCGCCGACGAGATCGGCACCTCCAAGGTCAACGCCGACCTCGCCCTGCGCACCTCCACCGACGTCGCCGCCGGGGAATACCACTCCACCCTCACACTGTCGCTGTTCAACCAGTCCTGAACCCGCAGGCGGGACACCACCGCCCACTGTGGACGTCCGGGACCTGTGCCACCCTGACACACGTCCCGGACACCCACGATGAGACAGGAGACACCAATGCCGACCAAGAGCCGCCCGCGAGGCGCCCCCGCCCCCCTCGCCGCCCGCACGGCAGCCGGCCCCCTGAAGGCAGCCGCCGCCGCCCTCAAGGCCGCCGGCGTGACCGTCTTGGTCGCCATGACCACCATAACGACCATGATCAGCGCGGTCGTCGTGGTCGCGTTCGCCGCCCCCGCCGGGGCCGACACCACCTGGTCGGTCGTCCCGGCCAACGCCAACGGCCCCGACGGCCGCAACGTCATCGACATCGAACTCGCCGGCGGACAGCAGGTCACCGAACACGTCGCGGTCATCAACCGCTCCACCCAGCCCGTCGACTTCGCGATCGACGCCAACGACGGCTACCTGACCGCCAAGGGCTACTTCGACATGCGGCCCTCCGACGCCACACCCGTCGACGGCGGCGCCTGGATCCAGATCCCCGACAAGGTGACCATCGCCGCCGGAGCCACCGCCGTCGTGCCGGTGAAGGTGTCGATCCCGCAGAACGCCACACCCGGCGACCACCCCGCCGGCGTCACCGCATCCATCGACACCATCTCCGGCCAGGTCCGCGTCCAAAACCGCGTCGGCGTCCGCCTCAACATCCGCGTGACCGGCGGCTTCGTCGCCAAAGTCAACGTGACCGGCATCCACACCACCTACACCTGGTCGTGGAACCCCTTCACCCCGGGCACCGTCGAGGTGACCTACACCCTGGCCAACGCCGGCAACGTCCGCCTGGCCCCCGACAGCCGGATCCTGACCTCCACCTTCGCCGGCGAAAACGGCTGGGACGACACCTCCGAAGCCAAGGCCAGGGAAATCATGCCGGGCGGCAGCCGCACGTTCACCGCACGCGTGACCGGCACCTGGCCGCTTGGCCCCATCGGCACGACGATCATGGCGATCCCCTCCCCCGCGGGCAAACCCCTGCCCGGCGTCACCGCCGAGCGCATCGCGATCGACACCACCGTCTGGGCGATCCCCTGGCCGCAACTCGCCCTCCTGGCACTCCTCGCCCTGGCCTTCCTCGCCATCCGCATCACCAGCGCACGCCGCCGCAAGCGCATCGAAAAACTGATCATCCTCAACAGCCGGGGCACCCCACTCGGAGCCTGACCACCAGGACGCGCGGGCGGGAGGAATCCCCCACCCGCGCCGAACCATCCGCGGGCCACCCCCCGGCACATGGTGCGAGGACCCCGTTCAACCGATCACCGACATCCGCCCCTCAGGAGGTGGCGACCATCAACCGACCCAGGCAACCGATGCCGGTCCGGCGTCCGATTTGGGGCCGCGTGCTCGCCCTCACGGTCGCGTTCGCGCTCGGCGCGATCGTCGCCGGCGGTGTGGTGTTCGGAGTGACCCGGCCGAGCTCGATCGAGCAGATGGCCGACCAGATCCGCGCCGAGTCCGCCCTCCGGGACAAGACACAGATCAAGACCCTGACGGAGCTGGCCCGCACCACGCGGGACCGGCTCGTCCCCGTGCTCGACGGACTGGGCCGGGCGTTGCCCGCCGACGGCACCGCGGGACCGGCCGTGGTGACCGCCGCCGACGTCGAGAACTGGCGGAAGGCGGCCACCGCGGCCGTCGAAGGCTTCGCCGACCCGCCGTCCGGTGAGACCGCCACCAACGTGGCGAGGTCGAGTCTCGCCTCCGCCGTACGGCAGATCGCCACGACCGTCGACACCTACGCGGCCGCGCGGGACCTCACCGGACCGGGCCGCACCACCGCGATGGACCTGGCCGTACGACAACGCGCCGACGCGCTCTTCACCTGGTCGGTCGGAGCCACCGCCCTCGACGCCGTGAACGTCGACGCGGGCTACGGCCACCAGCACGTATTCCTGCCGACATCACCCGGCGAAGGGGACCTCACGCCCGACGCCGAACCCGAGGGGAGTCACGACTCGTGAAAAAGACACTGACATACGTCCTCACCGCCCTAATGGCCGGGCTCGTGCTGATGCTCGGCGCGCCGGCGGCCTCCGCCCACGGCGGAGCGATCAAGTTGGAGGTGACGGGGGACGGCGCCGACAACGTCAACGTGCTGGCGACGTACAAGAAGGACGGCCATCCCGTCACGGAGATCGTCGAGGCGACGCTGACCGCGACCTCGACCGACGGCCGTTCCTTCGGGCCGGCGCCGCTCAGGTCGGCATCCGAGGGCCAGAACGTCTACCACCTCGCCGAGCCGCTGCCGAGCGGCGAGTGGCAGGTCACCGTGACCGCGACCGAGCCCTCCAAGGCGCACGCGACGGTGAGGGTGAAGGCGGGAGACATCGCCGCCTCGCCCGTGGCGGCGACCGGGCCGGCGCAGAACAAGGCCGCGGCGACGTCGACCGTGGCGGACGACGAAGGCGCGATGGGGATGCCCCTCAAGATCGGCATCATCGCTCTCGTGGCGCTCCTCGCCGTCGCGGCCTGGATCGGCCTCGCCTGGCGCAACCGGGCGAGCACCCGGCACTGAAGGAGTCCCAGGTGATCGGGGGCCGGAAACCCAGGGCGGCCCGGGACGGCGATCACCACGACGGGCCGGGATGGGGGTCCCGGCCCGATCTCGGCGCTGTCGCGTGACGGGGTCAGGGGCTGGTGCAGGTGACGGACGGAGTGGCCGCGGTGCCGTTGGCGGTGAAGCCGAAGGTGGTGGACGCCCCGGCCTCGATGGAGCCGTTGTAGGAGGCGTTGCGGACGGTCACCGAGGAGCCGGACACGCTCTGTGTGCCGTTCCACAGGCTGCTGATGGTCTGCCCGCCCGGCCAGGTCCACTTCACGGTCCAGCCGTTGACCGCCGAACTGCCCGCGCGGACCGTGACCTCCGACTGGAACCCGCCCGGCCAGCTGTTGACCGTCGTCAGGGTCGCCGAGCACGCACCCGTGACCGGAGGAGTGGCGCTGGGGCTGACCGGCGGGGTCGGGCTGGGGCTGACCGGCGGGGTCGGGCTCGGGCTCGGGCTGACCGGCGGGGTCGGGCTCGGCGAGGTGTTGGGAGCGCTGTTGAGGGCGTTCAGCGCCGCGGTGTAGGCGGGCTTGGGCTGGTAACTGGAGTCCCACATCATGGGGGCGCCATAACCGGGGAACGTCCCGGGGATCCAGGTATGGCCGTCGTCCACGCCCCACTGTGAGACGCCGACGCAGCGGGAGACCGCCAGGCAGGCGTTCACGACCTTGCCGTAGTCGGTGCCCTGCTGCTGCAGTTCGGAAGAGTCGGCCGGCATCGGGATGCGGTCGTCGAGTTCGGTGATGGCGACGTCCAGGCCCAGGTCGGCGAAGCGCTGCATGTTCGCCTGCAGGGACGAGGGAATCTGGCCGACGATGAAGTGGCTCTCGAAGCCGATGCCGTGCAGCGGGACACCCTGGGACACCAGCGACTGGGCCAGCGAGTAGAGCCCGTTGCTCTTGGCGTTGATGCCCTCGATGTTGTAGTCGTTGATGTACAGCTTGGCGTTCGGGTCGGCGGCGTGCGCGGCCCGCAACGCGATCGCGAGGTAGTTGGCGCCCATCGCCTTGTAGAACACGTCCTGGCGGAGCGTGCCGTCCTCGTTGTACGGCTCGTTGATGACGTCCCAGGCGTAGACCTTCCCCTTGTAGTGGGTGGCCTCCGTGGTGATGTGGTTCTCCATCACGCCCTGGACCTGGTTCAGCGGCAGGCTGCTGACCCAGGCGGGCAACTGGGCGTGCCACACCAGATTGTGCCCGCGTACCCGCATGCCGTGGGACTGGGCGAAGGAGACGATCTGGTCACCCGACCCGAAGTTGAACGAGCCTCTGGACGGCTCGGTGGCGTCCCACTTCATCTCGTTGCCGGGGGTCACCATGTCGAACTGGGCCGCGGCGAGGTTGACCTCGGCGCTGATGCCGAGGTCGCCCCGCGTCAGCGCGGTGCCGAAGTAGCGCCCCTTGGCCTCGGCCGACGCCTTCAGCGTCGACGCCGCCTGCGCGGGCATCGCCAGGCCGACCGCGACGGCGGTGGCCGCGGCCAGAACGGCGGCCAGACCGCGGACGCGGCCTCGTGACCGGTCCGACGAATGGTTGGGCGGTTTCATCTCAGCCCTCCAGTGGTGATTCGGATGCTGTATGCGGGCATGGCACGCGGGCGCAGGGACGAGACCGACGGCCTGCGGCGCTCCCGTGACCGGATCTCGGCTCCGCACCTATGCGGGGAACGACCATCGATTGTTAGCGCTAACAATGTGGCTTCTCAACGTTCCCTCAGCCCGATGGTGGTGAGCGGAGCAAATACGACACGGACCGGCCCGTCAAGAACGTGACCATGCCCTTCCGCAAGGGCTTCGCCCCTTACCTACCGTTCCACCACCGCATACTCGCGCCGGCCCACTTCGTACGCGCGCACCCGTCGCTGAAACGTTCATCACCCGCGGAGCCGGTGCACATCACCACCGTCCCGGTCTCATCCGGCGCGGAAAACGTCCCGGCCGGGTGTATCGGCGCCGCCGCGGTCGCGATCGCCCTGAACGCGAACCGTGGTCATGCCGGAGAAGTGGAACTGCCGGCGTTCGGCAGCGGGAGGCGTCGCAGGTGGAGTTTCTGGATCTTTCCCGAGCCCGTCTTCGGCAGGTCGTCCGTAATGTCGAAATAGACCGGCATTTTGTATTTGGCCAGGCGAGAGCGGAGAAACTCGTGCAGCTCATCGGCGGTGACACTCGCGCCGGGGCGGAGCACCACGAACGCGCGGCCGACCTCACCCCATGTGGCGTCGGGTACGCCGAGCACGGCGACCTCGGCGATGGCCGGATGCTCGAAGATCGCTGCCTCGACTTCGGCCGGGTAGACGTTCTCCCCGCCCGAGATGTACATGTCCTTGACCCGGTCGACGACGTAGAGGTGCCCCTCCTCGTCCAGAACGGCGACGTCGCCGGAGCGGAACCAGCCGCCGTCGGAGAACGCGGCGGCGGTCGCCTCCGGGTTGCGCCAGTAGCCGGGGGTCACGTTCGGCCCCTGGATGAGCACCTCACCCGGCTGTCCCACCGCCGCGTCCGTGCCGTCGGGCTGGACGACCCGCACATTGGCGAAGAACACCGGCACTCCTGCCGAGCCCACCTTGCGCACGCTCTGGCTGGCCTCGAGGAAGGTGGCGCCGGGAGCGGTCTCGGTGAGCCCGTATCCCTGGCAGAACACCAGGCCCCGTTCCTGGTAGGTGCGGATCAGCGCGGCGGGGATCGCCGCACCCCCGGACATCAGGGTGCGCAGCGAGGACAGGTCCGCGCCCGCGAACCTGGGCGACCGGGCGAACGCGGCGAACATCGTGGTGACCCCGAACATCCAGGTGACCTCGTACTTCTCCATGAGGTCGTAACACTCGTCCACGTCCCACGACGGCATGATCACCGAGCATCCGCCCTTGAGGAAGGTCGGCAGCAGGGTCTGGTCCAGGGCGGCGACGTGGAAAAGCGGCGCGCTGATCAGCGTCACCTCGTCGCTGGTGACATCGACGCCGAGCAGGAGGTTGAAACAGTTCCACACAAGGTTGCCGTGGGTGAGCATCGCGCCCTTGGGCCGCCCGGTCGTACCCGAGGTGTAGAGGATGAGCGCCGTGTCCTCCAGCCGCACAGGCGTGTCGATCGGGGTGGGATCGCCCTCCGCGAGCCAGGTCTCGTAATGCCGCTCCCCCGGCCCCGGAGCGCCGAGGGCGACGACCTGCCGGAGGGGAGCCGCGGTGTCCTGCGGGAGGGCTCGGACCACCTCGGTGCACTCGGGCGCGTAGACCAGGACCGCGGCGCCCGAGTGGTCCAGCATGTAGCCGATCTCGGGCGCGGCCAGACGGAAGTTCAGCGGCACGAAGATCGCCCCGAGCAGGTGCGAGGCGAACATCGTCTCGACGAAGGCGACGTGATTGCGGCCGAGGTAGGCGACCCGATCACCGGCCCGCACCCCCGTCGCACGCAACCGGGACGCCAGCCGTGTCGTCCGTTCGTGGACCTCGGCGTAGGTGAAGGGCCGGTCCGCGAAGACGAACGCGGTCCGGTCCGGTGTCATCTGGGCCCGGCGGGCGGGCCACCCTCCCAGTCCGGCGTTGCGCATCGGTGTTCGACCTCCTGTGAGCTGGGGGATCAGGGAAGGCGTCAAGACCGAGCAGGCACGACCAGCTCGGGATCGTCGACGAGGCCGACCTGGGAGTCGACGGCGGCGGCGCCGGAAACGGCGCCCGCTCACGGCTCAGGCGTAGTGCCGGTAGATCGCCCGGGCGACGCAGGCCGGCTTGTTCGCACCTTCGATCTCGACGGTGAAGTCGAGCAGCATCTGGACGCCGTCGCCGGGGACGTCCTCGACGGAGACGACGGCGGCGGCGAGGCGGATCCTGCTGCCCACCTTGACCGGGCTGGGGAAGCGGACCTTCTCCAGCCCGTAGTTGATGCTCATCTTCACGCCCTGGATGTCGAGCAGTTCGTTGAACAGCGGAATGACCAGGGACAGCGTGAGGTAACCGTGGGCGATCGTGCCGCCGAACGGGCCGTCCTCGGCCCTGTCGGGGTCGACGTGGATCCACTGGTGGTCGTCGGTGGCGTCGGCGAAGGTGTTCACCCGCTCCTGGGCGATCTCCAGCCAGCCGCTGTGGCCGAGATCCTTGCCGGCCAGCGCCTTGATCTCGTCGAGCCCGTAAGCCGTGGTGGTCATGCGTTCGTCGTCCTCTCCTGCGTGCCGAGCCCGAGCAGGCGTACGGCGTTGTCCTTCAGGATCTTCGGGCGGACCTCGGGCTTGATCTCGAGCTTGTCGAAGTCGGCCAGCCAGCGGTCCGGCGTGATCACCGGATAGTCGGAGCCGA